>NZ_JBITBT010000058.1:0-49675 GCF_044452505.1 Amycolatopsis sp. NPDC051903 | reverse complement strand
ACGATCTCTTCAGTCGTCGCGTTCGTGCCGGGAGGGGGTGGCGGCGCGGTGGGTGTAGTAGGCGGCTCGGGAGACCTTGAGCAGTTCGCAGGCGCGTTTGACGTTCCCGCTGCCGGCGTTCTCCGCCTCGATGAACGGGTACACGTTCACCGGGTCTCCTTCGCGAAGAAAGCCGTCGCTCGTTTGAGGATTTCGACGTCCTCGGACAAGCGGCGGTTCTCCCGCCGCAACCGGGCCAGTTCGGCCCGTTCGTCGGTGGTCAGCCCGCCGTCGGCGCGGGTCCCGGCGTCACGTTCGGCCTGCTTGACCCACTCGCGCACCCCGGTCTCAGTCAGGTCGAAGTCCTTCGCGACCTGGCCTATCGACCGGTCGCCCCGCTGGCACAGCTCGATGATCTCGGCCTTGAACTCAGGGGTGAACGAACGACGAGGCCGAGGCTTCTTCCTGCCCATGGTCTCCATGATGGAACATCCTTCCCGAAGGCGTCAGCCCTCATCCCGGACGTCCGTCAAAACGGGTCAGGCCCAGGGTTCTTATGGTTCTTCTCGGGACGACTCCTTGGCCAGTTTGTCGGCGAAGTGTCGGCGGCAGCCGGTGCTGCAGAAGCCGTAAACGGTACCTTCGTGTTCGAGGGTGGCGACCATATCAGCGGAGGCCATGCCGCACACCGGATCGACGAGCGCGTCGGGGTTGTTGGGTCTCCCGGTGTCCGTCTTCGCCTGGCTGATCATTTCCAGCAGTGACGACTCGCCGGCCACCCGGCCGAACAGGCCGTATCCGCCCTCTGGCACGCCGACGACGTGCACTTCGACCTGAGGCTCGTGGTGGAACCGATCCGGGTCGGCGTCTGCTTGGGCGAGCGCACGGGTGATGCTGGCGATCAGGAAGGGGCTCATGGCTTTGCGCCACGGGCCAGGGACGTAGGCGCGTGCGATGAAGCGCGGCGGCGCAGTCCGATCGAGCAGGCGGCCGCCGACGACCCAGGCGCTGATTTCGTGGACGACCACGTGGTTGATGGAGTCGAGGAAGTCCATCACCCCTGGGTTGGCCCTGGCCGCCTCGTGGACGGTCACGACGTCGCTGATGGCGGCCGCGTGGGTCAGCAACTGCTTGAGGGTCAGCTTCTCGGCGAACCGCTGGAGCTCTTCGGTGTCGTACGTTCCGCGGGGGACGAACAGTTCGAGAAACATCATCGCCAGGGCCTCCGTGATCGACGTGTCGACGCTCTCGGCCGTTTCGACCGGGCTGTTCACAGATGGTGGCCAGGCGTCCTGTCAGAGCGCTCTCAGCCGGATGTCAGCGTCCTTCCGCGGCAGGTCGGGTGCCAGGCAATTGGCGATCGTGTCTAGAGCGGTTGTGCGAGAGGACTGTTGGCCCTGGTCGTAGGCGGCCTGGTAAGCGGCTGGGCCGAGGGCGGTCCGCAATTCTTGGCTGAGCCTGGCGACGTCGGGGTTGCTTGCGGCGGGAGCGCCGCGCAAGACGTGCGCGGCGCCGAGAGCGACCGCAGCCTGCTCGGCGTTTCCCCGCTGCCGTACGAGATCCGCCGCCGCGACCGCGACCTGGGCCACCATGGGCAGGTCCGGCATCGAGCAAGCCTGCGTGAACGCCTCACGGAGCGCGGGGCCGGCTCCGGCGAGGTCGCCCTGGGCAAGAGCCAGGTGCCCCTGCCCCAACCTCAGCAGCGCATCGTTGAAGGTACCGCTACGCAAGCCCACCGCGGCGTGGGCGAGCTGCGTCGTTGCGCCGGCCAGATCGCCGTTGTGCCGGGCGAGGTCGGCCAGGAACAGCCGGGCCATCGCCTCGACCGGGCGGGGTGGGTTGTCGTCGAGGATCTTCCGAAGTTCGGTGTGGGCCTCGTCGTTGCGTCCCTGCTGGACGTGTGTCATGGCCCGCCAGGTGCGCTGGAAGTGGTCGGTGCCTTCCAGCTCGCCGATCAAGGTGATCGCCTCGTCGAGCGCTTTGGCGGCCGCGTCGAGGTCGTCGATCATGATGTCGGTGAGCGCGAGGTAGGTCAGTGCGGTGGCCAGTCCCCACCGCTCCCCGGACTCTCGGAACGCGGCCGTCGCGTCAGCCAGGTGCTGTCGCATCGCGGTTGTGTCCCCGCCTGCTCCTTCCAGCATGGAGCGGGTCACGGCCCGAATCCCTCGCTGCCATGGGTCGGGCTCGGGTACCCGCTCGTCGAGCGCGGCGAGGCCGGCCGGGATGTCATGGGTGGCCAGTGCCAGCAGTCCCGCCGTCAGCGCCGCCGCCGACGGGTCTCCCTCGCTGCCGGTCGACGTCTGCACCTCCGCTACCGCTACCTCGACGTCCGGTGCGGACCCGGCGAGTACCGCGTGAAACAGGTACTGAGCCGCGACCTGCGAGCCCGCCGTCGACCGGGCCTGAGGGGGAACGGTCAACGCGGTGTGCAGCCAGTCCGCCGCCTGGGCGTGGCCGCCGTCGATCGCCCAGACCAGGCCGAGCACCGCGCCGAGCCGTCTCGTGGCCATGGCGTCCCGGCTGGCGACCGCAAAGTGTAGCGTCGCGAGCAGGTTGTCGCGCTCTGCCGTCAGTTCCCGGATCCAGGGCAGTTGCCCGGCTCCGTGCAGGTGCGGCGCGACTCGTTCGGCGAGATCCAGGAAGTACGTGGCGTGCGCCGTCCGGATCGCACCGGTCGCTCCGGCGAGCTGCTCCAGGCCGTAGTCCCGGATGGTCGCCAGCATTCGGTAGCGCTCGCCGACCATGGACAGCAGGGACTTGTCGACGAGGGTGTCCAGTGTTTCCCAGGAGGCGCCGATGTGTTCGGCGGCCTCGGCGGTGAACGAGGATGGGAACACTGCCAGCCGGGCGGCCTGCTGCCGCTCCCGGTCGGGAAGTAGGTCCCAGCTCCAAGCAACGACCGCGCGCAGCGTCTGATGCCGTTGCGGTGCCGAACGCGGCCCGCCGGTCAACACGCGTAAGCGGTCGTCGAGGCGGGCCGCGAGCTGTTCGAGGGTCGTGGCCCGCAAACGGGCTGCGGCCAGTTCGATCGCCAACGGCAGCCCGTCCAGCCGTCGGCACACGTCGGCCGTGGCGACGGCTACCTCCTCCGTGAGGGCGAAGTCGGCGCGTACCGCGATCGCCCGGTCGGCGAACAGTCGCACTGCCGGGCTCTCTGCCGCCGGCCGGCCGGGTTCCGGCAGTGCCAGCGGCGGCACCGAGAACAGCAGCTCGCCGGCGACGCCGAGGGGTTCGCGGCTGGTGGCCAGGATGCGCAGGCGCGGACAGCGGCCCAGCAGCTCCGCCGCCACCCGCGCAACGGTCTCGACCACATGGTCGCAGTCGTCCAGCACGATGAGGATCTCGGCGCCGGCCAGGGCTTCAACCAGGCGGTGTACGGGATCCCGGCCTCGGGTCGAGAGGTCCGGCATACCGATTTCGCGGGGGCCCACAGCCGCAAGCACCGCCGGTACCACGTCGTCGGAGGTGGTCAGCGCGGCCAGCTCCACCAGCCACACGCCGCCGTCGACGGTGCCGGCTGCTTCCGCGGCGATGGTGGTCGCCAACCGCGTCTTACCGACGCCTCCCGGGCCGACGAGGGTCAGTAGCCGTCCTTCCCCCATCCGCTCGCGGATCTGAGCGAGCTCTTCGGTGCGTCCGACAAAACTTGTGACCGGCGAGCGCAGGTTGCCGCTCGGCCTCGCGTTCTCCCGCTGATCGGCGCGCAACACCGCAAGGTGCGCCTGCCGCAACTGGCTGCCGGGATCGGTGCCCAACTCTTCGGCCAATCGGCGCCGGATGTTCTCGTAAACGGTCAGCGCTTCCCCCGGTCGGCCATCGGCGTCCAGCGCCCTCATCAAGAGCACGCACAATCGCTCGCGTAACGGATGCGCGGCGGTCAACTCGGCCAACTCCGCGGCAACCGAGGAGGCGGACTCCACGGAGAGATCTGCCTCCAAGCGATCCTCGAGGGCTATCAGCCGACGCTCCCGCAACCGAACTGCGACGGCGACCGCGTACGGCGCAGGCACAACGTCGATGAGCGGCTCGCCGCGCCACAATGCCAATGCCTCCGCCAGCAAACGTCGAGCTTCGACGGTACGACCGGCCCGCAGAGCCCGCCGGCCCTCGTCTGCCAACTGCTCGAACAGGCTCAGGTCTACCGCATCTCGCGGCAGCTCCAGCTGGTACCAGCCGTTTCCCGACCGCACCAGGGACCCGTCGGGAAACGCTTGCCGTAGTCGCCACACGAGCGAATGGAGCGACGCGATCGGGTCGGCCGGCGCGGCCTCCGGCCACAAGGCATCCACCAACGCATCCACCGCGACGGGACGGCCGACATCGACCGCGAGCCGGACGAGCAGCCCACGCAACCGCGTCCCGCTGATCTCCACCAGGCCGCAGTCGGTGGCCACCTCCAGCGGCCCCAGCACCGACAAGCGCATGTCACCACCCTGCCACGGACGACGGACGCGACTCGGCGCCGACCATCTCGGTGACCGTCGCGCAAGACGGCAACAGCCACCAGCACAGTGCCGTCGCAGGAATGCCACAGGCCGGATGCGGACGTGGATCGCCAGCGTCGCGACCAGGTGCATCACCGCCAGTGCTCAGCATCATCGCGGTGGCCGGTCATCCGGGTTACCACGTGACCGCGCGGAAGAAGGGGCGATAACGCGGCGAGCCAGCCGCCAAACACATGCAAAGGGTAGTGCCCGCTCCGCGATCGGCTGGGTCCTGCCGGCTGTGGTGCGGCGGTTGCCTTAGACGTTTCTTTGCGGCATCTTTACGGTCAGGAGTGCCGGGAAGTCTGGTCGGCTCGCTCGCGCCCGGCCGGGTGCGAGCCGGATCGCCGACCCGGAGAACTCGATGACATCCACTCCGACCGTCCAGACTGAGCTGTGCTTCCGGGTTGTACTCATCCCAGCTGGCATCGTCGCAATCACCGTGGCATCGCCTGCCATGGACCGGGGCGCCACCACTAGCGCTTGCCTGCATGCATGTTCCTCCCCGGGTTGTGCGGCCGAGGCATTGCGCACCGTGTCGTCAGCTCGGGTGATCGGGTGGCGTGGCGGAGCAGCGGCTCGCCGGGTCAGCCGTCACGGATGGCACTCGCCCTCAATCGGTGCTGTCGGTCTTGCAGGCGGTGAATTTCTTGCTGTCGAGCTATGCGCGCAACCCGTCTCTGGCAGGCAAGCTCAGCGAGTCGAGGACCGACCGGGCGGTGGACGACCTCACCGGCAAGACGGTGCGGACGGCGCTTCTCGAGGCGCTGCCGGAGTTGCCACGGGTGATTGCCAACGACACAGTTGTCGGTGTTTCCGCCGTGATGGCCTAGCTGGTCGGGGCGATGCGGGGCGAGACGCTCGCCGACGTTATCTCCACTTCTCGGCTGGTGGAGAGGGCCTTCACCGAGTGCTGAACGCCGGCACCGCCCGCGGAGCGCTCGCATGAGTACCGTCATCGCCATCACCGTGTTCGCCGTGGCCTACCTGCTCATCGCGACCGAGAAGATTCCGAAAATGGTCGCCGCGCTTGCGGGTGCCGGCATCGTGCTGGCCACCGGGGTAAGCGACTCGGCCGACGCGTTCTTCTCCGAGGCCACCGGCGTCGACTGGAACGTCATCTTCCTGCTGTTCGGAATGATGATCATCGTCGGCATCCTCCGCCGCACCGGGGTGTTCGAGTTCCTGGCGATCTGGGCCGCTAAGCGCGCCAACGGCTCCCCACTGCGCGTCATGCTCCTGCTGGCATTGATCACCGCGGTCGCCTCGGCATTCCTCGACAACGTGACCACGGTGCTCCTGATCGCGCCGGTGACGCTGCTGGTCTGCGACCGGCTCGACATCAACCCGACCCCTTTCCTGATCGCCGAGGTCCTTGCGTCCAACATCGGGGGAACCGCGACCCTGATCGGCGACCCTCCGAACATCATCATCGCCAGCCGCTCGGGCCTGACGTTCAACGACTTCCTGGTCAACCTCGGCCCTGTCGTCGTCATCGCGCTGCTCGTGTTCGCCCTCGCGCTGCCGTGGCTGTTCCGCGGCTCGTTCACTGTCGACCCCAAACGCCGCGCCGAGGTGATGGCCCTCAACGAACGCGAGGCCATCCAGCAACCCCGGTTACTGGCCAAGTGCGGTGCCGTGCTGCTGCTGGTGTTCGCCGGGTTCGTGCTGCACTCCGTCGTTCACCTCGACCCGGCCGTGGTCGCCCTCCTCGGTGCCGGCCTGCTCATTCTCCTGTCGGGCGCACGCCCGAAGGACTACCTCGCCAGTGTGGAATGGGAGACCCTGCTGTTCTTCGCCGGGCTGTTCGTCATGATCGGCGCGCTGGTCAAAACCGGCGTCATCGACTCCCTCGCCCGCCTCGCGGCCGAGGCCACCGTCGGCAACGCGCTCCTCGCCGTGTTCCTGATCCTCGGCGTCTCCGCCGTCCTCTCCGGCCTCATCGACAACATCCCGTACGTGGCCACGATGAGCCCCCTCGTCCTCGCCCTCACCCAGGACATCCCTGATCCCGCACACTCGCAGGCGCTGTGGTGGTCGCTGGCGCTCGGTGCGGATTTCGGTGGCAACATGACCGCCGTGGGAGCCAGCGCCAACGTCGTCATGCTTGGCATCGCTGCCCGCTCCGGTTCCCCGATCACGTTCTGGGAGTTCACGAAGAAGGGCGCGATCATCACTGTCATCACCATCGCGGTCGCCGCCCCGTACCTCTGGCTTCGCTACTTCGTCCTCGCTTGACGTGTGTGCTGTTTGGCCGGAGCTGCCGGTTCTTGATCGACGAGGTGGGGGCGATCCCGCTCACCGCGAGCGGGAGGGCTGGACGGATTGCACTTCAAGAGGGATGCCTTGCATGCATGTCGTCGGAGTACCCGGGTGGGTGCGTCCGGTGACAGTGATCATGCGCCCCGGGGTCAGTTGGGAGCGGTCTCCGTGAACGAGGAGGTAGCGCACCGACCCGGTGTCCAGCACCAGGCAGCCCGGTTCGGTCCCCGCCAGCACGGTGCCCGTCACCGTCACCTGCGCTGGCGAGGGGATGCTGGTCGGCGGTGTCGTGGAGCCGGGACCGGGTGGGTGACCGGGTGGGCTGGTGCCACAACCGGCAACGGTGGCAGCCGCGAGCACAACGGCCAAGAACGGCGAGACAGCCTGCAATCGTTTCGGTCGGTTCATAGCATGACCTGCATGTCAGCGGTGATGTTCCTGGTTGGGTAGCCGCGCCGGCAGCGGTCAAACCTGATGGAACGTTGGCGCTACGGCAGGTGACTCCGCATGTTCTACCGTTTGCGGGCGATTACGCCAGGCCGCCGCGAGCCTCGCGGCGTCGATGGCTGCCGGTGTTCCCCTTTGTCGTCAGGATCCGGCCAGCGATGTCACCAGTGCCTTCGCGATCTCTTTCAAGGAGGCAGGCGAGTGGTTCGCGCGTTCCATCACGGCGAGGCCGCGTGTGGTGGCGACGATCAGGCGCGCGGTGGCCCGTGGGTCCGGTGGGGCGGGTGCATTGCCGTTCGGAGCGGACAGTTTGACGAAGACCACGGTTTCCAGCTCGTCCAGCATGGCACGCACAGCGGCCTCTATCCGGGGCGACTCGCCCGCCGCCTCGATGGCGGTGCGGGTGAAAGGCAGCCGTGGGAGGGGGTGCCTTCGACGAACGTTTCGATGCAGTAGCCGAAGAAAGACAGCAGCGCGGCGCGTTTCGTAGGCTGTTCCAGGGCGGCCTGGGCACCGGCCAGGAAACGAGAGGTGTATTCGGCGAAGACTCGCAGGAAGATCTCCTCCTTGCCACCGTAGGCGTGGTACAGAGAGCCACGCTGGACGCCGGTCGCCGTGGCCAGCTCGGGCATCGAGGTGGCGCGCAACCCGCGTTCGGTGACGACCTCCAGCGCTCCTCCGAGGGCGTCGCGCTCGTTGAACTGACGGACGCCCGCCACGGCACCTCCCGCTGATCGACATCCCGATCGTGGCCGGCGTTCGCCGCGCACCTCAGGGTCGCTGACGATGACCCTCATCAAGTGTTGCATACTGCAATTGTGTCTGCGGGTAATGGAGTGGCTGATCGGCGGCTGGTGGTCCCTGCGCGGCAGCCGCTGGGGCGGTGGTTGCGGGAGAGCACGACGGGCTTGATCGGCCTGGCGCTGGTGATCGGGGCCGGTGCCGGGCTGGGTGCCGTCGTGTTCCGGTGGCTGATCACCACGTTCACGCACGTGTTCTCCGGGCATGCCGACTATTCGACGGCGGGGCATGCGGCGCATCCGTGGTTTCCGCAGCTCGGGCCGTGGTTCCTGCTGCTGGCGCCGGTGGCCGCGGGATTGGTGTACGGGCCATTGGTGTATTGGTTCGCCCCGGAGGCCCGCGGGCACGGTGTGCCGGAGGTGATGTACGCCGTCGCCGAGCGGGGCGGGCGGATCCCGGTGCAGGTGAGCGCGGTCAAGGCACTGGCGTCCGCGCTGACGATCGGGTCGGGTGGCTCGGTGGGTCGCGAGGGTCCGATCGTGCAGATCGGGTCGGCGCTGGGTTCGACGCTGGGACGCCTGGCGAAACTCCCGGAGTCACGGCTTCGGGTCCTGGTGGCGTGTGGCGCCGCGGGCGGGATCGCCGCGACGTTCAACGCGCCGCTGGCGGGCCCGTTTTTCGCGATGGAGCTGATCCTGCGGGATTTCGCCGCAGAGTCGTTCGGTGCGGTCGTGCTGGCGAGCGTGACGGCCAGCGTCGTGGGTCGGGCGGTGTTCGGCAACGTGCCGTTCCTCGATCTGCCGCCGTTCACCTTGCGCAATCCGGTCGAGTACCTGCTGTTCATCGTGCTCGGCTTGCTCGTCGGCGCGTGTGGTGTGCTGTTCACGCGCGTGCTGTACCTGGTCGAGGACCTCTGCGACTGGTTGTGGCGCGGTCCGGAGTGGCTGCGTCCCGCGGTCGGCGGCGTGTTCCTGGGTGGCCTGCTGCTGGTCTTGCCGCAGATGTACGGCGTGGGGTACCCGGTGCTGCAGAACGCGGTCGAAGGCAAGTACGTGATCGGGTTCCTGCTGCTGTTGCTGGTGGGCAAGATCGTGGCCACCAGCTTGACGATCGGCATCGGCGGCTCGGGTGGGGTGTTCGCGCCGTCGTTGTTCATCGGCGCGATGGCGGGTACTGCGTTCGGCATCGTGGCCCACGCCTGGCTGCCGGATCTCACCGCCTCGCCAGGGGTCTACGGCTTGATCGGCATGGGTGCCGCGTTCGCGGGCGCGGCGCGGGCACCGATCACGGCGGTGATCGTGCTGTTCGAGCTCACCGGCCAGTACACGATCATCCTGCCGATGTTGACGGCGATCGTGATCGCCACGGCGACGAGCCGGGCGCTGAGCCGCGACACGATCTACACGCTCAAGCTGCGCCGCCGGGGCGTGGACCTCGACCGGCATCCGGACGCGCGCAGGCTGGCGGCGACCCAGGTGGCGTCGGTGGCGGAACCGCTACCGGACCCGCTGCCCGCCGACCTGCCCTGGGCGCGGGCCGCCCACGCGCTCGCCGTGTCCGGTCACGGGATCCTGCCGGTGGTCGGCCCCGACGGCAGGTACCAGGGCTGCGTGACCGCGCGTGCGGTCGCCGAAGCGCTCGCCGACGAGCACGACGGTGTCGTCGGTGAGCTCGCCGAACTGCCCCCGCTCGTCACCTGCGACAGCAGCCTCGCCGACGCGCTGACAGCACTGACCAACGCGCCGGGCACCGGCCTGCCGGTGCTGGCCGAGGAGCACCGCCTGGCCGGCTGGATCACTCACCAGGCCGTGCTCGGAGCGCTGGAACCCGTGACCGAGGCTCGGTGATCGCGATGCTTCCGGCGTGGTCGAGGCTCGCGTGGGCGATCGTGCTCTGCGCGTCGGCGGTCGTGCACCTCGGGCACGTCGTGAGAATGCACGGCAGGTACCGCTGGTGGCACGCGGGGCACACCGCTATGGCCGCGGCGATGGCGGCGATGCACGTCGTCCCACGCGCAACGCACCAGGCCTTGTACCGAACGGTGTCGTGGTGTTCGCGGCAGGAGCTGCCGTTCTCGCACTGTCGGCCGTGTATCTGTGGCGCCGTGACGGTCGAGCTGATCACCGCTGGGTGCTCTCCACTGCGGATTTCCTGGTGATGGCGGCGATGTGCGCTGCTCCGGCGGCCCGCCTGGGGCCTCTGGCGTCGCTGTGTGCGGCGTTCCTGACGGTCGAGGGGCTGGCCTGGGTCTTCGAGGCGTGGGGAGGTATTCGCCGAGGCTCAGCCGGGCCGATCACGGCGGGGGCGACTCTTGTGGCCACGCGTCCCGATGTCGGTGCTCGGGCGAGTTTGGCCGCGATGGCCGCGGGTATGGCGTTCATGCTGGTGGCCGTGCGGTGATCCGGAGGGCTACGTGTGCGGCCGGCGCCGTTGCGTTGGTGGGGCTGGGCGTCGCGGCGTGGCTCGCGGGTTCAGGCCCGTATTCCGCCGTGGGCGATGCCGATCCTGGTCTCGTCGTCGCCGTCGGTGCGCCGGTGCTGCGGCTGGCCGCTGACTTCTCCGCTGCGATCTGCATCGGCTCGCTGGCCTACACCGTGTTCTTCACCCGCCCGCAGCGGAACGGGGCAGTGGCCCCGGACGCGTACCGGGAGGTGCGGGTGGCTTCCGTTGCCGCGCTGTTCTGGTTCATCGCCGCGTTGGGGGAGGTGCCCTTGTCCGCGGGCAACACCGCAGGGTTGTCTCTGCGCGATGCGGTCTTGCCCGACCACTTGGCGGGATTGATCGGAGCGTTGGAGGAGCCGCGAGCGTGGCTGGTGACCGCCGCGCTCGCGGCGGCGATCGCGCTGGGGGTGCGGGCAGTGCTGCGCTGGCCCACGGCCGTCGCGCTCTTCCTGGTCTCCCTCGTCGCCGTGGTGCCGCCCGCAGTGACCGGGCACGGTTCGGCGGACACCGGTCACGACCTGGCGCTGGGTGCCCTGGTGTTGCACGTACCGGCGGCGTGCGGCTGGCTGGGGCTTCTCTTCGCGGTCCTGCGCCGACGCGCTTGGCTGGACGGCGCGCACCTGCGCCGGTATCACCGCATCGCGATCGGGTGCTGGGCCGTCCTTGTGAGCACCGGGCTCGTTCTCTCCGCGGTTCTGGTGCCGGCGAGCGGCTGGACATCGGGGTACGGGCTCGTCCTGCTGGGCAAGACGCTTGTGGTGCTGGGGCTGGGAGCCGTTCTCGTACGGTTGCGCCATGCGCCCGGCCGGCTCTCGTGGCTGTTCGCGGAGCTCGTCGCGCTGGCCGGGTTGTTCGCCGCCTCGGTGGACCTGTCCCACTTGCCGCTCCCGGGCTTCTTCGCCCAAGCGGGGACCACGGGCGAGGTCGTGCTGGGATACGACCTCGCCGGGCCCCCGACGCCGTGGCGTTTGCTCGCCGACTGGCGGCCCGACGTGGTGTTCGCACCGCTGTCGGTAGGGCTCGCCGCGGGGTATCTGCTGTTGGTGCGGCGGGCGCGTCGATGGCCGAAGACACGTACGTTCGCCTGGTCCGGTGGTTGCTTGGTGCTGCTGCTGGCGACGTCGTCAGGGGTGGGCCGATACGCCGCCGCGATGTTCAGCGTGCACCTCGCCGTCCACATGGTGGTGTCGATGCTCGTTCCGGTGTTGCTGGTGCTGGGCGGCCCGCTTGAGCTCCTGCGGCAGGCGGTTCCCGGCATGCGGCTCCGGCTGACGGCGCTGACCGAGTCCGGCGCCGTGCGGTTCCTCACCCACCCGGTCCCGGCGCTGCTGCTGTTTGCCGGCTCGCCCTTCGCGCTCTACTTCACCGGCCTGTTCGACGCCGCGGTCCGCTTCCACTGGGCACACCTGGCCATCGACACCTGGTTCGTCGTGGCCGGCTACGCCTTCTTCTGGCCGGTGATCGGCTCCGATCCACCACCGCGGCCGATGCCGAACATCGCCCGTCTCGGCGTGGTCCTCGCCGCCATGCCCGCGGATGTCGTGTTCGGCGCCGCGGTGCTCGCCGAGCACCGCGTACTCGGGAACGGGCCGGCCGCGGCGGCCATGTACCAGGCGCTCGCGCTGCCCTGGGTCCCGGACCTGCACGCCGACCAGCGGCTGGGCGGGATCCTCGCGCTGGCCGTGAGCGAACTCGTCCTGCTCGCCGTGCTCGCCGCGCTGCTGATGCGCTGGGAGCGCACCGACCTCGATGTTCCGGACACACTACGAAAGGACACCGTCGAGAAATGGCACGGAACAAACGCAACCCGGTGACAGCCAGGAAAGGGCTGTCTGCGAACACGTGGACCACGATCGCCGTGATCGTCGTCGCCATACTGGTCATCGGTGGTGTCCTGGTGTTCAACCACAAGGACGAGCCCGCGCCGAACTCCGGTACCGTCGCCGCGGACGTCCTGCGCCATCCCGACAGCCACACGGTGAGCCGCGCGGACAACGGCGCGGTCACCGTGGTCGAGTTCCTCGACTACCAATGCCCGGTGTGCGAGGCCTACTACCAGAACGTGACCAGCAGCATCGAGCACGACTACGCGGGCCGGATCACGTTCGTCACCAGGAATTTCCCGCTGCCCATGCACCCGCTCGCCGTCCCGGCGGCCCGGGCCGCCGAAGCCGCGGCACTGCAGGGCAAGTACCAGCAGATGTACGACAAGCTCTACGGCGATTACCCCACGTGGGCCCTGGCCGCCGATGGCAAGAACGTCAGTGACGACACCGCTCGCGCCCAGGCCCGATTCGACACCTACGCCAAGGACCTCGGTCTCGACCTCGGCCGGTTCCATTCCGACATGGCCTCGAAGGCGGTGCAGGCGCGGATCGACCAGGGAAAGGCCGACGGTAACGAAGCCGGCGTCACCGGAACCCCGACGATCTTCATCAACGGCAGCAAGTTCTCCCCGGCCGGCACCACCTACGCCCAGGTCGCCCAGCAGCTGCGAGGGCAGCTCGACCGGGCACTGGCCTCGTGACCGCCACCGGCGCCACCACCCGGGGGCCGGCCTGGCTCTACCTGATCGGCGGCGCACTCGGACTGGTTGCGGCGATCGCCCTCACGCTCGAGAAGATCGCGAAGCTACGCGATCCGGCCTACGTGCCCAGCTGCTCGATCAACCCGGTCATCTCGTGCGGCTCGGTGATGGACAGCCCGCAGGCCGGCGTGTTCGGCTTTCCCAATCCGCTGATCGGGATCGCGGCCTTCGCTGTCGTGGTG
Organism: Amycolatopsis sp. NPDC051903; assembly: GCF_044452505.1. Classification (NCBI taxonomy): domain Bacteria; kingdom Bacillati; phylum Actinomycetota; class Actinomycetes; order Pseudonocardiales; family Pseudonocardiaceae; genus Amycolatopsis; species Amycolatopsis sp. NPDC051903. The sequence continues at coordinate 36,551 of NZ_JBITBT010000058.1, read as the reverse complement.
ACCTTCGGTGTGGTGCTGCTGACCGGGTACACCGCGCCGCGCTGGGTGTGGTTGGGGATGCAGCTCGGCGCCACGTTCGGCGTCGGGTTCGTCCACTGGCTGATCTTCGCCAGTCTGTACCGCATCCACGCGTTGTGCCCGTACTGCATGGTCGTGTGGATCGTCACGATCGCCACGTTCTGGTACACCACGCTCCACAACCTGCGGGGGACCGCGTTCGGCGCTCTCGTCCGGCGTGTCCACAGCGGACTGCTCGCGCTGTGGTACGTCGCTGTCGCGGCGCTGGTGTTGCAGGCGTTCTGGCCCTACTGGTCCACTGTGGCCTGACCGTCGGCGTCGAATGTGCGCAGCCGCAGGCTGTTGGAGACGACGAACAATGAGGACAACGCCATCGCCGCGGCGGAGACGAGCGGGTTGAGCAGACCGGCTGCTGCGAGCGGCAAGGCGGCCACGTTGTAGCCGAACGCCCACCACAGGTTGCCGCGGATGGTCCGGGTGGTCGCGCGGGCCAGGCGGAGGGACCGCGATACCACGGACAGGTCGGTGCTCACCAGGATCACGTCCGCCGCGCCCGCGGCCACGTCGGTTCCGGTGACCATGGCCAGTCCGAGGTCGGCGGCAGCCAGCGCCGGGGCGTCGTTGACCCCGTCACCGACCATGGCGACCGTGCGGCCTTCACGCTTCAGCCGGTCGATCACCGCGGCTTTGCCGTCGGGCAGCACGTCGGCGATCACCTCGTCGATGCCGGCTCGGGCGGCGACGGTGCGCGCGGTGGCCTCACGGTCACCGGTCAGCAGGATCGTGCGCAACCGGAGACTGTGCAGTGCCGAGATCGCCGCCGGCGCGCTGGGACGCAGGGTGTCGGCAACCGCGATGAGACCCGCCGCTGTGTCGTCGACGGCCGCGGCCACGACGCCGAGACCGGCGCGTTCCCAGGTCTCCACATCGGCGCGGACGCTTGGCGGCAGCGCGATGCCGTGCTCCTGCAGCAGCCGGGTCGACCCCACAAGCACGGCGTGGCCTTCGACGGTGCCCCGTGCGCCCAGCCCCGAGAGCGACGTGAACTCCTCGACCACGGGCAGCTCACCCGCTTCCGCACGGGCCTTGGCGGCGACCGCTGCCGCGACGGGGTGCTCGGACGCGGTTTCGGTGGCTCCCACCAGCCGCAGGAATTCCTCCCGGCCGTACTGCTCGGTGCGGACTCCGGTGACGGTGAGCTGTCCCGTGGTCACGGTCCCCGTCTTGTCGAAGACGACCGTGTCGACCTCGCGAGCCGAGTCGAGCGGCGCGGTCCCCTTGAGGAAGATCCCGAGCTGCGCACCGCGCCCCGAGGCGACCAGCAGCGCCGTTGGCGTGGCCAGACCCAGCGCACAGGGACAGGCGATGATCAGCACCGCGAGCCCGGCGCTGAACGCGCGGGGCGCACCGCTGCCCGCGAGCGCCCAGCCGGCCGCGGTGAGCACCGCCAGTGCGACCACGGTGGGGACGAACACCGCCGAGATCCGATCGGCCAGCCGTTGTGCGGAGGCCTTGTCGTGCTGGGCTCGTTCGACGAGCCGGGTGAGCAGCCCGATGCGGCTGTCGGCCCCGATGTGGGTGGCACGCACGACCAGGCGGCCCCCGAGCGCGACCGTCGCACCCAGCACGGTGTCGCCCACGGTCACTTCTCGCGGCACGGACTCCCCGGTCATCGTGGCCCCGTCGACCGTGCACGCGCCGTCCAGGACCACGCCGTCGGCGGCGATGGTCTCTCCAGGCCGGACGACGAAGCGATCACCCGCCCGGAGTTCGGCCGTGCGCACGCGCCGCTCGGCACCGTGCTCGTCGAGCAGGGACACGTCTTTCGCACCCAGCTCCGACAGCGCGCGCAAAGCCGCTCCGGCCGTCCGTTTGGCCCGGGCTTCGTACAAGCGGCCGGCCAGGACGAACACCGTGACGCCGATGGCCACGTCCAGGTAGATGGAGCCGGCGGGCCGCAGCAGCAACCCCCACACTCCGGCGGCGCCCGAAGCGCTGTCCGCGCCGAACATCGAGTACAGCGACCATGCGGTCGCCGCGAGGATCCCCGCGGACACCAGGGTGTCCATCGACGTGCTCCCGTGCCGCAGCGCCACCGCGGCTTTGCGGTGGAACGGCCACGCCGACCACGTCAGGACGGGTGCGGCCAGTGCGAGCACCACCGCTTGCCAGCCGGTGAACCGCAGCGACGGAACCAGTGCGAGGGTGAACGACAGGTCCGCCGCCGGAATGCCGAGCAGCAGCGCCACCACGAGGCGGCGCCACACCCGCCGGGCCTCGTCGCCCCGCGCTGCCCTCGTCTGCTCGGGCCGCAGCACCTCGGCGGTGTAGCCGGCCTGGCTCACCTGCCGCAGCAGCAGGTCCTCGTCCGGTGGGGCGTCGGTCTCCACGATCGCCCGTTCGGTGGCGAAGTTGACGCTCGCGCGCACCCCGTCCAGTTTGTTCAGCTTGCGCTCGACCCGCGCCGCGCACGCCGCGCAGGTCATGCCGCCGATGGCCAGTTCCACCGAGCGTACGGGGGCGACCGAGGTCATCCGCACCGCTCCTCTCCGAGCCCAGCAGGCCGAGTAGCATCGTGCAAGTGTTGCTCACTGCAAAAGTTACCCTGAGCATGATTAGCGGCCGAGCGGAGCCCCGGTGACCGCCGTGGCACCCTTCACCGCGTGGGCGTTGCTGGCCGACTGGGACGTGCCGGTGGCCGGCGCGATCGCCGTCGGGCTCGCCGGGCTGGGGTACGGCTGGGCCTCCGCGCGAGCCGGTTCCTGGCCGGCCGGGCGGACGTGCGCGTTCTTCGCCGGCCTGATCCTCGTGCTGTTCGCGCTCGGCAGCGGGGTGAACACCTACAGTTCGGTGCTGTTCACCGTTCACATGGCTCAGCACCTGCTGCTGATCATGGTCGCGCCGGCGCTGCTGTTGTTCGGACGGCCGTTCGAACTGCTGCCCCGTGGCCACGCGTTCGTGGCGACACCTGCTCACCCGATCTGTGGGTTCGCCTTGTACACGGTGGTGGTCGTGGGCACGCACCTCACCCCGTTCCTGCAGGGCGCCCTGACCGTGCCGGCACTGCACGGACTCGAGGAAGTCGGCTACCTGGTCGCCGGTCTGCTGCTCCTGCTGCCGATCGTGGGAGTACGGCCGGGCAGACGTCCCACGCCCTACCTGATGCGGCTGGTGCTGTTGTTCGCCGCGATGGTGGTCGACGCGGTCGTGGGAGTGGCGCTGATGATGACACCGCACGAGCCGTTCGCCGCCTATGCGGCCGTGGTCCGGCACTGGGGCCCCGGACTGGTCGAAGACCTGCACTGGGGCGGCGCGATGATGTGGGTCGGCGGCGACGCGCTGATGGCCGTACTCGCTGTCGCGGTGATCGGCGGCTGGCTCCGTTCGAGCGAGCGTGGCGACGACCTCGGGTCGTGGCTGGAGAACGCGCGCCGGTCGGCGCTGGAGCTCGGCGACGGGACTCGCGTCGACGAGGATGAGGATGCGCTACAGGCGTACAACGCGATGCTGGCCCGGCTCTCGGACCGCGACGTGCGCCGGTGATGCGCGAACGGGCGTTGCCGCTGGAGGACCTCGGGCTCCCTGCTTACGTCCGTGCGATCGGCCGTGCCCTGCGGGTGCCGCAGGGCAACTGCTTGCGAAGGCGGGGCGCGACCAGCCGCCTACTTGGCGCTGCCCGGTCGATGCGTACGCCATCCGGACCGAGACGTGATGGCGATCTGGTCCGCGCGCAGCGGCTGGAAAGTGGTGCTGGAGAACACGAGCCGGCGGCCTTCAACGGTGCTTGCCCGGTTGGCGGACGCGACGGTGCCGCCGCCCGCTGTGGTGGAGAGTTTTGTGCGCGATGTGTTGTCAGGCGCGCGCGAAGGTGGCGTGCCGGCCCCCAGCGTGGATGCGGCGGCGCTGGGGGACCTGCTGGTCTCCTACGTGGTCAGGGGCTGGCCGGAGGACGAGGGAAGCCTGTTCTGAGTTCCGCGCGTGGCGTCGACCAGCCGGACGAGACGGAACCGCGCCAGCCGGTGCAGCATTTCGTCGAGTGCTTCGGGAACGATCTGGCCTTCGAGGTCACGGGCCGCGGCGTGCACGATGGTGTCGATCGCGGCGGCGGAGAGCTGCCCGGTGAATTCTTCCCTCAACCGCTCGCTGACCTGCGCGGGGACAGCCTGGAGGGGGTGTTGCTGCATGGGCGTTCCTCGTTCTTGTTGCTGTGATGACCGTCCCATTCTGCTGCTCCACGGCTCTGGTGCACCTGACGACTGCCTGACGATCGGTGCGGAAAGGGCAAGCGTTGGCCGGGAGCCGGGGCTATCCGCGAGCTTCCGGCAACTCGACCACGAACCGGGCTCCGCCGCCGGGGCGGTCTTCGATGTGCACGCTGCCGTGGTGGCGGCGTACGTGGTCGGCGACGATGGCCAGCCCGAGACCGCTACCGGAGTCCGGTCCGCGCCGCCCGGAGTGCACGCCGCGGGCGAAGCGTTCGAAGACGCGTTCGCGGAGTTCCGCGGGCACGCCCTCGCCGGCGTCGTCGACCTCCAGTCGTACCGTGCCGCCGTGGGCGAACACCGCGACGCGAACCGGCCCGCCCGCGTAGCGATCGGCGTTGTCGAGCAGGTTCGTCAAGACCCGGTCGAGCCGTCGCCGGTCGCCGAAGGCCAGAACTGGTTCCGCCGGTGCGTCCACGGCGGGACCCGGGCCGGATCTGCTGGCGATGACGTTGCGCGCCAACGCCGCCAGATCGATCAGCTCACGGCCGTGTTCGGCGTCCTGTTCGTCGGCGGAAGAAATTTCCAGCAGGTCCAGGACCATCCGCTGGAAACGGCGCAGCTCGGCGAGCAGCAGCCGCAGCGCTTTCTGCGCCGGGGCGGGCATGGACTCGCGGCGGCGGTCCAGGACTTCGGCGACGGTGGTCATCGTCGTGAGCGGGGAGCGCAGTTCGTGGCTGACGTCGGTGGTGAACCGAGCGTCCCGGCGCACTCGCTGTTCGAGCGCGTCGGCGGTCGCGTTGAAGCTGGTGGCCAGCGGAGCGAGATCGGGATCGGCCTGGTCCGGAAGCCGGGCGCTCAGGTCGCCGCTTGCGACCCGGGACGCCGCGGCGGTGAGCGCGGTCAACGGGCGCAGGGCGCGGCGCGTGGACCACGCGCCCAGCGCGACCCCCAGGATGCTGCAGGCCACAGTGCCCGCGATCAGGATGGTGCTGAGGTAGCGGAAGGTCCGATCGAGTTCGAGCAGGGGGTAGAGCTCGACGTAGAGGCCGTTGTGGGCGGCGACGGGAAGGGCGACAGCGAGGACCGGAACGCCATCGACTGTGAACCGCTGCCGGGCCGGCTGCCCGGCTCGCGCTTGCGCGACCAGCTCGGCCGGAAGGGCCCGGGGGAGGACGTGGCGACCGGCGGTCAGCCAACCGTTCGGCAGGGACAGCAGGATCGTGGAGTCCGGCCCGGTGGCGAGTCCGGTCAGAAGCTCGTCGAGGCTGTCGGGGTGCGCGCGGATCGCCGAATCGACCAACCTGACGTTGACGTCCGCTTGCCGTGCCGCGCTTTGTTCGCGCTGGCTGAACATGTAGCCCGTCGTGAGGTTCCAGACCGCGATGGCGAGCGTGCTCACCACGAGCAGGAGTCCCAGCCCGAACGCCGCGGAGACCCGCCAGCGCAGGGAAACGCGGCTGAGCGCGCCGGTGCTCACGCCGGCGAGCCCACGCGGTAACCGATCCCGCGCACGGTCACCACCACGGTGGGCACGTCGGGATCGGGTTCGACCTTGCGCCGCAGCCGTCTGATGTGGACGTCGAGCAGGCGGGTGTCGCCGAAGTAACTGTGGCCCCAGACCCGCTGCAGCAACTGCTCCCTCGTGACGACCTCACCGTCGGCCGCGGCCAGCTCGGTCAGCAGGCGGAACTCGGTACGGGTCAAGTGGATCGGCCTGCCCGACCGGTAGGCGCTCGCGTATTCAGGGCGCAGTTCGAGATCACCGACCCGCAGCCGCGCCGCGCGAGCCGGAGCCGCCCGGCGGAGCAGTGCTCGGACCCGCGCCGCCAACTCTCCTGCCACCAACGGCTTGGTCACGTAGTCGTCCGCACCGGCTTCCAGCCCCGCGATCACGTCGGAGCTGTCGGTGCGCGCAGTGATCACGATGACGGGCAGATCACCGTTGTCGCGCAAGGTCCGGCACACGCTCAACCCGTCGATGCCCGGCAGCATCAAGTCGAGGAGCACGACGTCGACAGTGGTGGTTTCCACGGTTTCGAGCGCTTCTTCACCCGAGCCCGCCTGAACGACTTCGAAACCTTCGTCGGCGAGCGTCAGGGCGAGCGCCTCGCTGATCATCACGTCGTCCTCGACCAGCAGCACGCGCACGGTCATCGTTTCGGGCCCTTCCCGGTCATCGTTCACCACGATACCGCCAACCCCGCATTGATGTCCTAGACAAGTGTTGCATACTGCAACGGTGAAGGGTGAGGTGAGCAGTTGTGGCGAACGGTGACCGGAGGTGGTTCGGCAAGCCGGACCCGTATTGCTGGCTCGCGGTCGTGCCGGTGCTGCTGGTGTCGGGTTTGGTGGTGGCCTTCGGTGCCTTGCTTCTGGGCGGGCTGGGGGCCGTCGCGGCGGTGGTGCTGCTGGCGTTCGACTCGTGGGCGAACCGGCCGGAGCAACCGGTGCGGCATGGCCGCCCCGACCCCGGCTGTTCGCCGTCGCCCGGTGGTACGCGGTTCACCGCGGGGGCTCCCCGGGCCGGTGGTAGCGGCTCGTCCCGAGCCACGCGACGGCCGACCGGACGGCCGCGCGGTTCCCGGTGAGGCGAACCGCGTGGTCCTTGACCGCGTCGAGCCAGCTGTCGTGGCCCAGCCAGATCGCCGCGAGCGCGGAGGGCGTGCACTCGACCCGCACGGTGATCGGCAGCGCGGGGTCCTGTGCTGTGGCCACGACAGCTGTGTCGGACAGGACCAGCCACCACCACCGCTGCCGGGACGTTTCGGCGAACCGGAAGTGGATGCTGACGGGAGAGGCAGGCAGCCCGAGCCGGTCGATGTCGCGGGCGATGTCGAGCAACAGGAGTTCCGGATCCACGTCGCCGGTGGGTGGTGGCAGCCATCGACGTCCCCAGCGCCCGAGTACGTCGATCACGCCTTCGAGCGCTCGACCAGCGTCGGTCAAGGCACACCGGGTGAGCGTGCCCTGCGACCGCGCCAGCGTCACCAGCCCGGCTGCGGAGAGCTGGTGGAGCCGTCTGCCGAGCAGGCTGCGCGACAGGCCCGGCAGCCCGCGGATCAGCTGCGGGGGACTGTTGCTGCCGTGCAGGAGTTCCCGGATGATCAGTACGGTCCAAGGCTCGCCGAGGACTTCGGCCGCTCCGGCTACCGGGCAGTGCTGGGCGTAGCGCATCACCGTTGCCGTGGCACCGTCCGGTCCGGTTGTGGCTGGTCCTGTCGGTGGCTCGGGTGGTCGGCAGCGCTCACGAACTCATTCTCGTCCGCGCTGGGTCCGCGGCACCTGACATTTGCCTGACGATCCAGTCAGCCCCAGATGCCGTCCGCAGTCGCGTCGACGGAAGGCTCGCCGCCGGCTTCGGTGAAGGCGGTCAGCACGTCGACCAAGCCGTGGCGAGCGTGTTCGGGCATCTTCGCGACGATCTTGGCGATCTCGCGGCGGCGCCGGTTGGTCACCAGGCGCACCACCCGGGCGCCCTCGTCGGTGAGCTCGATGAGGATTTCCCGGCGTGACGACGGGCTGTTCTGCCGGGCGACCATGCCGACCGCGGTGAGCCGGTCGACCATGCGGCTCGTGGTCGAGGGCGTGACGTTCAGCAGTTCGGCCAGCGCGGCGTGGTTCAAGGGGCCGCGCGAGTGCAGGATCACCAGGACGCGGAACTGCGGCAGGGTGATGAGGTCGCCCGCTGCCGCGATCGATCGGGCCGACACGGCGACGAGAAGTCGGGACGCCGTGAGGACGGCGTCCGTGATCGCGTCGACGTTGCTAGTGGCTGCGGCGGTCGTGGGGCGGGCCATGCTTCCAGTGTGCCGTATCCGGGCGAAGTGGGTCGGACAAGGCCAGCGCGTTTACCGGCGGGTTTCTCCGCTGGGCGCGCGGCCGTCCCGCGCCCGTCGTGGGGTCCGCTCGGTTCCTCGACCGGAGCGGACCCCACGACTGTCACAGTCCGGCGAACGCCTGGTCGACGAACTGGCGGTGCTGGTCGGCCCACTTCCCGGCCGCGGCCTTCTCTTCGCCCTTGGGCGCTTGCTGGATCGTGTCCTCGAGCGAACCGAGCTGGTCGTCGGTGAGCTTGAAGTTCTTCGCGATCTTGCCCAGTGCGGGGAAGGCCGCTCCGAAGCCGCTGCGGCCGATGGCGTGCAGTTGCTCGCCCTTGCCCATCGCGCCTTGAGGATCCTTCAGGTCCTTGAGGTGGTAGCGGGAGTAGGCCCAGTGCGGGTGCCACAGCGTCACGACGATGGGCTTCTGCGCCTTGATCGAGCTGTCCAGCGCGGCGAGCATGGCCGTGGTCGAGGAGTTCTGCAGCGGCATCGACTCCGCCAGGCCGTACTTCGGAAGGACGTCGTCCTGCACGATCCCGGTCTCGCCGGCGCTCGCCTCGATCCCGGTGATCTTGCCGCCGAATTCGGCGGCGTGCGTCTTGAGGTCGGCGATGCTGTCGACGTCCTTGACGTAGTCGGGCACTGCGAGGTTCAGTGTCGCGTTGTCGTACCAGACGCCGAGGTCTTCGAGCTTGTCCTTGTACTGGTTCCAGTAGTCCTTGTGCGTGGCCGGCAGCCAGGAGTCGAGGAACAGGTCGACGTCGCCCTTGGCCAGCCCGGCGTAGATGGGGCCGACGTCGAGCAGCTGGGTTTTGACGGTATAGCCCTTACCCTCGAGCACCGATTGGTACAGGTTGGTCAGCGCGACGTCTTCGTCCCAGTTGATGTAGCCGATCGTGATCGTCTTCGAGCTCTGGTCGTTACCCGAGGCCGCTTGTCGGCCGCCGCAGGCGGCGAGAGCGACCAGCGAGACGATCGCTGTGCCCAGCGCGAGGATCCGCTTGGCTGTGCGCACTCATCAGTCCTTTCTGGAAGGTGTTCGGATCAGGAGGCGCCCGCGCGCCGGCGGGCTCGTCCCAGGGCCGAGCGATCGCCCAGCGACGAGGTGATCCGGTCGAGGTAGATGGCGAGGACGACGACACCGAGCCCGGATTCGAATCCTTGGCCGAGCTTGAGGCTGGTCACCGCCGCATACACCTCGGCGCCGAGGCCGGGCGCGCCGACCATGCCGGAGATCACGACCATGGACAACGCCAGCATGATGATCTGGTTGACCCCGGCCATGATCGTCGGCATCGCCAGCGGGAGCTGGATCTCCGTGAGGATCTTCCGCGGGGGTGAGCCGAACGCCTCGCCGGCCTCGACCATCTCGGGGTCCACCTGGCGGATGCCCAGCTCGGTCAGGCGCACCCCGGGCGGCAGCGAGAACACCACGGTGGCCACGACGCCGGGGACAGGCCCGATCGAGAAGAAGAAGATCACCGGGATCAGGTAAACGAACGCCGGCAGGGTCTGCATGAAATCCAGGACTGGCTTGACCACCCGGCTCACCGCGGAGCTGCGCGCGGCCGCGATGCCGAGCGGCACCGCGATCACGACCGCCACGACACCAGCAACGAGAACCTGGGCGAGAGTCTGCATGGCGGAGGGAAACCGGTCCAGCCCGTCGATAACGGCGAACCCGAGCACCGAACCGAGTCCGAACTTCCAACCCCGAACCCACCACCCCAGCGCTGCGAAGACCACGACCATCGCCAGCGCCGGTGGCCACGTCAGCACGGCCGACAGCCCGTCGACCGCGCCCTGGGTCACGGCGTCGATCCCGTCGAAAAGCGGCCCGATGTTGCCCTGCAGCCAGTCCACGACAGCCTGGAACCAGTCGCCGACGGGGATGCGCGGGACATTCCACGGGTCCGCGACGAGGAAGTCACGCATTCGCGCTCACCTCGGGAATGTCACGCCCAGTTGATTCCGTCGCGGCCTGTGGCGGGGGTGCCAGCGCTCGCAACAGCGACTCGCGAGTGACCACACCGAGGAGCTTCCGGCTTTCCCCGACCACGGCGATGGGGAAGTCCGATGTCGCAGCCGCCTCGAAGAGCTCACCGGCGAGCGTTGCCGCGCCCACCTGCTGCACGGACCGCTCGATGATGCCGCGTACATCGGTGACGCCCTGATCTGCGGCAGCCTGGGCGGCGGCCTCGGTGACGGTGCCTTCCAGCCGGCCGGCGCCGTCGACCGCGAACAGCACCGCTTCGCCTCCGCGGCGCATGATGTCCAGCGCCCCGGCCGGTTCGACGCTCGGCGTGATGGTGGTGTGGGGGTAGGCCATGGCCGCGCCCGCGGTGAGAACGCGAGCCCGGTCGACATCCCGGATGAAGTTCGACACGTAGTCGTCAGCAGGTGCGGTCAGGATTTGCTGTGCTGTGCCGACCTGGACGATCCGGCCGTCCCGCATCATCGCGATCCGGTCACCCAGGCGCATCGCCTCGTTGAGGTCGTGCGTGATGAACACGATCGTCTTGCCCAGTCGCGCCTGCAGCAACAGCAACTGGTCCTGCATCTCCTTGCGGATCAAGGGATCCAAGGCGCTGAAGGCTTCATCCATCAGCAGGACCTCGGTGTCGGCCGCCAGGGCCCGGGCGAGGCCCACCCGCTGCTGCATGCCACCGGAAAGCTGCGCGGGCAGGCGATCCTCCCAACCGGTCAGGCCGACGAGGTGCAGTGCCTCCGCGGCGCGGGTCCTGCGGTGGCTGCGATCCACACCCTGCACGCGCAAGCCATACTCGACGTTCTCCGCGACCGTGCGGTGCGGGAAGAGCGCGAAGTGCTGGAAGACCATGCTCATCCGTCGCTGGCGCAGCTCGCGAATCTGAGCAGCGGTCATCGTGGTGAGATCGGCCTCGTCGACGAGCACCCGCCCCGCGGTAGCCGGGAGCAGGCCGTTCAGCGTGCGCAGCAAGGTCGACTTGCCCGACCCCGACAGCCCCATGACCACGAAGATCTCGCCCCGTTCGACCTCGAACGTCGCGTCGATCACGGCTGCGGTGACGCCCGGGAGCTCCAGCTCGGCGCGGTCCGCACCGTTCTCCAGGCGGCGAACGGCTTCCTGGGTGCGGTGACCGAACACCTTGTACAGGTTCTCAACTCGAACTATCGGCAATGGTCTCTCATGTTCTCAACGTCCCGTTCGTTGCCGGAGCACATGATTGCACAGGCCAACAGTTGCCTGGGTGGTTGTGTGATTTCCCTTCCCCGGCCCGGCCTGGCAGTCCAGGTTGAAGGGTGCCGCCGACACAGTGGGCGCAGTGACATCGTGCCGTGACTTGGGGCAGGGAAATCCAGCTGCGACCAGGTGAGATGCTGGTGCGCTCGGGGCGACGTACGTCCGACTGCGCGGTGTGGTGATCGCGACCTGCGGAGTGCCGTCACGGTTGGGTAACACTCGTCGCGTCCGGCGTGGACGGATGGTTCTCTCGACAGTTCCGGTGATGTGTCCACACGTGCCGTGTCAGATCGAGCAGGAGGAGAGATCGTGACGTTCGTCCTGTCCCGCTTGCTTTCCCGGCTGTTGTGGTCACAGGGGTGGGCCGCCCCGGTTCTCGTGGTGGCGTTCGTTTTCGCGACCAGCTGGCCGCTGATGGCACTCGCGGAGCCGGCCGGCAGTGAGCTGGTTCAAGCCGGCAACTACTGGTGGTACTTCGCCGTCACCGCGTCCACGGTGGGCTATGGAGACTTCTCGCCGCAGACTGCGGCCGGTCACGTGGTCGGGGCCTACGTGATCGCGGGCGGGATCGTCACGTTGACGACCGTGTTCGCTCGCCTGGCCGCGGCGCTGGAAACGATGAAGGGACGACGGATGCGAGGGCTCGAGCGAGTCTCGGTTAGTGGCCACGTGATCGTGCTCGGTTACCGTGCCACGCGGACCGAGAGGATCGTCCGCCAGTTGCTGGCCGACGGAGCCGGCCCGGTGGTCTTGGCGGCGGCCGGCGACGTCGGTGTGCACCCGATGCCCGGTGAGCCCGTCGAGTTCGTCCGTGGTGACCTGACCGACGACGCTGTTCTCCGTCTGGCCGGGGCGGAGCGCGCTCGAGCGGTCCTGGTCGACGTCGTGGACGACGACGCCACTTTGGCGGTGGCGGTCGCGGTCAACCATCTGGCCCCCGGGGCCCACGTGGTGGTCACCTTGCAGGACCTCGACCGGGCGTCGTTGGTGCGGTACGTCAACGAGCGTTTCCGCTGTGTGCAGTGGCACAGCCCGCGCATGGTGACTGAGGAGCTGGTGTCCCCGGGTATCGCCGACGTCTACGCGGAGCTGATGACCGAGGGCGGCGCGAGCACCTACTCCACGGTGGTTCCGGAGTCGGCGGGATCTCCGAGCGTTGACCTGTGCCGGGCGTCACTCCGCGTTCATCACGGGGCGACGCTGCTGGCCGTGCGGGATCGCGACCGGCTGATCGTGAACCCAGCGGGGGACACCTCCCTGCCCTGCGGCGCGACCATCTACTACGTCGCGACCGAGCGGCTATCTCCGCAACGGCTGGAGTGGTCGCTTCGTCGGCAGGTGTGACTCCCGGTTTGCCCCGAGCCGGTCTTTGCGGCATCTTTACGCGGGGAGCGCCGGGAAGTCTGGTCGGCCTGCTCGTGCCCGCCCGGGCGACGAGCCGGTTCGTCGACCTCGGGGTGTGCCATGGCGCTCGTTCTCGCCTTCGGTGTCGTGTTGTTGATCAGCGTGTCGCTGTCGGGCGTCGCGGCGCGGACGGTCTTGTCGACGGCGTTGTTGTTCCTGCTGGCAGGAGCGTTGCTCGGGGGCGGCGGTCTCGGCTTGATCCACATCGCGCCGCGCGATCCGCTCGTCACCTCACTGGCCGACATCGCGCTGTTCACGGTGCTGTTCACCGATGGGCAACGCGCGAACCTGCCGGCCTTGCGGGAGAACTGGCGGCTGTCGGGCCGGGCCCTGGGTCTCGGGATGCCGCTGACGATGGTCGGTATCGCGGTGCCCGCCCACTTCCTGGTCGGTGTGGACTGGCCGACGTCGTTGCTGCTCGGCGCGATTCTCTCGCCGACGGACCCGGTGTTCGCGGCCGCGATCGTCGGCCGTGGCGACGTGCCCTTGCGGCTGCGGCGGTTGCTCAACGTCGAGTCGGGCCTCAACGACGGGCTCGCATTGCCGTTCGTGCTGATCTTCCTGGCCACCGCGACCCACACCTCGTCCGATCTCGGCACGGTCGTCGTCGAACTGGTGCTCGGTCTGGCCTTCGGGATCGTGCTGCCCCTGCTGGTCAGCCTGGCGTGGCGGCTCAAGGTGCTCACGGCGGAACCGCGTCTGCAAGCGTTGGGGCCGCTGGCGATAGCGGTGATCCTCTATGCGGGCTGCCACCTCACCCACGCGAACCCCTACCTGGCCGCGTTCGCCGCCGGTTCGACACTGGCGACCGTCGACAAGACCGCAGCCGAGCAGTTCGAGCCGCTGGGCGACCTGCTCTCGGAGATCACCAAATTCGCCGCGCTGCTGGTGTTCGGCGCGCTGATCACCCCTGACCGGCTCTCCCACCTCCACGCCGGCGGCTGGGTCTTGGCCGTGCTGGCGATCCTGCTCGTCCGGCCCGCCGCGATGCTGCTGTCGCTGCTGCGGACCCCGCTGTCCGGGCGCGAACGTGCGACCGCCGCGTGGTTCGGGCCGAAAGGCTTCGCTTCGGTGGTGTACGGCCTGCTCGCGCTGCAGTCGGGCATCACCGACAGTGAACTCGTGTTCGACCTGGTCGCGGTGACGATCGCGCTGTCGATCGTGCTCCACTCGTCGACGGACGTGCCGATCGCGAAGCTGCTGCGGGTCGAGCCACCCGACAACCTGCCCACCGGCCGGGCCCCCGCCGGTGATCGTCAAGAAAACGACAGGAGCGGCCCGTGAGCCCCAGCACCACCACTCGGTTCGTCGTAACCTGGGCGTATGCACGCTGCCGAGATGGCCGAGGAGTACCCGGTCGTCGACCTGGACTCCGACGCGCTGACCGCGGTCCGGCTGCTCGCTCAGCAACGGCTGCCCGGCCTGGTGGTGACCGACGCCACCGGGTGCCCGCAATCGGTGCTGCCGGCCTCGCAGGTGGTGCAGTTCCTGGTGCCCCGGTACGTGGTGGACGATCCGTCGCTGGCTGGGGTGCTGAACGAGTCGATGGCCGACCGGGTCGCCGACAAGCTCGGCGGCCGCACCGTCCGCGAACTGCTGCCGGCCGAGCCCACGGAGCTGCCACGAGCGAACGCGGACGACACCGTGGTGGAGGTCGCCGCGATGATGGCGCGGCTGCGCTGCCCGCTCGTCGCCGTCATGGATGGCCGGAAGCTGCTCGGCGTCGTCTCGGCCTCGCGCTTGCTGGAGCTCGCGCTGCGCTGACCCGGGCGGTGCCGCGATGAGCACCGTCATCGCGGTCACCGTGTTCGTGATCGCCTACCTCTTCATCGCCACCGAGAAGGTCCCGAAGATGGCCGCGGCGCTCGCCGGAGCCGGCGTCGTGCTCGCGACCGGGGTCAGCGGATCGGCCGACGCGTTCTTCTCCGAGGACACCGGCGTCGACTGGAACGTCATCTTCCTCCTGCTCGGGATGATGATCATCGTCGGCATCCTCCGCCGCACCGGGGTGTTCGAGTTCGTCGCCATCTGGGCCGCGAAGCGCGCCAAGGGCTCGCCGCTGCGGATCATGATCCTGCTCGTGCTGATCACCGCGATCGCGTCGGCGTTCCTCGACAACGTCACGACCGTGCTGCTGATCGCCCCGGTGACCCTCCTGGTCTGCGACCGATTAGCCATCAAGCCGGCCCCGTTCCTCATCGCCGAGGTCCTCGCGTCCAACATCGGCGGGACGGCGACGCTCATCGGCGATCCGCCCAACATCATCATCGCCAGCCGCGCCGGCCTGACCTTCAACGACTTCCTGGTCAACCTCACTCCGATCGTTGCCCTCGAGCTCGTGGTGCTCGTCCTGGTGCTGCCGTGGCTGTTCCGCGGCTCCTTCACCGCCGACCCGGCGCGCGTCGCCGACGTGATGGCACTCAACGAACGCGAAGCGATCCAACAGCCGAAACTGCTGCTCAAATCCGGCGTCGTGCTCCTGTTCGTGTTCGCAGGGTTCGTGCTCCACTCCGTCGTCCACCTCAATCCGTCGGTGGTCGCGCTGCTCGGCGCCGGGGTACTCGTCCTCGTCTCCGGAACCCAGCCGAAGCAGTACCTCGCCGGCGTGGAATGGGAGACCCTGCTGTTCTTCGCCGGGTTGTTCATCATGATCGGCGCTCTGGTCAAAACCGGGGTGATCGACAGCCTGGCGCACCTCGCGGCCGAGGCCACCGGCGGCAACGCGCTCCTCGCCGTGTTCTTGATCCTCGGTGTCTCAGCGCTCCTGTCCGGAGTGATCGACAACATCCCCTACGTGGCCACCATGAGCCCGCTGGTGCTGGCCCTCACGCAGGACATCCCTGACCCGGCGCATTCGCAGGCGTTGTGGTGGTCGCTGGCGCTCGGTGCCGATTTCGGTGGCAACATGACCGCCGTGGGAGCCAGTGCCAACGTCGTGATGCTCGGCATCGCTGCCCGCTCCGGTTCCCCGATCACGTTCTGGGAGTTCACCAAGAAGGGCGCCGTCGTCACTGGGATCACCGTTCTCGTCGCGGCGCCCTACCTCTGGCTGCGCTATTTCGTGCTTTCCTGAAGACACACACCGAGCGAAGGAGCCCGCATGAACCAACTCATCGTCGCGGTGGTGGTGATCGCGGTGTTCGTCCTGGTGGTCCTCGCCCTGCGCTTCTACAACCATCACCAACGGCACTGACCGGGTAACCCCACGCAGGTGAAGCACACCACCGCGCACGTACACCCTGGAGGGGCCCGTGTTGTGGAGCGCGTGCGGCCACCTGCCGGCCAGCGGCTATCGCAGCTGAGGCGCCGCGTTGTCGGAGTCCTGGCCACGGCGCGCCTCCAGGCTGATGCCCCTCTTGACCGCGTGCCCGTCACTGGGCCGAGATCTGCGATCGGTGTGCCGAGGGCGGTTGTGCCGGTTAGCCTCGCCGGCAGGGGGTACCCCCTTGTGGTATTGAAGGTGGTGGACGTGGACGCAGCTGGGCGAGCACTGGGCCTGGCCGGGTCGATGGCGTGGGAGATCCTCTGGGCCTTGATCCTCGGCTTCCTGCTGTCGGCGGTGGTTCAGGCGGTGGTCCGCAAGGCCACGATCGTCCGGCTGATGGGCGACGCCCGGCCGCGCACGCTCGCCACCGCATCGCTGCTCGGCGCTGCGTCTTCCTCGTGCTCGTAGGGGGCCGCCCTGGCGCGATCCTTGTTCCGCAAGGGTGCGAACTTCACCGCTGCGATGGCGTTCGAAATCGCGTCCACCAACCTCGTCGTGGAATTGGGCATCATCCTGGCGCTGCTGATGGGCTGGCAGTTCGCCGCCGCGGAGTTCATCGGTGGCCCGATCATGATCGTGCTGCTGGTCGCGCTGCTGTTCCGGATTTTCGTCCGCGGCCGGATGGTCGCGAAGGCTCGCGAGCAGGCCGATCGCGGCGTGTCCGGTTCGATGGAGGGCCACGCCGCGATGGACATGTCCGTATCGGGCGAAGGCTCATTCTGGCGACGCCTGTTCTCACCTCGTAGGTTCACGTCGGTGTCGCACGTGTTCGTGATGGAGTGGGCCGCGATCCTGCGTGACCTGGTGCTCGGCTTGCTGATCGCCGGGGCGATCGGGGCGTGGGTGCCGGATTCGTTCTGGCAGGCCTTCTTCTTCACTGGCCATCCGCTGGTTTCCGCGCTGTGGGGGCCGATTGTCGGCCCGCTCGTCGCGATCCTGTCCTTCGTCTGCTCCATCGGCAACGTCCCACTCGCCGCGGTGCTGTGGAACGGCGGGATCAGCTTCGGCGGCGTCGTGGCCTTCATTTTCGCCGACCTGCTGATCCTGCCGATCCTCAACATCTACCGGAAGTACTACGGCACCCGGATGACGCTCGCGCTGCTCGGCACGTTCTACCTGGCCATGGTCGGCGCCGGATACCTGGTGGAACTGCTCTTCGGCGGCGCCGGACTGGTCCCGGCGCAGCGCTCTGTGGCAGTCGTGAGCGGAGGCGTCTCCTGGAGCTACACCACCTGGCTCGACATCATCTTCCTCCTCCTCGCAGCTACCTTGCTCGTCCGGTTCTTCCGCACCGGGGGCCGCGACATGCTGCGCATGATGGGCGGGTCACCGGAGGCCTCGACTCCCCACGAACACCGGGGCTGACGTTTTCCGGCTCAGGTTGATCAAGCTGCAGGATCGTGGATGGTTTTCGCCTGTCGTGGTAACGCGAGCTGCATACGCGCGACCAACTCAAGTGTCGTGTCTGTACCCAGGCAGCACCTCGCCGGTGCCCGCGGCGACCCCGTCACGGGTGGCTGCGGGCTTCAGTTGCCGGCGCCTCGTGCTCACTGACGACACGGTGCGCTCGTTCATCGCACCGCCCCCGCCGCGGCACGCTCGGCGAGACAACGGTTGGACGCCGGTAGAGAAGGCGAACCCGCCGCCCACAAGACGGCGTTCGCTTGGGAACCTTACGAATTCGTAAGGAATCTGATGTGGGAATCCGGCGGCCGAACACGTTTCCTGGCTGCGCTGCGGGGTAGGCCGGTGCGATCGGCGTGCGCAGGAGCATTGCCATGACGAAGGCGAGCGGGCCGGCGATCAGCCGCAACGGGAGGCGATGATGCCGGGGACGGGAAAACAGCGCTGGCGGCCAGGCGGACGTTCGGCGGCTTCTGCCGCAGTGGCGGTGCTTGTGACACTGACCGCATGCTCACCGGCGGATGACGCCGCTTCTGGAGGTCCCCATGAGTCCCCGGGCACGCTCGGGACGAACGTGGAGTTCGGCATGCTGTCGTTGCTGAATGTCTATCTTCCTCCACCGCCAGAGAGTGATCGCTACCGTGTGGGTGACACCGCGCGGGTCCGCCTGACGCTCGTCAATCGTGGACCGACCGCCGACGCCCTCGTCGCGGTCGCGAGCCCGATCGTCAACAAGGCTGCAGTGCACTGGGATCGCGGGTGCGACGGTATCGCGGAAGAGGTCGGACGGCTTCCGGTGACCGCTTCCGGCGGAGTTCCCGTACCTCCTGGCGCTTCGCAGTACCGCCACGGGCCGTATTACGTCCAGCTCACCGCCCTCCTCCGCGAAGCCCTGGCCGGCACCACCCTTCCGGTCTCTTTCACTTTCGAGAGAGCGGGGACGGTCTCGGTCGCAGCGAAAGTGCAGAGCTTTGAGCCCGGCGAGGCGGCACCGGCGCCGTGGGACTGCTTGGCCGTGAACCCACCAAGCTGACGTGGTTTTCTGAAGGGAGAAACGTGGTGAAGATCGTCCTTACTCGACCGTCGGCGCGTGACGTCTCAGCCCACTGCGCACCCGATCGATCCACAGGTGCGCCCATCTTGGAGCCGGCCTGAGGTGAAGTCGCCATGAGGGCCTGGGCGCATCGCTCACAGGTGGGACTGACCTACACAGGGGCCGCGCTGGCCATCGCAGCGGTGTCGATCGGAGTGTCGCTGACGGTGACGCCGATGCAGACTGTCTCGGTCGCGGGCCAGACGGTGCAGGTGGGCGCCGCCGATCCGAAGCTCAACGCGTCGGGTCCTGGCGAGTTGGACATGTTCGGCCAGCGGCTGCCCACGGTCGTGCAGTTCGCCGGGCCAGTCCGACCGCGCATCGAACTCAGCCACATCACGGTCAACAGTGAATTGCACGACTTCTTGACACCGGAGAACCGGAAGGACCCGGGCGACGCCCTCGGAGCGGCGCTGGTGGGCGGCTGGCAGCGGTACTTCCTGCTGGAATCAGCCATCGCCGGCGGATGTGCGCTGCTATTGGTCGGCTGCCTTGCCGGTTGGTCACGCGTGCCCTGGCGGCGCACAGTTGCCCTGCTCGGTGCCGGATTGCTTGCGGTCGAGGCGATCAACGTCGGCGCGGTGATGGTCACCGCCTACTCGGCGCCCGCTCGACTGCGTAACGTCAGCTCGCTGGAGGCACTGGTCGGACGCGCAGAGCTGCCCGCTGTGCCCAGCTCATCGGAACCGGCCAAGCCCCACGTGCACGCGGTGGTGCTGGGTGACTCGACGGCCGCCGGGCTCGGCAACCCCGTACCCACCGAGGCGGGTCCACAGGCTGTGGCGTGCGGCCGCAGCAGCGACACCTTCGCCGCTTTCCTCGCAGCGGTGAACCACTGGCAAGTGCTGAACCTGGCATGCAGCGGAGCGACAATTCCGGCCGGCGTTCTCGGCCCCCAGCAGCGGGCAAACCTCACCGCACCCGCCCAACTCGCCGTAGCCCGTACCGCGACCCGCGCCTCCGTGGTGATCGTGAGCATCGGGGCCAACGACGTCGGCTGGTCAGGCTTCCTTCGGCTCTGCGCTGTCACCGCGACCTGTGACAACAATGCGTCCGTCGCCTACTTCCAGCAGCAGCTTGCCCGATTCAGTCTCAGCTACTACCAGCTGCTGAAACAGCTGGCATCGCTGCCCACCCAGCCGCGCGTCCTGGTCAACCTCTACTACAACCCGTTTGGAACCACCCAGCACTGCCTGGACGAGCTGGGTCTCACAGCCGCCAAGCAGAAGTCACTCGAAGCACAGCTCGGCTCCCTCAACGACGTGCTCAGCCAGGGTGCGAAGGCGTTCTCGGCAACCCCGGTGCGACCGGATTTCACTGGTCATTCATTGTGCGACGCGACACCCTATGTTCAAGGCGTTCACGATGCCGCGCCTTTCCACCCGACGCCGGCCGGCCAGCTGGCGATCGCACTCGCCGACGAGCACGCACTGCGGAGCGGTTTGCGTTGACGATGGGATTCCGTGGCCTTCGTCACCGGGGCGGTGACTGGGTCAGTACCACGGTGCGGTCGCCAAGGGGTGCGGCGAGCGTCACGGAGATGTACACGTAGCGAAGATCCTTCGTGCACAGCTGGCCGGGTGGCACCTTGGTCTGGCTGAGATCGACGACCACGTGCTGTGCGTTCTGCTCTGTCAGCTCTGCGAGGGCGTGCTGGCAGCCGCCCTCTATCGCGCGGACGTAGAGGACAGTGCCTCCGTTGGTGGTGTACGCCTTGGCTGGGAGCCTGGGTGGCAGCGCGCTCGCGTCGACCTGCCCCGCGGGCACCAGTGTGCTGTTCGCGGGCACGTCGTACCGCGAATCGCCGGGCGGGCTGGCCGATGGCGAAGACGCCGCGGGCGGCGAGGTCGAGACGGTACCGCTCGGCGTCCCAGAGTCGCCGCCCGAGCCAGGTGGGGTCGTCGGGCCGCCACAAGCCATGACCATGACGAGGGCCGAGACCGCGCCGACCAACTTCGTCAAGTTCCGCATGCCTCTACGACGAAACGCATGCTGTACGGCGTTGCACGAGAGCATGAACCGGACGCCGCACCAGCGTCAGTCTGCCTAGCGGTTTTGTGCGCGGTCGTAACGGTGATCAGCACGACCACCTGTTGCGTGGTCTGTTCTCCGCCGGCCGCCGTGACGTGTTTGCAGCAACCTGCTCGGCGTGGATCACGACGTTGCTGCCGCTCTGCGTGAGGTCACGTTGCGGGGGTAGTCGCTGGACAGCGCCCACCAGTCGACCTTGGCCGGAGATGGTTCCAGGTCGCTTGGTGGCGTCTCCTGTGCAATACGGTGAACATCTGTTTACAATGATAAACGTGAGTTCACTACCTGATGACCGGACGGCGAAGGCGAGGATCCGCGACGAGGCGCTGCGGCTCTTCGGCGAGCGTGGTCCGGACGCGGTGACGGTTCGCGAGGTCGCGGCGTCGGCGGGTGTCTCGCCGGCGTTGGTGATTCGGCACTACGGGTCCAAGAGAGGGCTGCGGGCCGCGGTCGACGACCATGTGGCGCGAGTCTTTGCGGCGGCGCTCGCCGAGGCCACCGGGCCGGTTGGCGACCACCCGTTCGAGTCGCAGGCGGTGCCCAGCCTGGTCGAGGCGGTGGCCGGCAACCTTCCTGCCGACTCCGCCATCCCCGGGTACCTCGGGCGGCTGCTGCTCGCCGGCGGGCCGGCGGCGTCCGCGCTGTTCGGCAAGCTCCATGCGTTGAGCCGCGACGTAGTGACGGCGATGGCGCGGGCCGGCCTGGCGAGTGCGGGTGCCGATCCTGAGGTGCGTGCTGCGTTCCTGCTCGTCAACGACCTTGCGGTGCTGATCCTGCGCGACCGGCTGGCCGAGGTGCTCGGCGTCGATCCGCTGTCGGCGGAGGGGATGCGCCGCTGGGGCACCGAGGTGTTCGCCGTCTACCGCGACGGCCTCGGCGTCTCCGGGGCCGGGTCGGCGTGAGGAATTTTCCTCCGACAACGAATCGAGGTCAGCAGATGACCAATGCCCCGTCCCCCTTCGCCTCTGGCATGATCGGGCGAGCAGGTGCCCGGCTGCTGCGCGACCGGCGGCTCATGCGCGCGCCCATCTGGCTCTACCGCGTCCGGCTCGGCTTCCTCCTCGGTTGCCGGTTGCTCCTGCTCGAGCACGTCGGCCGCAAAACCGGCGTGAGGCGCGCGGTCGTGCTGGAAGTCGTCGGACACCCAGCCCCGGACACGTACGTCGTGGCGTCCGGCTTCGGTGACCGGGCGCAGTGGTACCGCAACGTCGTCGCCCAGCCGCGGGTTCGGGTCGCCAGCGGGGCGCGGGGCCTGTCGCCGGCGACTGCGCGCCGGTTGTCGCCCGCGGAGGCGGACGCCGTGCTCGCGGTCTACATGAGCAAGCACCGACGAGCCTGGCGCCACTTCAAGACGATCCTCGAGCACACCCTCGGCACGGCGATCAGCGAACAGGACACCGAGCTGCCGATGGTCGAGCTGCGCTTGGACGGAGCGGGATCATGAAGGCCGTGGTGTGCGGTGCGGGGATCGCCGGCCTGACCGCCGCGCAGTGTCTTGCTCGGCGTGGCTGGGAAGTCGCGGTCCTCGAGCGCGCACCGGCGCCGCGTACACAGGGTTACATGATCGACTTCATGGGGCCAGGGTATGACGCGGCGGAGGCGATGGGCATCCTCCCGCGGCTGCGCGAACTCGGTTACGCGATCGACGAAGCCGGCTACTACGACGAAACCGGGCGGCGGCGTGCGGTGATCCGGTATGACACGTTCGCGAAGCCGGTCGGCGGGCGGCTGCTGAGCATCATGCGGCCGGATCTCGAACTGGCGCTGCGGGAAAGCCTGCCCGGCGACGTCGAACTCAGGTTCGGCGCGGAGGTCACAGCCGTCTCCGACGGCGAGCGCAGCGTCCGGGTTGGCACGGCCGACGGGACCGATTACGAGGCCGACTTGCTGATCGGCGCCGACGGTGTGCACTCGACCGTCCGCGGGCTCGTGTTCGGTCCCGAACGCCGTTATGTCAAGTACCTCGGCTTCCACACCGCGGCGTTCACGTTCGCCGACCCGAAGGTACAACCACTGGTTCGCGACCGATTCTGCCTCTCCGACAGCACCGGCGCGCAACTCGGGTGCTACGGGCTCCGTGACGGCCGGGTCGCCGTCTTCGCCGTCCACCGCACCTCGAATCCGAGGCTACCCGCTGACCGTGCGGCCGCGCTCCAGAGCGAGTACGGCGGGCTGGGCTGGATCGCGCCACGAGTGCTCGCAGCCTGCCCGCCGAACGACGAGATGTACTACGACCAGGTGGCGCAAATCGTGATGCCACGCTGGAGCAGCGGCCACGTGGTCCTCGTCGGAGACGCCGGCTACGCGGTCTCCCTGCTGGCCGGGATGGGTGCGTCCCTCGGGATCGGCGGGGCGTACGTGCTCGCCGAGCAGGTGGCGCGCGCCGCCAGTGTGCCGGACGCACTGGCGACCTACGAGCGGCTCTGGCGTCCGGTCGTCACCGACAAACAGGAGTCAGCACACGGGAGCGCGCGCTGGTTCCTGCCGAGGTCGCGGGCGGAGCTGCTGCTCCGCCGCGCCGCGTTGAGGCTGTTCCGGCTGCCGGGCCTGGACCGCTACCTCGTCAGACTCCTGTCGGGCAAGCAGACAGCGCTCATCCAGGCGCTTGCCTCGGCTTCACCGAGCCTCGACGACCACTCACCATGATCGGTCCCGGTGACCCGCACTGGAGCACCGTGCCCGTTCACGACGTGGCCGAGCTGTCCGTACTCGCGCTGGAGAAGGCTCAGCGCGGTTCGTACTTCATCGGCGCGAAGCCGACCGCACGGTAGATCTCTGAAGCAGTAAGCCGCTCTGTCGGCCTGGCCGGGCGAGTCGAGCCCCGACCCGTCGTGCAGACGCTCGGCATGGCCCTACTCCTTGACCGGCCGGCTTCGGGCGACACGGCCTTGCGTGTCCTGGGCTGGCAACCCACGGGACCGTCGGAACAGCGCTGTCACATTATCGCCGACGGAACGCCCACGCGTGACCTCTCAGCTTGATCAGGTCGCAGCACGCGAACTCCTGCTCCCGTGCGGAGCGGGGGACTGGCACGGTCCCGGGAGCAGGGGGCATTCGATCTTGCTGGCGCCGCGCCTTGCTGATGGGGCCGGTGGGGGGCGAGCGCGAGTTTCGCGGTGGGGCTGGATGCCCTCGCTCTCGCCGCGGGCAGCGGGACCGGCGGCAGGAGCAGGAGGCACATGAGCCCGTCCCGCGCTGCCGTGGGAGGGGGCGCAGCGGGCGGGGTGGCGTGAGGCCGGCGCGGGGGTCGCCTCTCGGCGAGTGGCGTGACCCGGGGCCGAAGATTCGGTGGTCCGGGGGGCAGTGGGTGGAGCCCGGGGACACCACCGCCCCGGCACTGACTAGTAACGCTGCCTGGCCCCGGATAATCCACAGTGGACGTGGGGGGAGGTGCTCCCACCCACGGCTCCTTCGTCACGAGGAATCAAGCCCCCGGCCGGGCGGCCCGCTACCACAGTTCGCTGTCCTGGCGGGGATTCCCCAGTGTCGACGTTGAGGATGGCGCCCGTGGTCGCGCTCGAGGCGGACGAGTGCAGGAAGACGATCGCGGAGGCAGGTCCTGCGGGGTGCAGGCGCGGGCCCAGCGGGTGCGGTCCGCTCAACTGGTGTCGAAGGTGGCGAGCTGTGCGCGGTGGCGTCATTCCGGCGTCGCCGGTACGACGGAGTTGACGGCTGCGGTGAGAGCGCTAGTTCGCTCGCGTGGTCGGGTGGGGAGCAGCTCCTTCGGCCAGTTTGAGCCGGGTCCAGATGTTCATGTTGATGACGATGCCGATGATCTCGAGGATCTCGTCGGGCGAAAAGTGTTGGGCGAGAGTGTCGTGCCGGGTACCGAAGCCGTCGGCGATGGTCGTGTCCGCGACGCGTGTGAGCGCTTCGGTGTAGGCGAGGGCGGCGCGGGCCGCGTCGTCGTGGAAGTCGGTTTCCCACCAGGCGGTCAGGGTGTCGATGACCGGTCGGGGGATGCCGGCGGCGCGTGCTGCTTCGTAGTGGAGGTTCAGGCAATAGACGCAGTTGTTGAGCTGGGAAACCCTGAGGCGCAGGAGCTGGGCGAGTTGTCGGTCGATGCGCAACTCGGCTTGGTAACCGAAGCTGTCAGCGCCGTGGCGAGCCAGTTTGGCGAGGTTCTCGTTGGCTGAGCTGTCGGCCCGCCGGTTGCGAACGGTCGCATCGGTCATCTCGTTACTCCTGTCGGTCGCGGTGATCTCCTGGCGAAACTTTAGACCTGAGGATTGGACTCTACAGTCCCGTTCAGGGTCTCAGGTGGGGACCGCTGTCAACCAGGTCGCTCTGAGTGCCGGCGATAGCTCTGCTTGGATTAGCGCAGCTGGAGATGGCCGAGTTTGCCCGGTAGCCGCACCTCGCGCGGCAATTGACGGTGGGACGTGTGCCGCCGCGCGGATGCGTTGCGGGCAGGGGCTGTACCCGCTCGACACCTCCACCGCACCGGTCCGCCGAATCTCCTGATCAGCCCCATGGCTGCCGTTTGACCGCAGTCCTGCATCGGCGCCGGCTACTGCTGCACCCGCCGAGCCGGCACTCGCCAGCCGAGACCCCTGACCGGCCGCCTGCGGACGGCACGCGGATCGAGGCGGTCCTCCCGTTCGCCGAGCAGACCAGTAGCGCCGTGGGCTGATTCCGGCCAGCCGGTAGAGCAGGCTCCTGGCACCCAGGCCTGGGAAATTCCGGTTCGCCGTGACGACGCGCACAGTGCCCACCCGCCACACTGAATAGGTCCCGTCAGTCCGGAATAAGCGACGTCATGAGCAACCACCACCACGTCAGCAACAAGTACTGCGGCCAATGCGACCGCTGGCACTGCCAGTGCGACGGGTGTGGCTGGTTCTGGTACAACGCCTGCACGTTCGGCGAAGCGCTCCGCCACATCCGCCTGCACCAGCTCGACAAGGTGTGCGCGGAAGCGGTTGCCGGGCCACGGCGTGCCGCCTAGAACCCATCTTGACGGCGGAGCCGTGGGTGGGAGCACCTCGCCACGTCCACTGTGGAATATCCGGGGCCGGGCAGCGTTGCACGTGATTGCCGGTGCGGTGGTGTCCCCGGGCTCCACCCACTGCCCTCCCGGACCGCCGATTTTCGGCCCTGGGCCGCGCCACTCGCCGAGAGGTGACCCCCGCACCGGCGCCAAGCAACCCCGTCCCGGTGTGCGCCCTTTCCCGACGGCAGCGCGGGGCAGGCTCATGTGCCTCCTGCTCCTGCCGCCGGTCCCGCTGCCCGCGGCGGGAGCGAGGGCATCCAGCCCCACCAACCCCCATGCCGCGTCCTCCAGCCACACCCGGTCATCCGCGCCCAGCGTGAAGAACCCGATCACCTCGTCCCGGCCCAGCTCCTCCGGCCACGAACGCAACCGCCTGATCTCCGCATCGGATGCGCGCCCATGCCGCCCGGCACCTCCTCGGCCTCCGCGTCCGGAATTTCGTCGCCGAGCTGATCAGCGCGATCCGCCTGATCAGCTCGGCGAGGTTGCGGCGGGCGATGGTGAGGCCGTCGCGGACGGGCGACTGATGCGCTGCCGGCCGGCGGCGATCTGTTCCCAGCAGGCCATGCGTTCGACGAGATCCAGTCGCTCTGCCAGCGGCGGCACGCGGGCACCGGAGGTTTCGGCCTGAGTCCAAAGGCGGGCGGAGCGGTCGCTGATCGGTCTGCGGGTCCATACGGGTCAGCCCGCCCGACACCGGTGCCGGTTCGGGCATCTCGCCGCGGGCAGCCTGCTGGCGGCGGACCCAGTCGTCGAGCTCGGCCGCGGTCGTGGCGGGATCGAGCGCGGCGCGGTCCAGGCGGTATCGGACTTCGCCGGTTTCCCCGGTGTAGCGGGGGTTTTCGGGAGCAGTTCGTCGTGGAAGCGGGTGACGTCGTCGCCGAAGCGAGCGTTCCTGCGCGGTCTGCGGAGTCACCTCGAGGGCGCCTGGCCGACCTCTGCCCAGGTGGCGCCGCCTGGCTCGTTCATCACCGCCAGCCTGTCGAGGAGTTCGCTGCCGTGTTGGCCGCGATGAATCCGCACCTGTGCTGATCGCGCAGGTGCGGATTCATCGCGGGAACGGCTTTCGCTAGTTGACGTACGGATACCAGGACTGCGCGGCGCCCAAGCGGCAATCGCTCAGGGTGACGAAATGGATATTCCCGGGCTGTTCGGTGAGGCAAGTCCCGGTGACGTTGTTCTGCAACCGGTAGTAGCCCGATTCCACAGCCACCATCCGCCACAGGGCTGCCGGGTCGGACGCGAGGCAGTCCCGCATCACCGGTTGGCCCGAGCGGGCGACGAGGCAGAGTCTCGTGCTCACCTGCCGCATCGCAGTGGGCGCCGTTCCCAACGTGGCGATCCACTGCTGGTACGTCCCGCGGTTGCACCCTGTTGCGTAAGGCCCGTAATCGGACCGATAGTCCATGCAGTCCCCGGTTCCGTTGTTCTCCCAGCTCACGTAGACCGCGGCGTGGGCCGGGACGGTGCCCAGCCCGAGCGTTAGCACCGCCGCCGAGCCCGCCGCCGCCAACTTCCTCCAGAACGAGCGCATCTGCCGGTCCCTCCCGTTGCCGATCGAACAGGTCCAGGCAGTGAAACAGCCGAACGGCCGCTTCGTCGCCTTTATGACCAATCCGGTGCCGTTCACCGTCCACGCCCGACGACTGGTGGCACGAGAACGCAGAGCCTGGCTCGGGTCGAGCACGAACTGGCGGAGCTGATGCCAGCAGCGCAGCAGATTCCCAGATCGTGCAGTCCGCGATCCCGTCGACGTACGACGGTCGGCAGTTCCACCACCTGCGCTACTTCAACGAACCCGGGCTGTTCAGCGGTATCACCATGAAGAAGTGCGAGCTCTTCGGCCGCGTTTTCGGCCACCAGAGCCACACGAGCCGCCCGGTGCGGGTGATCGACACAACGGTGACCGGCAGCAAGTTCGTCAACAACGCCGTGGTGGGTGTGCGGTTCGAGGACGTCACCATCACGAATTCCACCACCGGGGCGCCGACGGCACGTTGCCATCCCCGATCAGCGGCGCAGGCCGCGATTTTCAGCTCGGCCCGGTTCCGTCGGGGTCCACGCCCGAGAACGATTGCTGCTACCTGGCTGACAAGCCGATCACCCTCGTGATCGACGGACATGCCGCGTTCAGGGGCGAGGGTCGTCGACCTTGAGAGGGGCTCCGGTGGCGGACACGAACACGACCAACAACCGGGCGCGGGCCGTCTGGCTGGTGTTCTGTGTGAGGACGTGGTGGGTGCCCGGCTGCTCGACCCAGTTCTGGCCCTGGTGGAAGGTGCTGATGGGCTTGTCGTCGAGTTCGCTGCGCACGCTGCCTTCGAGCACGTATGCGTAGACGAACGCCTGACCGTGCCGGTGCGGCGCCGCGACGGCGCCCGGTGGGAAGTCGACGATCGCCGACGTGAACGTCTTGCCCTGGACGTCCGGCAGCGCCTGCTGGATCAGGGGGGTCAAGGATTCGGCGGGCGGCTTTGCTCCCGCCGTGCCCTTCGGGCTCGGGGCTTCCGATGTGGCCGCGGAGGGCTCGTCGGTCGGCTCATCGGCAGAGGTGCAGGCCGTGGCTCCTGCCAGCACCGAGAACGCCAGGGCACTTGCGGTGATGCGCTTTGCGATCATGAGGAGATCCTGTTCAGTCTTCGGGGATTCGGACAATCGTCTTGCCGGGTGTGCCTCAGCAAGTGGCACTACGGTGCCGATGATCGGCTTGAGCGGGCGAGGACGCCGCCGCCGATCACGGCGAACACCACGTCGACGTCACCGACGTCTTCGAGCCGTGGGCCTGCACATCGACGAACGTGTCGGCGCCGAGCTCGAGCACCTGTTCCCGCGTCAGCCATCCCGAACACCCGCTGTCCGACGCTCAGACCGGTGGTGCCGTACGCCAGCTCGGCGACGACACCCGAGAGCTCGTGGCCGGGCACGCTCGGCGTCCGGTCGCGGTCCGCGCAGCCGGTCCAGGTTGCCGGCCAACACAGCTCTCCTGGGGCGAGGCCGGGCGGCGTGGACCCGCACGACGACGTCGTTTCGGCAGAGCGCGGGTAGGGCAGCTCCACCGGGGTGAACTTGGCGACGCCCGCGTCGCGGTCTCGAACAGTGATGGCTCGCATGTCAGATCCTTCGTTGCAACTCACGTGCATGATCATCAGGGAGACGACGCAGCCACGTCAGGTGTGACAGGGACGGAGCCGCCGATCTTCGTTTCCCGGCGCCTGCGCCTATGACGTGATCGAGCACACCGACACAATCGCCAGTCAGAGGCTGGACGCCCCTGGTGGACTGCTGCAACACGCGTACCCGCGAGATCGGCACCGGCACCAGCCGCCGCTACGGCGAGACCAGCGCCGGCGAGGAGGCGCGGCCGGAGGCCGATCGCGAACTGTCGTTTCGCCGGGCGGTCCGGCGGTGCCGTCGCGCCGGTCAGCCTGACACAGCCACGTCAGCGCGTGTGACACGGCCGGGATCGACGAATGCCTCGTCCGTGGGGGCCAGGGTGAAGAACGGGAACAGGTTCTGCCGGCCGATCTCGGGGAACCGCCACAGCCCCAACGGCTCCTCGTCCGTGAACATCGCAGCGACCACCGGCAACATCCACCAGTACCCCGGATCCTCTGGTCAGGAACCTGCCTAGCCGTATCGTCGGATTTTGCCGGGTACTTCGGGATCTCTCGTTGTCGGCGAGGGCGCGGTAGAGCGGCGCGGCTGAAGGGGGTTGGCCGGGCGCTTCTGGGTGCGGCTGGCGCGATGTGCCGTGTCGGGGTGTTGTGAAGAGTCGCCTTCGTCCTCGAACGGGTGTAGGCAGGGTGTGAGCGAAATCCGTCGGTTCGTGGAGGTGTGGGATGGGGTAGGCGGGGTGCTGCCGGGTCGAGATCCGCGGGCTGAGGTACTGCACGAGAGCGACCGCACTCGCGTGAGCCGGCTGTTCCTGACCGGGCGCACGGTCATCCGGAAGGAGCCGCTGGGGCCGGACGCCGAGCGTCGGCTGCGGCACGAGCGGGCGATGCTGGAGCGGTTGCGCGGTGTCGCGGGGGTGGTGGAGCTGGAGGCGCCCCTGTACCCGAGGTCGATCGTGCTGGCGGATGTCGGTGGCACCAGCCTGGCGGGGCTGGCCAAGCCGCTGCCGGTTGGTGTCCTGATCGGGCTGGCGGTGGGATTGGCCCAGGCGGTGGCGGGGATGCACCGGCGGAGTGTGATGCACCGTGACATCACCCCGGCCAACATCGTGATCTCCCGCGACGGTGTTCCGAGCCTGATCGATTTCGCGTTGGCGACCTCGTTCGCCGAGATCCGCCCGGAGTTCACCCACCACACGCTGATCGTGGGGACGTTGGCCTATCTGGCGCCGGAGCAGACCGGGCGCACCGGCCGGTCGGTGGACCATCGGGCTGATCTGTACGCGCTGGGCGCGACGCTGTACGAGCTGGCGACGGGGGAGCCGCCGTTCGGCACCGGGGACCCGCTGCGCCTCACCCGCGATCACCTGGCGCGGGTGCCGGCGCCGCCGGCGAAGGTGAACCCGGCGGTACCGCAGCTGCTGTCGGAGATCATTCTGCATCTGCTCGAGAAGGAACCGGACCACCGCTATCAGACCGCCGACGGCGTGGTCCACGACCTGGAGCGCGTGCGGGAGGTTCAGGTGCGTCCGGCGGCAGCTTCGGTTCCCGTCGGCGAGCACGATGTCCCGCTGCGGCTGTTGCCGCAGCGGCTGGTGGGCCGCGACGACGAGGTGGGGACCCTGCAGGCGGCGTTCGAGAACGCGCAGGCGGGCCGGTGCCGGGCGGTGCTGGTCGGCGGGACACCCGGGGTGGGCAAGACCGCGCTGGTCGACGAGTTGCGGCCGCTGGTGGCCGGCCGGGGCGGCTGGTTCGTGGCCGGCAAGTTCGACCAGTACCGGCGCGACCTGGAGTTCAACGGGGTCCACCAGGCGTTTCGGGCGCTGGGCCGGCTGCTGCTGGCCGAGCCGGAGGCTGAGCTGACCGAGGTCCGCGCACGGATCGTGGCCGCGCTCGGCCCCAACGCCGGGCTACTGACCGCGGTGGTGCCGGAATTCGCCGCGCTGCTGGCGGTGCCGCCCGATCCCGGGGACCCGCTGACGGCACAGGACCGGGCGCAGCGGATGGGTGTGCAGGCGCTGCGGGCGGTCGCCTCGCGGGACCGCCCGGTGGTGCTGTTCCTCGACGACCTGCAGTGGGCCGGGCGCGGCGCGCTCGGCCTCGTCGACATGATGCTCGACGAGGAACCGGCCGGGGGTCTGCTGCTGGTGGGCGCCTACCGCGACGAGGACGTGGACGCGGTGCATCCGCTGGCGGCGCCGCGGTCCCGGTGGAGTGAGCAGGCCGGAGTGCGGCACCTGCAACTGGACAACCTGTCCGTCCCGAGCCTGGTCACCATGGTCGCCGAGATGCTGCACGCGGCCCCGGCCGCGGCGGCCGGTTTGGTCGAGGTGATCCGGCCGAACACGTCCGGCAACCCGTACGAGACCGTGGAGCTGCTCAGCGCCCTGCGCCGCGACGGCGTGCTCACCGCGACCGCCACGGGATGGCGTTGGGACACGGCGGCGGTGCGCGCTCATCTGCGCCGGTCGAAGGCCGGCGAGCTGCTGGCGGCACGCATCGAGACCGTACCGCTGCGGTCCTGGCAGCTGGTGGAGGTGATGGCGTGTCTGGGCGGGCGCGCCGAGCTGAGCCTGCTGCAGATCGCGACCGGCGAACCAGCGGCCGAGGTGCAACCGATGCTCGCGCCTGCCCTCGCCGAAGGCCTTCTCGTCATGGAGCCCGGCGCCCACGAGGCGGTGCGGTTCCGTCACGACCGGCTGCGCGAGGCGATCCTGCGCGGGCTCGAACCGGGGCGGCGACGCACCGTGCAGTTGGCCACGGCCCGGCGGCTGGCCGGGGTGCCCCGCTTGTATGCGGTCGCCGCCGAGCAGTACCTGCCGGTCGTCGATGCGATCGACGATGCCGGTGAGCGGCGTCGGGTGGTCGGGCTCATGCGGCGCGCCGCCGACCAGGCCACGTTGATCGGGGATCACACGCTGGTGAGCGCGCTGCTGACCGCCGCACTGCGGCTGATCGACCCGGGTGAGACCGCCACGCTGATCGCGGTGCACGCCGGCCGCCACGCGGCGCTCTACGGCCTGGGGCGCCTGGATGATGCGGACGAGGAATACCGCACGATCGAAGGCCTGGGCCCCACCGCGTTGGACCGCGCGGCCGCGACGGCGGTGCAGGTGAGCAGCCTGACCCACCGGAACCGATTTGCGGACGCGATCGGACTCGGCATCGACGTGCTGCGTGAGCTCGGCATCACCGTGCCGGTGGCGGACCGGCTCGCCGCTGAGCTCGACCACCATTTCGACCGCCTGCACCGGTGGCTGGACCGCACCGACGCTGCCGATGATCTGGCTCGGCCCGACCTCACCGAGCCCACCGTGCTGGCCACCACCCGTCTGATCGACGCAGTCCAGCCGGCGGCCTACTTCGCCGGCGGCGATGCCACGGTCGCCTGGCTGAGCCTCGAATCACTGCGGATCTGGCTCGAGCACGGCCCTGGCCCTACCCTCATCGGACCTGCCAGCGCCGCCACCGTCGCCGCGGTGGCGCTGCGTGGCCACCACGCCGTTGGATACCGTGCGGTACGCCGGGTCCTGGCGTTGGGCGAGGCCCGCGGCTACGAGCCTGGCACCTCCGAAGCTCGCCGCCGGTTCGCCCTGCTGAGCTGCTGGTTCGAGCCGATCGAGAACGGAGTCCAAGCCGCGGCGCGGGCCCGCGAAGGGCTGATCGCGGGGGGCGACCTGGCCAACGCCGGCTACACCTACCACCCGACCGTGCACTACCTGCTGGACTGCGCGCCGTCACTGGACGTCCTCGTCGCCGAGGTGGAGGCAGGTCTGGCCTTCGTGCGGCGCACCGGCAACGAGCAGACCGGCCAGTGGCTCGACAGCTACCAATGGCTGGCCGGTGTACTGCGCGGCGAAAGCGTCGTCACAACCAGTAAGGAGGTCCCCGACAGCAGGTACGCCAACAACCCGATGCCGCTGTTCCACGCGCATCTCAGCCACGCGCTCGTCGCCGCGCTCTTCGGCGATCCGGGCGGACTGGCGCGGCACACCGTGGCGGCGATGCCGCTGCTCCCGGCCGTACCGGCCCTCTACCCCACGGCCGTGGCCAGCCTGCTGCGCGGGCTGGCCCTCGCGGAGCAGGCCCGCGCCGGTCACGGTGACGAGCGCCGCGGCCTGTTGTCCGAATTGGACGAGGTGACGAGCTGGCTGGCCGCCCGCGCCGCGGACGCGCCGGACAACTTCCGGCACCTGCAGCGGTTCTTGGAGGCGGAGCGGGCCTGGGCGGTCGGCGACTTCCGCGCTGGAGCCATCGCCTTCGACACCGCCCGGCGCGAGGCCGCCGGTCGGCAGCGACCGTGGCACCGGGCCCTCATCACCGAACGTGCCGCCCGGTTCTACCTCGCACACGGGTTGGAGCAGGCCGGCGCTGACTTGCTCGCTCGCGCGCGGCAGTACTACGCCGCATGGGGCGCGACGGCAAAGGTCGCCCAACTGGACTGGGCGTACCCGATTCCAGGGCTGGGAGCACGCACGACCGGCGAGCCCGCCGTCGACCGTCGGACCGATGATCTCCGGGCGCCCTCGGCGGTCACGACCGGCACACTCGACCTGCTCGGCATCCTCGCCGCGTCGCAGGCGCTCAGCTCGGAGACCAGCATCGAACGCTTGCAGACCCGTGTCGTCGAAATGCTCAGTGCGATGACCGGTGCCACCGGCGTGCACCTGCTGTTGTGGGACGACGACCGCCACCACTGGCTCCTGCCTGCGCCGAACCACACCACGGATACCGCCACGGGCGGCCCGCGGGAACGCGACCTGCCGATGTCGGCAGTGCGTTACGTCCAGCGGACGGCTGAGATCCTGATCGTCGACGACGCCACCCGCGATGACCGCTTCGCCCGCGACCCGTACCTCGCCGGCCTCGACGCCTGTTCGTTGCTGGCCATGCCGATCCTCGGCCGCGGCGCGTTGCGCGCGGTGCTGTTGCTGGAAAACCGCCTCATGCGCGCCGCGTTCGCCACGGAACGGCTCGACGCCGTCAGGCTCATCGCCGCGCAGCTCGCCGTCTCCCTCGACAACGCCCAGCTCTACTCCGACCTCACCGCCTCGCGCGCGCGTATAGCCGTCGCCGCCGACCAGGCCCGTCGGCGGATCGAGCGAGACCTGCACGATGGCGCCCAGCAACGTCTCGTAACGCTCGTGATGCTTGCGCGCATGGCCCGAGCAGCCGTACCGCTCGGATCGGGCGAGCTGGGGGAACAGCTGGAGGCTCTGGAGGCCGAAGCCGCCACTGCCCTGGACGAGCTGCGCGACTTCGCCCGCGGCATCCACCCGTCGGTCCTCGCCGCAGGCGGCCTGCGCCCGGCGCTCAAGGGACTCGCCCGCCGCTCCGCAGTCCCGGTCGAGCTCGCTGTGCAGGTCGACCGGCGCCTGCCCGAGCCGGTCGAGATCGCCGTCTACTACGTCGTCTCCGAGGCGCTGACCAACGTGGCCAAGCACGCGCGGGCCTCGGCCGTCAACGTCGAGGTCGAGATCGTCGACGGTGGCGGCGTGCTGCAGGTCCGGGTCCGCGACGACGGTCGCGGGGGCGCCGACTTCGCCGGCGGATCCGGTTTGGTCGGGCTCAAGGACCGGGTGGAGGCGCTCGGCGGCTGCCTCCGGGTGCAGACCGCGCCTGGCGCGGGCACCACCGTTGTGGCCGAGTTCTCCCTGCAGCGCGCGGGCGCGGGCCCGAGCTGAGCAGCGGGACGGGCCTGCCGTCACAGCCCGGCCCCTCGTGAACGGGCCTTCAGCCAGGTGCTCGACGGCGCTTGGGACACGTTCCCGTGGACCCGTCCCCGCCGTCCCAGCGTCGCCACGCGGACAGTAGCCCGCTGGTCGGGGGCCGTTCTTCGGAGTCGATGCACCCGTCCCGCGGGCCGGCCCAGCCAGCACACCACCCGTCCCGGGTGTGACGCGAGGACACGTGGCGGCCGTGAACTCGCGCGCGTGTGCGAAGTGGCGCTTCGGGTGGCAGCGGTGGTCGGCCGGTTGCGTGGCCGTGTCAGCCCTTGATGAGGTCGATGATGTGGCCGAAGTCGAGTGTTGATGCGAGCGCCGTCAGGTCTCCCTCGGCCAGCTTCGCCGCAGCCACCTTCGTAGCGCCGAGGGCGTGCGTGTACGGGTCGACCCCAAGGCTGATCCGGCGGACACCGATCGTCCGGAGTTCCGCGAGGGTGGCCGTGTCCCGGGGGCTGACGAGGACGTTGACCGGTTTGGGCGCGACAGCCTTGATGACTGCACTGATCGAGGCCATGTCCGGCAAGTTCGGCGCGTACAGGACGTCCGCTCCCGCTTCCGCGAAGGCCGTGAGGCGGCGCATGGTGTCATCGATGTCGGAAATCGCCCACAAGAAGTTGTCCGTCCGGCCGGTCAGAACTATCCGTCCGCGCGCAGCTGCGGCAGCGGCCTCGATGCGGCGAACCGCGTCGTCGAAGCTGCGAATCGGGTGGGAGGGGTCACCGGCGGTGTCCTCGACTCCGATGCCGGCGAGACCGCGGGCAATGGCAGCGTCGACCGTGGCAGCGACGTCTTCGGGAGTCTCGCCGTAGCCGTCCTCGAAGTCGCCGTTGATCGGCAGTCCGCTGACGGACGTGAGCAGTGCGGCGTGGTCGAGGTGCTCGTCACGGCTGACGGCGTGGACGCCGTCGAGCCGGCCCAGTGTCGCCGCGAAAGCCGCTGAAGACGTCGCGATGGCGTTGAACCCGGCCTCCTTGAAGAGCAGGGCCGACGGGCCGTCCCATGCGTTGGGCATGATGAACGTATCGGGGCCACGATGGAGTTCGACGAACTGTTCGTAGCTCGTCTCGGCGATATCAGACATGGTGACGGTTCGGGTTGAGCTGCCCGAGGGTCGCCGGATCTTCGGCGGACTGCTTGCTGTTGTTCATTTCTTGCTCCTTACCCGTGCGGCTCGCGTTCGTCGCGGGTGGGTCGTCGTTGCGATGCTCCGTACGCGATGCTGACGTGCACGGTTGGTCCGCCTGGTCGTCCAGCCGGACTTTGTGATCTTGGCTGGTGAAGGCAGACGCCGGCTGCCAGGGTAGACCCCGGATGGGGTCCTTTCACCGGGCCCGAACAGCCGATCCTTCGATCCTCGGGCCCCGCCGCTACTGGCCGCCGGGGTCTTCGCCGGTGGTGTGCCGGCCGAGGTTGGAGACCTGGTAGAAGGCGATGGCCCAACCGGTTCCGGTCTGTTTCAGCAGGATGCTGAGGTAGACGTTGACCGTCGGGCGGTCGGTGAAGGAGAAGTCGACGTTCAGGTATCCGAGGACGAGGTCGTCGGAGAGGCGCCTGGTTTCCAGGACCTGGTACTCAGCGGTCAGGCCCGGGGGCTGGGAGTCGTAGTAGGCGGCGATGCCGGGACGTCCGACGCTGTAGGGGTGCAGGCCTTGGAAGATGGCGTCGTGGGTGAAGCGCGCGGCCACCTGGTCGGGCTGGTGCTTGTCGACGGCGGCCTTCCAGCCGTCGAGGACGCCGCGCAGGATCGTCTCGTTGTCCACGGTGTTCTGGTTCATGGCGGTGCTCTCCGGAAGGTGTGGGTGGGCGTGGTCAGTGGCCGGCGCTCATGCCGCCGTCGACGTGGAGGATTTCGCCGGTGACGAATGGCGCGTTCTCGAGGTAGGTGACGGCGTCGACGATGTCGGTGATCTCGCCCATGCGGCCGATGGGTTGCAGGCCGGCGAGGAATTGGTGGGTCTGTGGGTCGTGCATGGGGGTGCGGGTGGTGCCTGGGGAGACGGCGTTGGCTCGGATGCCGCGGGTGGCGTATTCGATGGCGAGGGATTTGGTGGCGGCTTGGAGGCCGCCTTTGGTCAGCGCGGGGAGGACGGAGGGGACTCGGGCGTCGGGGTTGTCGACGATGCTGGCGGTGATGGTGACGATGTGCCCGCTGTGCTGGGGGAGCATCGGGGTGACGGCGAGTTGGGTGAGGTGGAAGAACCCGGCCAGGTTGATCTTGGTGAAGGTGGTGTAGTCCTGGGTGGTGTAGTCGGTGA
>NZ_JBITBT010000057.1:0-50788 GCF_044452505.1 Amycolatopsis sp. NPDC051903 | reverse complement strand
GCACTGGTCGAAATGGCGACGAACCAGCCAAGCCCGAGCACGTGCCAGCCACTACCAACGACGCGGCCATCACGAAGTGTTGTTGCAGTATTAGACCATGTCTCAGTAGGTGAGCTTCTTGTAGCAGGTGAGAGTGGCGGCGAGGGTGAGGAAGGCGCAGAAGTGGTTGGCGTAGCGGTCGTATCGGATGGCGAGTCGGTGGTAGCCGAACAGCCAGGCGATGGATCGTTCGATGACCCAGCGATGTTTGCCGAGCTTCTTGCGCGACTCGATGCCCTTGCGGGCTATGCGGACCTTGATGCCGCGGCCGCGAACCCACTTCCGCAAGTCAGCCTGGTCGTAGGCCTTGTCGGCGTGTAGTTTCCCGGGTTTGCGTCGGCGGGGGCCGCGTCGGGATGTGATCGCGGGAATGGCCATGACCAGCGGTTTGAGAGCGTAGGAGTCGTTGGTATTGGCCGCGGACACCGCCACGGACAAGGGCAGCCCGGCACGGTCGGACAGGACGTGGATCTTCGAGCCGCTCTTGCCGCGATCGACGGGGTTCGGGCCGGTCATGGGTCCCCTTTTTTGGCTCGAACGGAGGCTCCGTCACAGACCGCCCCGGACCAGTCGATCATGCCCTGGCCGCCGAGTTCATCGAGGACCGCGCGGTGCAGCCGGGGCCACAGACCGGCCTTGGTCCATTCGGTGAACCGGCGATGCGCAGTCGGCACGGTGACCCCGAACGACGGCGGCAGATACCGCCACGCGCACCCACTGGTCAACACGAACACGATCGCCGTGAACACACCCCGGTCGTCGATCCGTGCCGGTCCACCACCCCGCGGACGAACCCCGTGCTCCGGAATCAGCGGCTCCGCCAGCGCCCACAACTCATCCGGCACCAGCCGCCGAGACAGATCATCCACAACCCAAGATCATCCAACACGACCAGCCAAACCCTACTGAGACACGCTCTTAGCGGGTCAGCCGGTCACTTCATCGGTGCCGCTGCCGGCTGTTAGCTGCGTAGATGGCGGCGGTGGTGCCAGCTGAATGGTTGCGTTATCCGGTCAGCCGTTCACTTCATCAGCGTCATTGCCAGCAGTCCGCCGCAGAGACGGACTGCCACCACAAATACCCCCGCAGCTGAAAGGAGGTGCCAACCAAATGCTCAACTCACCCCAACACCACATCAATCACCCGCTGCAACTCCTCCGTCTCCAATGGCTCCGCCTCATCAAGCCCCTGAGCCGTCGCCACCGCATCCGGCAGACTCAAATCCGGTCCACCACGCAACACATCCGCCGTAGCCATCAACCGAGCAGCTTCCCCTGGCAACCCCACCCGCAACGCGTGATCAGCGACCGCGACCACAGCGTGCGCGAGATAAACCACATCCCCACCCGACATCGTCAACTCGTAAACCTCGCGCCGCATCCCGGCAGCGGTCTCGAGCTCACCAGCCTCAGCCGCCAAAAACGCCCGGGACTGCAACATCATCGCGCGGAACAGCGGGTGCAACGGCAGATGCCGAACCAAGTCCTCGGCCCGATCCAGCTCCGCGATAGCGACCTCCCGCTCACCCCGCCACCGAGCCAGATCCCCTCTGGCCTGGGCCAGTCCGGCGAGCGCGTCCGGAAACGCGACCGCGGCGGAATCCCGGTCCGCTGCCGCGAGTTCGGCGTCCGCGGCCGGGATGTCGCCCATCAGCCAGTAGAGCTGGGCGAGGCGGGCGCGGACCCACAGCACGTCTTCGAGCGTCCCGATCTCCGTGACGACGTGGATCGACTCGCGGTATTGGTCGATGGCGCGGCGGAAGTCGCCGCGGCGGGCGGTGAGTTCGGCGAGGTTGGTGAGGCCGAGGGAGAGGCCCCAGCGTTCGCCGCTGAGGCGGAACAGGCGCACGGACTCCTCGGCGTCGGCTTCGGCGGTGGCGTGGCCGTAGCCGAGGTTGAGCTGCAGGCGGAAGCGGTTCTGGTAGGCCTGGGCGCGGACCCACGGGTCCTCGTCGGCGATGAGTTCGTCGAGGGCCTCGATCCGCGGGCGCGCGCCGGTGCGGCCGCTGGACAGCAGTTCCTGCAGGGGCAGCATGAAGCGCAGCAGCGGGTGGCGGTGCTCGGTGTCGGCGGACAGCTCGACCGCCGCGCGGGTCCACTCGTCGGCCATGCTGTCGTCGGCGATGCCGGCGGTCACGAAGAGCACGGCGAACGCGTTCGCGGCCGCGCGGTGGTCGACGTTGGCGTCGCCCGGCACGCCGAGCGCTGCCACGATCAGTTCCTGGCCCTCGGCCTTGTGCCCGCCGAGCAGCCAGTACCAGCCGGCGGCGGCCACGAGCCGCAACGCCGTGGCGGCGTCGGCGGCCGCGACGCTGCCGCGCACCGCGGCCGTCAGGTTGCCGTGGTCGGCCGCCAGCCGGGCCAGCCACTCGAGCTGTTCGGCGCGGCGCAGGTGTGGATCGGCCGTTTCCGCGAACTGGGCGAACCACTCCGCGTGCGCGCGCCGGACCTGCTCGCGTTCGCCGGCGTCGTCGAGGCGTTCGAAGGCGTAGGCCTTGATCGTCTCCAGCATGCCGTAGCGGGCCTCGGCCGAATCCGACACGACCAGCAGCGATTTGTCGACGAGCGCCGTCAACAGGTCGGGTGCGTCCTCGACGCCGGACACCGCGGCCGCCGCCTCCGTCGTGGCGCCGCCGGAGAAGAAGGCGAGGCGGCGCAGCAGCGTGCGTTCGGCGTCCGACAGCAGTTCCCAGCTCCAGTCGACGACCGCGCGCAACGTCCGGTGCCGCGGCAGCGCCGTCCGGCTGCCGGCCGCCAGCAGCCGGAAGCGGTCGTCGAGGCGCGCGGCCAGCTGCGGAACGGTGAGCGACCGCAGCCGCGCCGCCGCCAATTCGACCGCCAGCGGCATGCCGTCGAGCGCGCGGCAGATCCGCGTGACGGCGTCGACCGTCGACGCGTCCACCTCGAACCCGGGACGCACCGCGGCGGCGCGATCGGCCAGCAGCCGCACCGACGCGCACGACATCGCCTCCGGCACGCTCGCGCCTTCGGGCGGCAGCGCCAGCGGTTCGACGGGCCACAGCGCCTCGCCCGTCACGGCCAGGGCTTCCCGGCTCGTCGCGAGGATGCGCAGGCGCGGGCATTCGCCCAGGAGCCGTTCGGCCAGCTCGGCGGCCGCGTCGATCACGTGCTCGCAGTTGTCCAGTACCAGCAGGGCCTCGCGGCTGCGCAGCGCGTGCACGGCCCGTTCGGCCGAGGTGGCGCCGCCGCCGAAGCTCAGCTGGCCCTGCTCCCGCACGCCGAGCGCGGCCAGCACGGCCTGCGCCACGTCGGCGCCGTCGGTGATCGGGGCGAGCTCGACGAGCCAGGTGTCCCCGGTCGTCTGCTCGAGCAGCTTCCGCGCGGTTTCCGTGGCCAGCCGCGTCTTCCCGGCGCCGCCCGGCCCGATCAGCGTGGTGAGCCGGTACTCGGCCACGAGCTTGCCGACCTGCGCGACGTCCGCGTCCCGGCCGACGAAACTCGTCAGCCCGGCGCGCAGGTTGGTGCGCACTTCGTCCGGCGCGGTGTCCACAGTGGAATCACGCAGGATCGCCGTGTGCACCGCGGAAACCTGCGCCGACGGATCCGCGCCGAGCTCCTCGACGAGCGCCTTGCGCAGCCGCTCGTACACGGTCAGCGCTTCCGCCGGCCGCCCGGCCGCGTACAGCGCCCGCATCAGGGCCGCGGCCAGCCGCTCGCGCAGCGGGTGCTCCTGCAGCAGCGCGGCGAGCTCGCCCGTCAGCTCCTCGCCGCGGCCCAGCCGCAGCACGGCCTCCGCGTGGTCCTCCACCGCGCCCAGCCGCAGTTCCGTCAGCCGCGCGATCGGCCCCTGGAAGTATTCGCCGTCGGCCACGTCCACGAGCGCCGGCCCGCGCCACAGCTCCAGCGCTTCTCGAAGAGCCTCGGCATCACCCGTCCGCCGCCCGCGCGCCACGAGCTCCTCGAACCGCTCCACGTCGACCTCGGCCCCCAGCCGATA
Organism: Amycolatopsis sp. NPDC051903; assembly: GCF_044452505.1. Classification (NCBI taxonomy): domain Bacteria; kingdom Bacillati; phylum Actinomycetota; class Actinomycetes; order Pseudonocardiales; family Pseudonocardiaceae; genus Amycolatopsis; species Amycolatopsis sp. NPDC051903. The sequence continues at coordinate 46,792 of NZ_JBITBT010000057.1, read as the reverse complement.
CCCGACCGACGTCGACTCCAGCGCCACCCCCGCGCGCCGCAACCGGGACACCAGGGCCTGCAACGCGTTCGCCGTCGCGGGCGGCCGCTCGCCCCACACCGCGTCCACGAGCCGCCCGGCGGGCACCTCCCGCCCGGCCTCGAGCGCCAGCGCGCTCAACAGCGCGCGCAACCGCGCGCCCGCCACTTCGACGGCCTCGCCTTCCCCGGTCCGTACCTCCAGGGGCCCCAGCAACCCGATCCGCACCGCCCGATAATGCCGGAACCCACGCCTGCTGTGCGTCAGGGAGATCCCGGATTTGCGCGGCACTGCTCCCCTCGACGCGCTCGGGCCGCCGGCTCGTCCTGGCCGACCTGCGAATATGGCGGCTTCTCGGCCCCGCTGGCAGCTTCGAATCTGCCGCAGCACGTGCTTGTGCCCGCCCCGGCCGGCCCACCGATACCCCCGCCCTCCCGAGGGGGGCGTCCCCGAGTCCATTCTATCGGCCACCACCGACAAAACCGGCCCAGAGCGGTCGTGGGGGCGAAGCTGTCCACAACTCCCGGTGTTGTCCACACCCCAAGGCGCCCGACGAACCCAAGGTGCAGCTGACCAGGCGTCCCCGATTGCTCTGCCGGAGTGGCCGCTCATGGGTGTGCTCCTCGGCAAGGCCAACAACCATGACCTCGCCAGCGCCGCCGAGTACGTGTGCAGGTCGGCCGCCATGAGCCCCGACTCGCTGGTCCGCGGCCACTTCGCCAACCCGTACCTCGTCTCGGAGGTCGAACCACAACACGACATCACCCAATTCGTCCATCTCCAGGCGGCCAACAGCACCACCCGCTCTCGGCGACGCTGATGCTGCGCCAGGGCCCCGACGGCGGCTACTGCCTGTTCGGCGTGATCTGCCCCGGCGGAACTCTCAGTGGGGTGTTGCGGGTCTGGCGCATCGTCGATTGCTCCGCCGCAGTGGCCGTTCATGGAAGAACGCCACGGCGCGATCTAAATCGTCGAAGCGTCGCCGAGAGCGTGATCGTCGCTGGTGAGCGCGCCTCCCGGCGACGGTGCGAGATAACCGATCGCACACTGAACAACGGGGTCGAACCACCAGCGCCGGCATCCGAGCAGCCGCGCTCCACCACCGCAGACCCGGCCACCCGCACGACCCGATGAAGCCCCACGCCCCCAACGTCAGCCTCGCCATGAACACTCCGTGACCACGACAAGCCGCGTCGTTGCGTGGGTCTGGCGCGGTTCGTACCTACAGTGGCCGGGTGACTACGCCAGCGCAGCACAAGCGCGACCAGGCCACCGCGCGCGTCGGCCGTCTGCAGGAGGACATGCGCGCGCGGCTCGCGGCCCTGCCGGAGCTGGACGACGCCGGGCGCACGCGCGCGCTCGACAGCCTGGTCGACACCGCCGAGGACCTGCTGCGCACCGAGCACGAGGTGGAGACCGCGAAGGAGCAGGTGCGGGCTGCGAAGCTGGAGGAGCACCGCGCCGGCACGCAGCGGCTCGCGCTGTACCTGGCGGCGGTGCCCGTCGCCGTCGGGATGATCGCCGGGGCGCTGATGCTGTTCGGCGGCATCGGGCCGGTGTGGGTCCTGCTCGCGGTGCCGCTGGTCGTGGCCGGGTTGCGGATCGCGCTGGGGCCGCTGGGGCCGACGCCGTTGAGGGTCGACCGCCGGCTGCGGGCGGCGTGGAGCGGCGCGCTCGGGGCGGGGCTCACGGCCGCCGCGCTGATCGTGCTCGCGAGCACCGCCCAGGTCGTGCTCGTGGTCCTCGCCGCGCTCGCCACCGCGGTCACCGTGCTGTTCCTGGTGCAGGAGGTCCGATGACCTACTCCGAGTACTACCCCGACACGGACTACTACGAGCCCGGCGAAGAAGAGCGCGATCCGGAGTTCGACGCGCTGTCCGAGACCGTCGACGGCGTGCAGGAGACCGTCGTCGACCTCGAGACGCGCACCGGGCGCGAGCTCACGGAGCTGCGCGAGACGTTCGACGCCTTCACCGACGCCCACGCCCGCCACGAGTCACGCCTCGACCAGGCGACCCGGCAGCTGGAACGGCTGCGCCAGCGCCTGCAGTTGCTCGAACGCGCGGTGCGCGTGTCGGAGAAGGTGCCGGTGGTGGACCTCGACGACGTCGGCCCGGCGCTGCGCAAGCTCGCCGCCGACGCCGAACGCCGCCACGCCCTCGCCACCCAGCTCCTCACGGCGAACCAGCGCCGGCCGTACGAAGAGGACCTCCAGCGGCTGCCGCAGGCGCGCGAAGCCCTGCTGGAGGCCGACAGCGCGCTGATCGCCGTGCTCGGCGTGCTCGCCACCAGCCAGCGCGGTGACGACCGCCGCGCCGACGCGGAGGTGCGACTGTCCGAAGTGGTCGCCCGCCGCCGCGGTGTGCTCGACCGGCAGCTGCCCGCCGCCACCAAGGACGCCGAGGCCGCGCGCCAGCTGCTCGACGCCGACGACGTCACGCGCACCCGCGTGCTCCCGCAGATCGAAAAAGCCGAACGCGACTGGGAAGAGCTGCACTCGAAGCTGCGCGAACGCATCACCGACGCGATCGGGTCCAGCGCGCTGCTGCCGGTGTGGTTCACGCACGCGTTCGGCGTCGCGCCGCCTTCGGGCGCGGCCGGCGACCGCTGGATCCGCGCGGCGACGTCGGCGCTCGCCTACCGCGTGACCCACGGCGTTGCCGACCAGGCGCTGCCGCTCGGCGAACCCCCGGCCGACGACACCGACTGGGCCCAGCCCCAGTGGTCCTGGCGCGCCCGTCTCGAGCAGGACATCGAGGACCTCGACATCAACGGCGGCTAGCTGTGCCGTTCGCTACCAACCCGACCACAGTCACGGCGATCCGGCTTGCGTAGTGCTGCCCCGGGGCCGCCTGCTTTGGCCGGATGGCAACTAGGCCTGCGCGATCCGCACCAGGTTGCCCGCCGGGTCGCGCACGGCGGCGTCGCGCACTCCCCAGAACTGGTCGGCCGGCTCCTGCAGCACCTCGGCACCGGGCGCGGCCGAGACCTTCGCGAAGGTCTCGTCGAGGTTGTCGGTGCGCAGGTTGATCGCGCCGAGCTCACCCTTGGCGAGCAGCGCGGCCACGGTGTCGCCGTCGGTCTGCGACCGGCCGGCGTGCGGCTGCGACAGCACGATTTCGATCTCCGGCTGGGTTTCGGTGGTCAGGGTGACCCAGCGGAACCCGTCGTTGCTGACTTCGTTGCGGACCTTGAAGCCCAGGGTGTCGCGGTAGAAGGCGACGGCGGCATCGGGATCGTCGACGATCACGTGCACTGCGGCGATGGAAACAGACATGAGGTGAGATTATGCGGGCGCACCGACGGGCGCTTCTCCGAAACTGCTCTTGCTGCCGGTCTTGCGCGGGCGCGTCGCCACCATCGTCTGGCACGGCGGCACTGCGGCGACGTCCTCATGGTTGCGCGCGCGGTAGGCCGACGGCGTCTCGCCGACCAGCTCCGTGAACCGCGCCGAGAACGAGCCGAGGCTCGTACACCCGACGGCGAAGCACGCTTCGGTGACGGTGAGGCCGTTGCGCAGGAGCGTCTTGGCGCGCTCGATGCGGCGGGTCATGAGGTAGGAGTACGGCGTTTCGGAGTACGCGTCGCGGAAGCGGCGGCTGAAGTGCGCCGTCGACATCAGCGCGGTGCGGGCCAGCGCCGGGACGTCGAGCGGCTCGGCGTACTCGCGGTCCATCCGGTCACGCGCCCGGCGCAGTCGGCGCAGTTCGTCGAGGTCGGCACCCATGGCCCCATTCTGCACCGTCACGCCGGTTCGCCGGGAGTTTCGTCCGACTCGGGCGCCAGCGGACGCTGCGCCCAGGCGACGTCACGCCACGCTCCGTGCTTCCACCCGATCCGCCGGAAGGTGCCGATGGGCTCGAACCCGAGCGCCCGGTGCAGGCCGACGCTGGGGTCGTTCGGCAGCGTCATACCCGCGACGGCCGTCCGGAACCCGCGCTCGGCCAGCCGGGCGAACAGCGCTTCGTAGAGCTTCCGCCCCGCGCCCGTGCGCCGCCGCCCCAGTTCCAGGTACACGCTGACCTCGCACGACCACCGGTACGCCGCGCGCTCCTTGTACGGGCCGGCGTACGCGTACCCGGCCACGCGTCCGTCGTCCTCCAGCACGAGCCACGCGTGCGTTTTCGCGGCGCGCTTGATGCGCTCCGCCATCTCGGCGGGTGTCGGCGGCTCGAGTTCGAAGGTGATGGCGGTGTCGCGGACGTACGGCGCGTAGATCTCCGCGCACGCCTCGGCGTCGCGTTCGTCGGCTTCCCGGATCAGCATGGGCACTATAGTAGCCGATATTGGCTGCTATAGTATCGAATTATGACAGACCCGCTGTCGGCCTCCCTGGCTTCGACGCTCCGAGAAGCGCGGCTTTCCCGCGACCTCTCCACGGCCACCCTGGCGGACCGCAGCGGCGTCTCCCGCGCCATGATCGGCAAGATCGAACGCGGCGAAGCCCAGCCGACGGCCGTCCTGCTCAGCCGGCTCGCCTCCGCGCTGGGGCTGACGCTGTCCGAACTCGTCGCCCGCGCCGAAGGCTCGGCCGACCGCCGGCTCGCCCGCCTCGCCGACCAGCCGACCTGGACCGATCCCGTCACCGGCTACGTCCGCCGCTCCGTCTCGCCGCCCGCCCGCGGCGCGACGGAACTCGTGGAGGTCTCCCTCCCGGCCGGCGCGTCCGTCGGCTTCCCCGCCGATTCGTACGCGTTCGCGGACCACCAGATCTGGGTGCTGTCGGGCCGCCTGCGCTTCGTCGAGGGCACCGACGTCCACGACCTCGAAACGGGCGACTGCCTGCACCTCGGCAAGCCGGTGCCTGGTACGTATGTGAATCCGACGGAAGAGGCGTGCCGGTACCTGGTGGTGCTGACGAAACGCTGATCGTTCGAGGGGGGACGGATGAACGGGGCTCGGATCGGGCCGGCCGAGGTGCTGGCCGTGGCCGGTGGACTGGTTTCGGGCGGGTTCGCGGCGTTCGCCTACTACACCGACGGGTTGCGGATCCTGGCCCACGCCTTCGTGCTGTGGATCGTGCTCGTCGTCGCCGTGTCGTCGCGCGCTTCGCCGGGGCGGGCCTACTGGCGCACGGTCGCCGCGCTCGTCCCGGCGGTGCTCGCGTTCTACTTCGGCAAGAAGATCGCTTACGGCGTCAAGTACTCCGGGATGCCGTACCTGCTCGACACCGGGACCGTCGTGCTCTGGTGCGTGCTGGGCTTCGCCGCGGGTCTGCTCGGCCTCGTCTTCCGGCACATCGGCACCGACACGCGCGCCGGCGTTTTCGCTACGGCGGCCGCTGTGGGCCTCCTTCTTGCCGACGCCGTCCGTGAAGGGGGCCGTCAGGACCCGGTGACGCTGACCGTCGCCACGGTGCTGGGTATCGGTGTGGTGCTGTGGCTCGGTGTCGGGTCGCTCAGGAAGCTCGGGCTTGTTGTGGCGCTGGCTGTTCCGTGTGCTGTGGTGTCGACTTTGCTGGTGGCGCTTCCGGACGTGTTCGAGGCGCTGCTCTGATTTCTCGAGCGCGGGTGTTCGTGGTTTTTGTGGGTTGGTAAGGGTCTTCTTGGCCTGCCTGGATGGTTGGTTGGGGGTGCGGGTTTCGGTCGGAGGTTGGCATCGTGTCTTGCCGGATTTGGCGGGTGCTTCAGGTACTCGCCGGGGTCGGGCATCGTGGACGTTCCTGTCTTTGCCCGGTTTGCATTGCTGGCTGGGCTTTCCTCCGGTGGCTGGGCGTCGTCGGTCTTGCTTGGTCGCGTTGATGGCGGTCTTGCTGGTTCGAGCTCTTCCAGCCGGGTGGGCATCGCGTTTTTTGCGGTCTTGCTCGCTCCTGGCCAACATACCGCCGCGGGCCCGTCATTGCGGTTGTACAGCCCGGGTTGTCCACAGGCCAGCCAAGTTGTGGACAACCGCCTCGCCTGGCGGCTACTTTTCCGAAACTGTCGGTGCCGGCCGATAGAATGGAGGTGCGGACCCCTCTGGGAGGGCGTAGATTTGTATTCCGGCAAGGTCGTTTATGGTGTTCAGAGGTGGATACCGAGCGGGGTGAGAGCTCGGTGGGGTTGCCGGTCATGGCGTAGTCCGGCGGCGACGTCGGTCCAGCGGTGTGGCACAGGCGCTAGCAGTGGTTGCCGGTGGCGTGGTGGGATCTCGTGCCAGGGCAGGGCCCGGAGTAGCGCGTGGAGGCGGTGCTGGTCTCTTCGTTGACGATGAACACGTAGTTGGTATCGCGGGAATGTAGGTAGTGGGCATGGGCGGCGGTGGTGTGCCGGGTGTCGGCGGTGGCCACTCGCCTGGCCGGATCGACGGTGTTCAGCAGCCCGGAAACCAGGCGATTTCGCTGTTGCCGAACGGGACCCGGCGTTGGCCGACAACCGGCGCGCTCCTGAGTGATGGCGGCGAGCAGGTGCATTCCGGCACCGCCGGTGCGGGGAACGTTCCGAGCGTTTCCTCCCCACTCCGATCGCTTCTGGCAGGGTGGCGTTATCGGGTTCGGCGGCGGTGTCGTCGCCGTGGTGACTGGGCAGCCAGGCGCCGATCGCGTCGTCAAGAATGTCGCCATCGAGACGGCCCGCGACGCGACGCACCGGTGGCCCCACCCAGCGAAAGAAAGCGGCACGAAGAGTCCACAAAGGACAACCGGCCGGAACCCCGAAGGGCCCGGCCGGCTGAACAACCAAAACTCAAGAAAGCTCCGGAACCACCTTAGACGCGTAAAGCTCGATCCCCGAGCGGTCGTACGCCGCTTCGGCGAAGTAGGAGATCGCGTAGGTCATGCCGAGGGATTCCATGTTCTTCAGGCGCTCGACGATCTGCTCGGGGGTGCCGACGAGCAGGCCCTTCTCGAAGTTGCCGTACGTGGACTCGAGGACGTCGGCGGGCAGGTGGGGCGCGTAGTGCGCGCGGATCCAACCCAGGCGGTCCTGCACGTCCTTCTCGGTCTCGCCGATGACGACGTTGTAGTTGGCCGAGCGCACGATCGCGCCGAAGTCCGTGCCGAGGTCCTTGCAGTGGCCCTCGAGCACCGAGGACTTGTGCGTGAAGCCCTCGACGTCGCCGACGAAGTTGGTGTACTGGGCGTACTTCGCGGCCGTGCGCAGCGTCTTCTTCTCGCCGCCGCCGGCGATCCACAGGGGGATGCCGCCGTCCTGCAGGGGCAGGGGGCGGGAGAGGGCGCCGTCGACCTGGTAGTGCTTGCCGTCGAGGGTGGCTTTGCCCTCGGTCCACAGCTGGCGCATGATCTGCACGCCCTCGTCGAGCATGCCGAGGCGCTCGCCGGCGCTCGGGAAGCCGTAGCCGTAGGCGCGCCACTCGTGCTCGTACCAGCCGCCGCCGATGCCCATCTCCACGCGGCCGCCGGAGATCACGTCGATCGTGGCCGCGACCTTCGCGAGGTAGGCCGGGTTGCGGTACGCCATGCAGGTGCACATCTGGCCCAGCCGCACGCGCGAAGTGGCCGCGCCGTAGGCCGCCATGAGGCTCCACGCCTCGTGCGTCGCTTCCTCGCTGGGCACGGGCGTGGTGTGGAAGTGGTCGTAGACCCAGATCGACTCGAACGGGCCCGCGTCCGCGAAGCGGGCGAGGTCGAGCATGGTGGTCCAGTGGTCCTTCGGGTCGATGCCGACGAGGTCGAAGCGCCAGCCCTGGGGAACGAAGAGTCCGAATCGCATGGCCCCGACCCTAGGCCTTGAGCGCACTCCAGGTGCCCTCGGAACCGGTGAACGTCACAGGTCCGGCAACGGCTGCGCCACCCCCAGCAGCTCCGCGAACGGATCACCGACCGATTCGACGCGCTCCACGACCGTCCGAATCGTCCAGTGGTCGGGGGTGAGCTCCGGATCGTCGAGCTCATCCCATTGCAACGGAACGGAAACCGGCGCACCCGGGCGCGGGCGCACGCTGTAGGGCGCGACGAGCGTCTTGTTCAGCACGTTCTGCGTGTAGTCCAGCCGCGCCTTCCCGCCGCGGCGGTCCTTCTGCCACGCCCAGCTCACGAGGTCCGGCAGCGTGCGCCCGATCGTCTTCGAGACGGTCTCGGCCCACTTGCGCGTCTCGGCGTAGGTGTAGCGCGGCTCGATCGGCACCCACACCTGGATCCCGCGCTGCCCCGTGACCTTCGGCAGCCCGATGAGCCCGAGGTGGTCGAGCGCGGTGCGGTGCAGGCGGGCGAGGGCGAGCACGTCGTCGAAGGACGTGTCCGGGCCGGGGTCGATGTCGAACAGCGTCCACGTGGGGTGCTCGACGTCCTCGATCCGCGACGTCCACGCGTGCAGCTCCAGCGCGCCGAAGTTGGCCAGCCACGCCAGGTCCGCGACCCCCTCGGGCACGAGGTACTGCTGCACGTCGTCGGGATCGGCCGCCTCGTAGTGCCAGCGGTGCAGCCACTGCGGCGCGTGGTCGGGCACTTCCTTGTGCCAGAACCCCGGTTTTTCGATGCCGTTGGGGAAGCGGTTGGTGTTGAGCGCGCGCTCGGCCAGGTAGGGAAGCATCGTCGGGCCGATGCGCGTGTAGTACCGGACGAGGTCGCGTTTCGTGATGGGGTCTTCGCCGTCGCGGCCGGGGATGAGCACCTTGTCGAGGTTGGTGAGGGCGAGCTTGCGCCCGGCGACGGTCCACGAGCCCTTGGCGCCCAGCTCGTCGAGCGCGGCCAGCTCCTCGTCCGAAGCGGGCCGGAACACGGGCTTGAGCTTCTGCTCGGCTTCGGCGGCGGGCAGGTCGCCGCGCCAGAGCGCAGGTGGAGCGGCCTTGATCTCGTCGTTGGTCAGGCCGCTCTTCACGGACTTCGGGTGGTCCTCGGCGTCCCAGCCGGTCGTGGCGTGGTCGTCCTGCTTGTGCAGCAGCAGCCACTGCTTGCCGTCGCCGTCACGACTCGGGTGGATGAGCACGAAGCGGCCGAGCAGCTTCTCCCCGAACAGGTCGAAGTGGAGGTTGCCGTCGGCGAGCGCCTGCTCCGGGTCGTCCGTGTCGACGGGCTCCCAGGTGCCGCGGTCCCACACGATCACGTCGCCGCCGCCGTACTCGCCGTGCGGGATCACGCCCTCGAAGTCGGCGTACTCGAGCGGGTGGTCCTCCACGTGCACGGCCAGGCGCCGCGCCTTCGGGTCCAGCGTCGGGCCCTTCGGCACGGCCCAGCTGATGAGCACACCGCTCAGCTCCAGCCGCAGGTCGTAGTGCCGACGCCGGGCGCGGTGGCGTTGCACGACGAACCGGTTGCCGGGCGACGTCGCGGCGTCGCTGCCCGCGGGCTCGGCGGTGCGCTCGAAATCGCGCATCTCGCGGTACTTCCTGAGCCGCTCCGCCGCTGAGTCCATGGGTCCGCCCTCCTGCAGGCAGAGTAGGACACTTCCGATCAGCGGTCCTGTTCTCGCGGTGCGGTGAGCGCGTCGGCCGCCGCCCGGTGCCGGCCGCCGTGCTGGATGTGGCTCTCTTCGCGCAGGCGCTCGACCATGTGCGGGTAGTGCAGCTCGAACGCCGGGCGTTCGGACCGGATGCGCGGCAGCTCCAGGAAGTTGTGCCGCGGCGGCGGGCTGGTCGTCGCCCACTCCAGGGAATTGCCGAAGCCCCAGGGATCGTCGGTCTCGACGAGTTCGCCGTAGCGGTAGCTCTTCACGACGTTCCAGATGAACGGCAGCACCGACGCACCCAGGATGAACGCTCCGATCGTGGAGATGCTCTGCATGATGGTGAACCCGTCGCCTCGCAGGTAGTCGGCGTAGCGGCGGGGCATCCCGGCGGCGCCGAGCCAGTGCTGGATCAGGAACGTGGTGTGGAAGCCGATGAACGTCGTCCAGAAGTGCCACTTGGCGAGCGGCTCGTCGAGCATCCGGCCGGTGATCTTGGGGAACCAGAAGTAGATGCCGGCGAACGTCGCGAACACGATGGTGCCGAACAGCACGTAGTGGAAGTGCGCGACGACGAAGTAGCTGTCGTGCACGTGGAAGTCGAGCGGCGGCGCCGCGAGGATGACGCCGGTGAGCCCGCCGAGCAGGAACGTGACGAGGAACCCGATCGACCACAGCATCGGCGCTTCGAACGTCAGCGTGCCCTTCCACATCGTGCCGATCCAGTTGAAGAACTTGATACCCGTGGGCACGGCGATGAGGAACGTCATGAACGAGAAGAACGGCAGCAGCACCGCGCCGGTCGCGAACATGTGGTGTGCCCACACGGTGGCGGACAGACCGGTGATGGCGATCGTCGCGAACACCATCGTGCGGTAGCCGAACAGCGGTTTCCGGCTGAACACGGGGATGATCTCCGTGACGATGCCGAAGTAGGGCAGCGCGACGATGTACACCTCCGGATGGCCGAAGAACCAGAACAGGTGCTGCCAGAGGATGGCGCCGCCGTTGGCCGGGTCGAACACGTGCGCGCCGATGTGCCGGTCGGCCAGCAGCGCGAACAGCGCGGCCGTGAGGATCGGAAACGCGAGCAGGATCAGCACCGCGGTGAGCAGGATGTTCCAGGTGAAGATGGGCATCCGCCACATCGTCATGCCGGGGCAGCGCAACGTGACGATGGTCGTCACCATGTTGACGGCGCCCAGGATCGTCCCGAGCCCCGACACGATCAGGCCGGTGATCCACAGGTCGCCGCCGATCCCCGGCGAGTGGATGGCGTCGGACAGCGGCGTGTACGCGGTCCAGCCGAACTCCGGCGGGCCGGCGGGCGTGAGGTAGGCGCTGATCACGATCAGCCCGCCGAACAGGTAGAGCCAGTACGAGAACGCGTTCAGCCGCGGAAACGCGACGTCCGGCGAGCCGATGTGCAGCGGCACCACGAAGTTCGCGAACCCGAACAGGTTCGGGGTGGCGTAGAGCAGCAACATGATCGTGCCGTGCATGGTGAACAGCTGGTTGTACTGCTCGGGGGAGAGGAACTGCATCCCGGGCTGTGCGAGTTCGGCGCGCATCAGCAGCGCCGTGAACCCGCCGATCAGGAAGAACGCGAACGACGTCGTCAGGTACAGCACACCGATCGTCTTGTGATCCGTCGTCCGGACGACCTTGAGGACCTGTCCGCCCTTGGGTCCTCGCCACGCAGGCCGCATCGGAACCGGAACAGGCCTGTTCACGGTGTCGGTCATCGGTCCTCGACCCCCTAACGGCGCGCGGGCGTACCCATTGTGGGCACGCTCACGAGGGCCGATCGGGGTCGGTTTTTCAACGCGGTGGAGCGGCCGGCGGGGCGGGCGTTTTCGCGGGTCAGCGGTACATGACCGGCGGGACCGGTTCGTCCTCCGCGCCGGCGCAGGCGGCGATGTCCGTGGTGGCGGTGGCCTGGTGGAGGAGGCAGTAGAGCTGCTCGCGCTGCTCGACGCTGAGAGCGGCGAGCACCTCGTCCTCGACGGCGGCCAGGACGAACTCCGCCTTGGCCAGCTTCTTCGCGCCGACGTCCGTGAGGTCCACGACGTGCCGCCGGCGGTCTTCGGGTGAGCGGCGGCGCTCGATCAGGTTGTCGGCTTCGAGGTCGTTGAGCAGGCCGACGAGGTTCGTGCTGTCGATGCCCAGCGTGGCCGCGAGGGCCTGCTGGGTGCTGCTGCCGTGGTCGCGCAGGACGGTGAGCGTGAGCAGGTGGCGTGGCCGCAGGCCCAGGGGCGCCAGCACTGTCTCGGACCGCGTCCGCACCCGGCGGGAGAGGTGGTCGAGCAGGGCGCCGCACCGGTGGGGCGGCTGGTTGACGACCGGGAGCGAGGTCATGCGTCCAGTGTACGAGAACTCGCTAGTCGTCCGTGTGCTATAAATGGTTTGTCCTACACAAACGATCCATGGGTGGCTAACGAGATGCCTCACCTCCTCCACATCGACTCCAGCATCAACGGCGACCGATCCGTGAGCCGCAAGCTCACCGCCCGCGCGGCCGACGCGTGGCGCGCAGCGCACCCCGAGGGCACCGTCACCTACCGCGACCTGGGCGCGAACCCCGTTCCGCACTTCGACTCCGTGGCCGGGCTCGCTCGCCTCGTGCCGGCCGAGGAGCGCACGCCCGAGCAGAACGAGTCCTGGAAGCTGACCCAGGAACTGGTCGGCGAGATCCGCGAGGCGACCACGGTGCTGCTCGGCCTGCCGCTGTACAACTACGGCGCCCCGAGCGTCGTGAAGGCCTGGGTCGACCACCTCATCGCGCCCGGCCTGGCCTTCGACCCCGCCACCGGCGCCGGCCTGCTCGACGGGCGCGAGTTCCTCGTCCTGGCCTCCCGCGGCGGCGGTTACGGCGAGGGCACCCCGCGCTTCGGCTGGGACCACGCCGAACCGTGGCTCCCGCACGGCCTCGCGATCACCGGCATCGAGCCGCGCTTCATCTCCGCCGAGCTGACGCTCGCCGACACCAACCCCGCCATGGCCGACCTCCGCGACCTGGCCGCCGAGAGCCTCGCCGCCGCCGAGCGCGAGATCGACGAGCTCTGGACTCCGGTCAACGCCTGAGTTCTTGCGTGGGCGGCTCGCACGGTGGTCCGCCGGCTCGCCACGGTCCCGCGGGGGAGACCGTGGCGAGCGTCGGTTCCACAGTGGACACGACCCGTGAAGTCGATCACCCGTGCCCGCACGCCGCGGGGTGGCAGGCGTACGTTGGCGACATGCCGTCGCCCCAGGACGCCGCCTTCGCCCGCCTCCTGACTTCGAGCTACGAGCGCTTGGTGGGCACCCCGCTCGTCACGGGCTCCCCGGGCGACCTCCCCCACTGGCTCTACGCGGAGGCCCCCTTCGGCCTCCTCGCCCACGACACCGCCGGCGACCCGCGCTTCACCTACGCCAACCTCACGGCGCAGCAAGCCTTCGAACGTCCCTGGCCCGAATTCACGGGCCTCCCGTCCCGCCTCTCGGCCGAACCGGACCGTCAAGAAGACCGCGACGCCCTCCTCGCAGCCGTCACGGCCCACGGCTTCGCCACCGGCTACCGCGGTTGCCGCATCGCCAAGTCGGGCCGCCGCTTTTGGATCGAAGACGTGACCATGTGGAACCTCACCGACGCCACCGGCGTGAACCACGGCCAGGCCGCACTGTTCCCGCGCTACACGAACGCCTGAACCACTGCCGGCTGCGCGGTCTTCTGCGATGCGCGCTCGCTTGGCGGTCTTTTTGCTCTGTGCGGGTTTTGCGCTCTGCGGGGCGGCCGAGCCGCTCAGTGTCGCGCGCTGGCTGAGCCACGATCGCCGCACGGAAGCATCTCCGCTTGGGTGTCGCGGCCGGCGGTTTCCGGCTGTCCGCGGCGTTTTCCCAGTGTTCGCGCAGCGTTCACCGGCGCCGGGGGTGGGCCGGCGCCGGTGGGCGTGCGTGGTCGGGTCAGACGATGTCGCTGTGGCGGATGCGGTAGACCTGCAGGCGCAGGTCGTAGTACTTGGTGGTTTCGCCGACCCACTGCATGCCGAGGCGTTCGGCGGTCGCGATGGCGCGGGTGTTGGACGGCCGCGCGACGGCGAACAGTTCGTCGGTGTCCTGGGTGAACGCCCACTCGATGAGCGCCCGCGCGGACTCCGTCGCGTAGCCCTGGTGCCACGCGTCTGGGTGCAGTTGCCAGCTCAGCTCCAAGTCCTCCTGGTACGGCGGCAGCAGCCGGATCCCCAGTCCGCCCACCACCGCACCGTCGGAGGCGCGCGCCACGGCCCAGCGGCCGCGGGGCGGGACGAGGTTCGGCTGCGCCTCCTGCCACGCGTGCAGCACCGACCGCATCGCCGCGATGTCGGTCACCCGGTCCATCGCGGGAGTCAGCCAGTGCGTGACCTCATCCGAGCCGTAGACGAGGAAGGCAGCTTCGGCGTCGTCGACCGACCAATCCCGGATCACGAGGCGGTCGGTGGTCAGAGGCATGTCCATGTGTGAACGGTACGCCGAAAACGCCCTTCTCAGGCGGGTGATCCGCGGCACCCGTGGGGTGTTGGCGCTCCTCGATACGTCCTGGTGGCCTCCTGACTCCGTCGTGACAGGTTTCTCACAACCGGCTGGCACGCTCGCGGCGTGCGTTCATCGATCACCGTTCTCGTCGCAGGCGCCGCGTTCGCCCTGCTCACCGCCTGTTCCGGTCAGCCCGCTGCGCCGCAGGTCGCCACGCTCGACACCGGCAGCGCCACCGCCGGCGCCCCCGCGTCGGCGACCACAGCCGATGCCGATGCCGGCCGCCCACAGCTGCGGCTCGACAGCTCGCCCGAGGAGAAGCAGGCCTACTGGGACGCCTACGACTCCTGCCTCCGCACCAACGGCCACGCCGTCCTCAATGGACGGACCGGGCACTCCGGGCCAGTTGGCGGCCCCGGCAGCCCGCCCGCGCTCGACATGAACGACGACAGCCCCCAGTCCAAGAAGGCCGAAGCCGCCTGCAAGGGGAAGCTGCCGCTGCAGCCGCCCCAGCTGTCGCCGCGGACCAACCCGAAGTTCAACGACCAGTTCCACGACATGGTCAAGTGCATGACCACCCAGGGCGCCCACGTGCACGTCGCCCCCGACACGAGCGTCGACCCCGACGGCCTCACCTGGCGCATCGACGACGGCTCGTCTGATACCTACGACAACCTCGACAAGCTGGCCGACCAGTGCCAGCTGCAGGCGTTCTCGAAGTAGCTCGCGTACGGTGTGCCCGTGGAGATCTGGGTCAATCCGCGGTGCTCGAAGTGCCGCTCCGCCGTGTCGCTGCTCGACGAGGCCGGTGCCACCTACACGGTGCGCCGCTACCTCGAGGACCCGCCGACGCCCGCCGAGCTCGAGTCCGTGCTGGACCGGCTCGGGCTCGACCCGTGGGACATCACGCGCACGGGCGAGAAGGTCGCGGCGGAGCTCGACCTCAAGTCGTGGTCCCGCACGCCGGCCGATCGCGCCCGCTGGATCGAGGCGCTGGCGGCCAACCCCGCGCTGATCCAGCGCCCGATCATCACGGCCGACGACGGCACCACGGTCGTCGCGCGCGACGAGGAGACGGTCCGGTCCGTCCTCGGCTGACCCGCCGGGGTGTCGTGCGCCGCTGTTCCGTCCATTCGCCTCCCTGTGGTTCTCCGTGCGTGCTGGGTCCTGCTCTGCCGGAATGTCTCAAAAGTATCATAAAGCGTCTCAATAATGCTAGCCCGGCAAGTGGCGGTACACCGTCGCGCGTGAGACGCCCAGCTCGTCGGCGATCCGGGTGGCCGAGAAGCCCTCGTCGTGGAGCTTGCGGCACAGGATCATCAGGTTGTCGGTCATCACCGTCGGCCTGCCCCGTCCGGCGCGCGGGCGCGGCTGGTCGAAGAGCCGGTGGACTCCGTCGAGCACCGCGGCGCGCAGTTCGTCGGCCGGCTGGTCGGCGAAGAGCACCACCGGATCGCTGAGCATGGCGATGGCTTGCGCGGCCCGGACGTCCGTGGCGAGGTTCCCGCCGGGGCCCGCCACGATCAGGTTCGCGCGCAGCATACCGTTGCGGAAGCGGTCGAACACCGACTGGGACGCCGTCAACCCGAGGTCGCGCAGGTTGAGGCGCAGCAGGTAGCGGTGCCGCAGCCACACGTCGAGCAGGCCTTCGATCGCCGCGTCACGGGCTTGGTGGGGGTCCATCGCGAGGGCCTGCGCCGAGTCGATCGCGGCCTCCAGGTCGACCAGCATCGGCTCGGCGAGCGCGGCGATGATGTCGGCCTTGCCGGGGAAGTGGTACAGCACCGCGGTCTTCGTGACACCGACCCGTTCGGCGATTTCCCGCACTGACGTCGCGTGGTACCCGCGCGCGGAGAACATGTCCATCGCGACGCTCAGGATGCGGGCCCGGGTGTCGGGAGGAACGTCTTCTGTCACCCGGTCAGCTTACCTCCTTGCCTGACCGCCGGACAGGCGTGTACCTTCGGCACTGACCGGCGGTCAGCGAGATCGTCGGACTGGGGAGGAATGACCGATGGTCACGAAAACAGTGCTGATCTCCGGCGCGGGTGTCGCCGGGTCGACGCTGGCGCACTGGCTGGCTCGCGCGGGGTACCGCCCGACCGTGGTGGAACGCGCGGCGGGACTGCGCTCGAGCGGGAGTCCGGTCGACGTGCGCGGGCCGGCCGCCGAGGTGGCGCGGAAGATGGGCATCAGCTCGCGGCTGCGGGCGGCGGCCACCGGCGTCACGAGCCTGACGTTCGTGAACGACCGCGGGAAGACCGTCGGCCGGGTGCCGATGGACGACGCCGGCACCGATGTCGAGCTGACCCGCACCGACCTCGCGCGCATCCTGCACGACGCGAGTGCCGGCGACGCGGAGTACGTGTTCCACGATTCCGTCGTCGCCCTTGAGCAGGACGCGGGCGGCGTCGACGTCACGTTCGAACGCGGTGCACCGCGGCGGTTCGACTTCGTGGTGGGCGCCGACGGGCTGCACTCGGCGGTGCGCCGGCTCGCGTTCGGGCCGGAGCCGGGATTCGTGGAGCACATGGGCGTGTACGTCGCGACCATGCCGTTCGACGGGCCGGTGAGCGATCGCAGTGAGATCGTCATGTACAACTCGCCGGGACGTGCGGTGGCGGTGCACCCGTCGAAAGGGCGCGGGATCGTGGCGTTCATGTTCCGCGGCCGGGAGGTGCCCGGCTTCGACTACCGCGACACCGAGCAGCACAAGCGGTTGCTGGAGAACGCTTATGCCGGCGCGGGCTGGCGGGTGCCCGAACTGCTCGGCCAGGTGCGCGTGGCCGAGGACTTGTACTTCGATTCCGTGAGCCGCGTGCGCGTCCCGGAGTGGTCGGCGGGCCGGATCGTTCTGGTGGGCGACGCGGCTTCGTGCGTGTCGTTGTTCGGCGACGGCTCGACGCTGGCGATGGCCGGGGCGCACACGCTCGCGACGGAACTGGCCGCGAGCCCGGACGATCCCGTTGTGGCCTTCCGGCGGTACGAGGCGGCGCACCGGAAGCTGTCGAATCCCAAGCAGCGCAACGTTCCCGTGGCCGCGGCGTTGCTGATCCCCGCGACGCGCGCGGGGATGGCGGTGCGCAACTTCGGAACTCGGTTGCTGCCGTTGGTGTCCGCCGCGCAGAAGCTGGCGCTGGCCAAGAGCGCGTGAGGCCTGGGGATCCCGCTGTCCACGACGACGGCCGCTGCGTCCGCGTGCGCAGCGGGTGCAGCGGCCGTCGGGATGTGACGGGAGTGGTCAGCTGACCTTTTCCCGGGGGAACGGCTCAGGAGGCCATTCCGGGGGCCATTCGGGCGGGAGCTCCGATGGCCAGATCGGGTCGGAACCGGCCGGGGAGTGGCCGGAGTGGGACCGGCCGGGGAGGGAGCTGCCGGGGTGCGATTGCCGGGGGGCCGGGCTGCTGGGGTGCGACTGCTGGGGTCGCGGACCGCCAGGCTGGGACTGGCGCGGGAGCGGGCCGCTGGGGTGGGACTGCTGGGGTCGCGGACCGCCGGGCTGGGGCTGGCGGGGAAGCGGACCGCCGGGCTGGGGCTGGCGGGGAAGCGGACCGCTGGAGTGCGGCTGGTGGGAGTGCGGGCTGCTGAGTGGGGGCTGCTGGGGGAGCGAGCCGCCGGGAACGGGTTGGCCGGGGGTGGCGACGACGGAAACGTCGGGAAGGCCGGAAGCGTCGGCGGGGCGGCGGGCGGGGCTCTGCCAGCGGCCCGTGGAGCGTTCGCGCCAGGCGCGGGGGAGCGTCCAGAGGGCGACGAACGCGTCGAGACAACGAAGAGGGAGGTAGAAGGGCGCCATGAGCAGGTAGCGGGCACGGCGTTCGACGAGGGCGACGGCGATCGTCAGGATCACGTCGGGCAGGAGGATGCCGAAGGCGATCGTCGGGAGGTTGACGTAGTGGCCGACGGCGAGGGTGACGTCACCGGCGACGGGAAGGGCGAGGAAGCCGGGTATTTCGGCGAGGAGGAGCAGGACGACGACCAGAGGCAGCAGGGCCATGAAGGTGCTGGCCAGCACGAGCTCCACGATGTAGAGGCCGAGCATGGCCGTGAAGAGGTTGGCGCGGGGCCGGAAGCGGCGGACGCTCTGCCAGAACCCCAGTGCCCACCGGCGGGTCTGGTGCAGGTAGTCGTGCAGTGAAGCCGGATCCTGGGTGACGGCGACGGCGCCCAGCGAAAACCCGACTTTGCCCAGGCGCCGGCGGTAGACCTCGAACGTCATGTTGAAGTCCTCGATCACGAGGCCCGGCGGGTTGATGTCGATCTGGGGCAGCACGTGGGCGCGGTAGAGGCTGGCGAAGCCCGGGACGATCGTCGTCGCGTTGGTGCGGTGCCAGGTTTGGCCGAACTTGAGGAGGCGTTGGAGCAGGGCGTAGATGCGGGAGCGGTGCGCGGTGAACAGCCAGGCGGTGAAACCCCGCTTCGCGGCGGACCAGTCGGTGGCGGCGCAGCCGGCGACGGCGACCACGGCCGGGTCGTCGAACTCCGGGAGGGCGGCGTCGAAGTAGCCCGGGTCGAGGCGGGTGTCGGCGTCGAGCAGCAGCACGGCGTCGTAGCGGGTGGCCAAGGAGAAATGGCGCACGCCTTCTTCGAGGGCACCGGCTTTGCCGACGTTGACGGGAGTCTCGGTGACGTGCACGCCGCACGCGTGGGCGATCTCGACCGTGCGGTCGGTGGAGCCGTCGGAGACGACGTGGACGTTTTCGGGCGGCACGAGGCGGGTGATGGCGGCCAGCGAGTCGGCGATCACGACTTCCTCGTTGTGCGCGGCCATGAGCACGGCGACGCGCGAGCGGTGCACGTGGCCCGGGTGCTGGCGCGGCACGGGCGACGGCCGGGCCGGCCGCGGCCGGCGGATGCGGTTCTCGATCGCGCGCGCGAGCCCGGCTGTGCCCCACAGCGTGAAGTTCACCCCGAAGACGAAAATTGCCATCAGCCAAAGGGGGATCATCGAGCCTCCGCGGGTGTCCAGAAAGTGTCGAGTTTGGACCAGACGAGGTCGTCCTCCGCACCGAACAGCCAGAGGAAGACCCCGCCGATCCCGAACTGCCGGGCGTGCGCGAACTTGATCGAGGCGCTGTAAGCGTTCTCGAACCACACGTCGTGCCGCTGCCCGGCGGAATCGGTGTAGGTGAAGTGCGGCGACTCGCTGAAACCGTCCCACTCCACGGGCGCGCCGAACTCCCGCGAGCGGCCGTAGGCCTGCACCCACGTCACCGGCACGCCGTTGTGGCCCACCCAGTCGTAGCCGTACATGGGCACGCCCAGGACGATCTTCCCGGGCGGGATCTGCGTCACGGCGTACGTCAGCACGTCGCGGACCCAGCCCTCGGGCGCGATCGGACCCGGGGCGGACGTCTGCCAGTGGTAGTCGTAGGCCATCAGCCGCACCTGGTCGGCCACGCGGCCCAGCGCGGCGTAGTCCTGGGCGCGGTTGCGCTCGTCGTAGCCGGCGTCCGTGGTCTTGGCGAAGACGTCGACCGACAGGCGTTTTTCGTTGCGGTGCAGGGAATCCGCGAGCCGCGTGATGAACTCCGTGAACGCCGCGCGATCGTCGGCGCGCAGCTCCTCGTAGTCGATGTCGATACCCGCGAAGTCCTCGCGCACGGCCAGCGCGACGATGTCCGCCACGTGCTGCGTCAGCGACGGCGGATCGTGCAGGATCCGCTGCACGATCTGCGGGTGCCACCGGCCTTCGGTGACGTTCGCGATCGTCGGCGTGAGGTCCACGCCGGTGGCGCGCAACCGCGCGAGATCATCCGCCCGTCCCGACTGCGGGACGAGCCGGCCCTCGGCGTCGAGGCCGTACAGCCACGGCGACGCCTCCGTGACCTGCGACGAGTGCGCCTGCACGGTCATGGTCCCGTCGGCCAGGTTCCAGTAGGGGAGCGACGCGATCGTCTGCGGCTGCACGGCCGCGCGCGCTCCCCCGTCCCGCAGCAACGTCAGCACCAGCAGCTCGCAGACCAACAGCAGGGCGACCCGGCCGCGGCGACGCGGCCGGTCCGGGTGCGGTGTCCTCAACCGGCGACGGCGGCCCGCAAGTGCGCCCGCCGGTCGTCGATCACGGCGTCGATGGTTTCCCGAAGGCTGTGCGAAGCCCGGAACCCGACCTGCTGCGCGGCCCGCGCGCAGTTCGGAATACGCCGCTGCATGTCCTCGTACCCTTCACCGTAAGCCTCGGCGTAGGGCACCTTCACGATCTCGCTGCTGGACTTCGTCGCCGAGATGACGAGCGCCGCCAGCTCTTCGATGCTCACCTGCTCGGGGCTGCCGAGGTTGTAGACGGTGCCGTGCGCCGACTCGTCGTCGAGCAGCGCGACCAGCGCGGGCACCACGTCGAGCACGTGGCAGAAGCACCGCGTCTGCCGGCCCGTGCCGAACACCGTGAGCGGCTGCCCGGTCAGCGCCTGGTCGACGAACCGCGGCACGACCATGCCGTAGCGGCCGCGCTGGCGCGGACCGACGGTGTTGAACAGCCGCACGAGCACCGTCCGCACACCGAGCTCGGTGCCGTAGAGGTGGGTGAACGTCTCGTCGAGCGCTTTCGCCTCGGCGTAGGACCAGCGGTTCTTCAACGGCGAGCCGACCACGCGGTCGTCGTCCTCGCGCAGGCCGATCGACGTGTTCTTGCCGTAGACCTCGCTGGTCGACGCGACGAGGATGCGGGCGTCGTGCCGCAGCGCCGCGTCGAGCACAACCTCGGTGCCGAGCAGATTGGTGCGCAGGCTCTGGAGGGTCTTGCGCATGATCGTGAACACGCCCACGGCCGCCGCGAGGTGGTAGATCTGCTCGACGCCCGCCAGACACGACTCCACCGCCTCCGGATCGCACACGGAACCGCGGACGATCCGCAGCCGGGGGTCGTCGGCGACAGCCGCGAGGTTCTGCGCCGTGCCGGTGCTGAAGTCGTCCAGCACCACCACTTCGCGGTCTTCGCCGAGCAGCCGCTCGGTCAGGTGGGAACCGATGAAGCCGGCCCCGCCGGTCACCAAGCACCGCATGGGTTCGCCCTTTCGTCGGAGGAATCGCTGGGGTGGGACAGGCCGACGCGGCCGCAACGGACAGGCGAAGCGGCCGCGCCGGGGTCAGACGAGTTCGCGGTGCCCGGCGGCCTCGAACGTGTAAGTCGCGTCGAGGACCAGCGGGCAGTGCTCGATCCAGTCGTAGGACTGTCCGGGGTGGACGGTGTGGATCAGCACCAGGTCGAAGTCGGTGCCGTGCGGATCGGGGACGCTCTGCAACGACCGCCCGCCCAGCGAGAGCTCCGGGACGAGCGGGTCGTGGTAGTCGACCTTGGCGCCGAGCGCGACCAGGCGCTCGAGGATCTCGAGGGCGGACGACTCGCGCAGGTCGCGCACGCCCGGCTTGTACGTCACGCCCACCACGACGATGTGCGTTCCCGCCACCCCGCGGCCGGCGGCGGACAGCGTCGCGGTCACGCGGTCGGCCACCTGGCCGGGCCGGTGGGCGATCGACGTCATGGCCTGGCTGATCAGCGGAGCGGCGCCGCGGGCCTCGCGCAGCTGCCACAGCAGGTAGTGCGGGTCGCACGGGATGCAGTGGCCGCCGACGCCCGGGCCGGGGTAGAAGCTCATGAAGCCGTACGGTTTGGTCGCCGCCGCGCGCGTGACCTCGATCGGGTCGAGTGCGAGCGTCGAGCAGATCCCGGCGAACTCGTTGGCCAGTGCGATGTTCACCGCCCGGAACGAGTTCTCGTACAGTTTCGTCAGCTCCGCCGCTTCGGCCGAAGAGACCTCGTGCACGAGCGGGGTCAAGCGTTCCAGCACCCGCCGCGCGCGGCCGGAGCACGCCGCCGTGCAGCCGCCGACGACGCGGGGCGTGCCGAGTTGCGTGTGCTCGGGGACGCCGGGGTCGATGCGCTCCGGGCTGAACGCGACGAACACGTCCTCGCCGACCACGAGACCGCGGTTCGCCAACGGTTCCACGAGCAGCTCCCGCGTGGTGCCGACGTAGCTGGTGGACGTGAGGATGAGCGTCTGCCCCGGCCGCGCGTGCTCGACCACGGCCTGGCACGCCGAGTGCAGCGGGCCGAGGTCCGGGGTCAGGTACCGGTCCAGCGGCGTCGGGACGCAGATGATCACCGAGTCGGCTTCGGCCAGCCGCGCGGGGTCGGCGGTGAGTTCGAAGCGGTCGTCGCCGCGGGCCGCCGCCAGGCGCGCGAGGTCGGCGTCGACCAGGTCGGGGTGGCCGGAGGCGATGGTCTCGCGCCGGGCGGTGCTCGTGTCGAGGCCCAGCACGCGCGCGCCGTCGGCGTGCAGGCCCAGCGCCGTCGGCAGGCCCACGTAGCCCATGCCGACGACGGCGGTTGACGCGAGGCCGTCGGCCTCGTCGAGTGGCGATTCGGCCATGAGAGTCAAGGGAGTTCCCCTTTCCGGGCCGGCGTCTGGCCGGTGGGCTCGATGCCGGCGGCTCGGGCGATCTTCACGACTTCCAGTCCGCTGTGGACCTTCAGCTTGCGGAACAGGTTTCTGGTGTGCGTGCGCACGGTGTGGCGGGAAAGCTGGAGCCGGGCCGCGATCTGGTCGCTGCGGTCGCCGTCGACCATCGCGATCAGCACTTCGCGTTCTCGCTCGCTCAGCACGTCGAGGGGGTTCGACCCGCTCCGGTGCGGTGCCGCGCCGTCGCGGCGCAGCCGGTCGAACAACGCGGCCAGCAGCTCCGGCGGGTACCACGCGTGCCCGGCGCGGGCGCCGCGGACGCGGTCGAGCAGGTCGGCGAGCGAGCTCTCCTTGGGGATCCACGTGTCGATCCCGGCGTAGGCCGCGGCCACCGCGAGATCTCGGTCCCGGCTCGCGGTGAGGGCCACGAAACGCGCGGCTGGTGCCGCTTCGCGCCAAGTGCTGATCCGCTCGCGCACGTCGGTCAGCGACTGCAGCTCGACGGTCACCACGTCCGGTTGCTGCGCCGCGAGCTCGGAGCGCAACGCCGGGTCCGCGGCGGGCCGGGTCCCGACCACCCTGATCCACGGCACGGTGGCGAGGCTCGACGTCAGCACGTCGGCCACCATGCGGTGGTCTTCGATCAGGAAGAGGCGGGTGGTGTCCACGCCGCAAAGCAAAGCAGCGCGCGCACGGGCTTGTCCTCAGCCAGCTGTGCGAAATGCGGACTCATGCAGATGACGGAGATCCCGCATTTGCGGTAGGCGGCCTCGTCTTCGAGGGGGATCCGGTGCCGCGGTCTGGACAATACGGTCGGCTCAGGAATCCCCGAGCTATTGGTGGCCACCCATGCAACGAACAAGGCGGAAACACCGCAAGCCCCGCAAGGGCTTCGACTTCCGGCGGGCGCGCACGAAGCTCGCGGTCTGCGCGGCCGCGCTGCTGTGCGTGCTGCCGGCGTTGGCGGCGGAGAGCCCCACGGCTTCCGCGTCGCCGACCCGGCCGCTCGCCGTGACCCTCACGTTCGACGACGGCAACGCCGATCAGATGAACGCGCTGCCGATCCTGCAGAAGTACAACATGAAGGGCACCTTCTACATCATCAGCGGTTCGGTCGGCGCGCCCGGTTACCTCACCCAGGCCGACTTGCAGACGATCGCCGGTGCCGGCAACGAGATCGGCGGGCACACCGTCACGCACCCCGACCTCGCCACCGTGCCCGCCGACGAGGCGAAGCGGCAGATCTGCAACGACCGCGCGGCGCTGGCCGGCCTGGGCTACTCCGTCACGAGCTTCGCGTACCCGTACGCGTCGCTGACGACCGCGGTCAAGGACACCGCGCGCACCTGCGGGTACAACAGCGCTCGCGGGCTCGGTGACATCGCTTCGGCGCACGGCTGCGCCGGCTGTCCCGCTGCCGAGACGACGCCGCCCCGCGACGCGTTCGAGCTGCGCGCCCTCGACGAGGACGACAACACCTGGACGCTGGAGCAGATGCAGAGTGCCGTCACCGCGGCCGAGAACACCGGCGGCCTGCTCACGTTCACCTTCCACCACGTCTGCGACGGCACGGGGTGCGACGAGCTGTCGATCCCGACCACGCGGCTCGATCAGTTCCTGTCGTGGCTGTCCACGCGCACGAGCGTGGGTACGACGGTGAAGACGATGAACGAGGTCATCGGCGGCACGGTGAAGCCGATCGTGACCGCGCCGGCGTCGACGAACACGACGCTGGCCAACACCTCGCTCGAGAGCTCGACGAGCGGCACGGGGTTCCCCGACTGCTACATGCCGGGTGGCTACGGCGGCAACACCCCGACGTGGACCCGCACCACCGACGCGCACACGGGCACCAGCGCCGAGCGGCTCGACGTCACCAACTACACGGACGGTGACGCGAAGCTGCTGCCGACGTTCGACCTCGGCGCCTGCACACCCGCGGTGACCGCGGGCAGCACGTACACCGTCGGCGTCTGGTACAAATCCACGGCGATCACGCAGTTCGCGCTGTACTACCGCAACACGCAGGGCTTCTGGCAGTACTGGACGTCCGGTCCGTGGCTCGCGCCGGCGGCGAACTGGACGCAGGGCACGTTCACCACGCCCCCGGCGCCCGCCGACGCGGTCGGGATGAGCTACGGCCTCGCGCTCATCGCCAACGGTTCCCTGACCACCGACGACTACTCGTTCACCGCAGGATCGGGCGCGGCCGCCGCGGCCGCCATCCAGGCGTCGCCCACGAGTCCGCGCAGGTTCGCGGTGCCGAGCCGCAACTCGCTGAAGGCGGGCGTGTTCGGCAAGCACGCGAAGCCGCTGGTTCCATCGAAGCCGGGCCAGGTCATCGCTCCCGCGGAGCCCGGTGACTGAGGTCCGTCCACCGTCGCCGCCCGGCTGGAGCCGCCGGGCGGCGACCCGGATCAGGTTCGCGGTGTGGGGTCTGGCGGCCGTGTTGATCACCGCGTCCTGCACCGGCGCGCCCGTCCCCTCCCCCCGGGCGGGCGCGCCGGCGGTGCAGCCTTCGCCGCACGGATACCCGTGGCACACGGGGATCGTCGCGACGACGTTCTGGGTCGGGGAGGTGTTCGACCCGAACGCCGAGGACGGCAGCCAGGTCCGATCGGCGTACGACGACCGCTGGCTGGAGCACTACGGTGGCTGCGACGGCGCCGTCGTCGCCGGAAACTGCGAGACCGAACGGCGGACGGCGGCCAACGGATTCTTCCCCATTCGCCTCGTCCCACGCGAGAATCCGTTCTACCTCGACCTTCCTTTTGACGATGTGGGGAACGAGGCTGCACACCGGCAACGCGCTCAGGTGGTGCCGTGGGCGCGCGACGAGTATTATTCCGCTCGGATTTCGGATCGAACCTTCAGTCTTCTGAAAAATCGCTGGGTTCGCATTCGCAACGGGGGCAGGATCTGCTACGGGCAGATCCAGGACGCCGGCCCCGGCGAGTACGACGACGCCCGGTACGTGTTCGGCTCCGATGACGCCCGGCCGGCGAACCGCCGGTTCAACGGTGCCGGTCTGGACGTCTCACCTGCGCTGAACGGGTGTCTCGGGTTCACCGACCTCAACGGTGAAGACGATCGGGTGGACTGGCAGTTCGCCGAAGCCGCCGAAGTGCCGCCCGGTCCGTGGAAGATCGTCGTCACCACGAGTGGGGTTACGCACGAGAACCGATAACCGTCCGCTTCGGATCACCGTCCAATCACGAGTAACGCGCCGAAGATCGCGGACGACTCCCCTCGGTCGGGGAAGTTTAAAGGCGAGGGAATTGCCATGGAATCCGTGCCGGATCGCCGGGCGGGCACCGGGCGCCGGAGCGAGGACCGAACCGTCGAGGCTCTGTGGGGAGTGCTGCACGATCTCGGACACGAGATCACGGCACTGGCCTACCTGGTCGAGGCGGAGTTCAAGGATCCGGCCGGGGCGGGGTTGATCGGCGAGCAGGTGGCACGCCTGCGCGCGCTCGTCGCCCACGCGCTGGCCGCCGAGACGCACGCGGAGGTCGTGCAGCTGCGGCCGTTGCTGGCGCAGCTGGTGAAGCTGACCGATCGGGTCAGCGAGCCGTCGGTGGTGCTCGTGGACGGTGCCGCGGCCGCGGTCCGTGCGGACGGCACGATCCTGTGGCGGATCCTGGCCAACGTGCTCGGCAACGCCGTGCGGGCCGCCGGGGTGGGCGGGTCCGTGCGCGTGGAGCTCACGGCCAACTCGCCGGTCACCGTGTCGATCTCGGACGACGGGCCCGGGTTCGGGCGCATCCCGCCGGGCACGGCGTCGCTGGGGCTGGTCACGGTCGCGCGGCTGGCCGAGTCCTGCGGTGCGCAGACGCTCGTCGGTCCGGGCGACGCGGGGGGCACTTGCGTGCGGATCGTCTTCCCCAGCCGGATGACTGAAGGGGAGGAACATCCATGACGAGCATCGTCCTCGGTGACGATCACAAGGTTTTTCTGGACGCGCTGGCCGGGCTGCTGGAGCGGAACGGGATGCGGGTGGTGGGCACGGGCCGCACGCTCGCGGAAGTGGTGGACCGGGTGCGCCACACGCGCCCGGACGTCTGCCTGCTCGACCGCAACTTCGGCGAGGGGCCCGTTGAAGACGGTGTCGCGGCGACGCTGGACGCCAGCCCGGGGACGAAGGTCATCATGCTCACGGCGAGCCCCGGCACCATCGCGGTGGCCGATGCCCTGCGCTCCGGCGCGGCCGGCTACGTGCACAAGACGCGGGGCGTGGAGCACCTCATCAGCGCCATCGGCCGCGTCGTGGAGGGCGAAACCCACGTCGACGTCCCAGCCCGCACCGCCGAGCCGGCCGCGGACCGCTCGAGCGACATCGACTTGCGCGAACGCTTTCTCACCGCCCGCGAACGCCAGTGCCTCGCGATGCTCATCGACGGCAACACCACGGAGACCATGGCGCGCCGCCTGGGCGTGTCGACCGCGACGGTGCGCAGCCACGTCCAGGGCGTGCTCGTGAAGCTGGGGGTCCACTCCCGCCTGGAGGCCGCGGCCCTCGCGGTGCGCCACGCGCTGGTGCCGGCCGCGTCGCTGAACCCGGAGTTCCAGGCTCAGCTCGGCTGAGCCGCCGCGTCACGACCCCGGCAGCTCGGCCTTGAGCCGGTCGAGCCAGCGGCCGACGGTTTCGTCGTAGCGGCCGGGGTCGTTGGCCGGCGCGGCTTGCGCGACCGCCGCGTTAACGTGGTCGCGCACGGTGGCCGCGAACTCGGGCAGCACCCAGATCGTCTGGTGGTAGTCGCCGCGCATCGGCACGGCGGCGACCTCTTCGTACCCGGCCGTGGCTTCGAGGTTGCGCACGCCGTAGCGGACGTCCTGCACCTGCGGGCTCGGCGCGGTGATGATCACGACGGTCGGCCGGGCGGCCGTGATGACGCGCGTCGGGTCGGCGCCGCGGGAGATCTGGGGGTCGTTCAGGCCGATGTAGTCGATCGCGTGCCAGCCGCTGTAGTACGGGATCGCGCCGGCGTCGCCGACGGCGAGCGTGCGCGCTCGCGCCGGCACGGCGGCGGCCGCGAGTCCCCGGCCGATCGCGACGTGGGCCCGCTGCAGATCCGGCCCGTAGTTGACCATCAGGCCGAGATCGGGCGCGGTCGCGCCGGCGACGGCCGACCAGGCGACGGCGATCGTGCCGGCCAGCGCTGTCAGCCACCGCCCGCCCAGCGCGGACGCGGCGAGCCCGGCGCCGAGGCAGAGCACGGGCACGCCGTGGTCGGCGAAGCGGCCGAGGTAGTCCATCGTCGGCCCGGACACGGCGTACGTCACGTAGGTCAGCAGCACCGTGGCCACGAGCAGAGCGCCGGCCGCGCGGGTGGACCGGCGGAGCAGGAGTGACAGGGTCAGCACGAGGAGCGGCAGCAGCAGCCAGAACGTGGTGTTCACCCACGTACGGCCGGACGCGAGGTCACCGAACTTGACGTAGAACGTGTTCGGCAGCAGCTGGCCGTAGTACTGCCAGCGCCACGCGAAGTACCCGGCGCCGACCACCACGGCCGCGGCGGTCCACAGCCACGTCGCGCGGCTGCGGCGGGTCAGCCACAACCAGACGAGGACGGCCGGCAGCGCGGCCAGCACGCCGTCGGGTCGCAGCGTGCCGAGCACGAGCAGGAGCAGCGGCGGTTCCCACGGGTGGACGTGCTCGCCGTCGAGCGCCCGCAGGCCGAGCACCGTCGCGCGCAGCAGGACGGCGGCGAACACCGCCGTTTCCAGTCCACTGGTGATGTGGAAGTAGGTCGGCAGGAACACCACGTACGCGCCGCCCGCCACGAGTGCGCCCGCCAGGCCGCCGCGCCGGTGCCCGGTCCGCACCAGCATCAGCAGCGTCAGCAGGCCGAAGACGAGCGACGTCAGCTTCATGAACAGCGGCAGCGCGAACCCGAGCCACGCGCCCAGCGCCGCCCACAGCACCCACAGGAAGTCGGTGAAGCCCTCCACGCGCGCGCCGTCCGGATTCCACACGGGACCGTGGCCGGCGACGAGGTTCGCCGCGTAGCGGAAGCTGATGAAGGCGTCGTCGATCGTGAAGAACCAGGCCGACCAAGCGCCGGCGAGGAAGACGACGAACAGGCCGAGCCCCGTCAGCACCAGCGCCCGGCGGGGTGGCCGCCCGGTCCGCGTGCTCGTGGCTGGTTCGGACGTGCTGGTCATGCGAATCCCGTGGTCGACGAACGGTGACGACCCCGACCGGTCGAAACCTCAGCGGAACTTGGGGGCCGATGACGGAGGTGCCGGGTTCGTGCCCTTCGGGCCCCACTGTCGAGTGTGTCGCACATCCGCGGCCAGGACTTGGTTTATTCCTCGGCAGGAGACGATCCACATCTCAGAGCGGACAACTTGATTGTGCGCAATTAAGTTGTACTCTTCAGGGGCAAGCGAGAAACCCGACCTTCCAGGAGTCAGAGATGCGCACCCGTATTCGCCTCACCAAGATCGCCGCCGCCACCGTCGCGCTGGCCGCGGCCGCCGTGTTCGCCGCCGT
The DNA here is from genome assembly GCF_044452505.1 of Amycolatopsis sp. NPDC051903. Classification (NCBI taxonomy): domain Bacteria; kingdom Bacillati; phylum Actinomycetota; class Actinomycetes; order Pseudonocardiales; family Pseudonocardiaceae; genus Amycolatopsis; species Amycolatopsis sp. NPDC051903. Next base: position 18,071 of record NZ_JBITBT010000057.1, on the reverse strand, counting down.
GCCTTCGTCGGCGGCGCCGCAGCAGCAGGAAGCGCAGGCGAACCACAAGGTGAAACCGGCGATCGTGCTGGTGCACGGCGCGTTCGCCGACGCGTCGAGCTGGAACGGCGAGGTCGAGCGGCTCGAGCGACGCGGCTACCACGTGATCGCGGCGGCGAACCCGCTGCGGGGCGTCGCGTCCGACGGGGCCTACATCAAGGCGCTGGTGGACAGCGTGGACGGGCCGGTCGTGCTCGTCGGCCACTCCTACGGCGGCTCGGTGATCAGCGCCGCGGCGCTGAACGACCCGAAGGTGCAGGCGCTGGTCTACATCGCGGCCTTCCTCCCCGACCAGGGCGAGTCCGCCGGTGGGCTGTCGGCCAAGTTCCCGGGCAGCACGCTCGGCGACACGCTCCAGCAGGTCGCCCTCCCCGGCGGTGAGACCGACCTCTACGTGAAGCAGGACCTGTTCCCGAAGCAGTTCGCGGCTGACGTCGCGCCGGCGCAGGCGCGCCTCATGGCCGTCGAGCAGCGGCCGATCACCGCGGCGGCACTGGACGAGGCCTCGGGCCCGGGCGCGTGGAAGAACATCCCGTCGTGGAGCCTGATCCCGACCGGTGACAAGAACATCCCGCCGGCGGCGCAGGAGTGGATGGCCAAGCGCGCCCACGCCCACACCGTCGTCGTGCCCGGCGCTTCGCACGCGGTGCTCGTCTCGCGGCCGGACAAGGTCACCGACATCATCCTGAGCGCGGCCGACGCGACCACCAAGTAACGCTCGCTGCGAACGAAAGCCCCGGCCGCGGCCGGGGCTTTCCTCGTGGGGTCAGGCGCCGATCAGCCGATCCACCAACGCGACGTACTCGGCCACCAGCTCGTCCCGGCTCAGCCGGCCGGCGGGGGAGAACCACTCGCGCACGCCGTTGAGCATGTCGAGCACCGCCATGGTCGTGACGGCGACGTCGTCGATGCGGAAGTCGCCGGCGGCGGCGCCTTCGGCGAGGGTGTCGCGGACGGCGTCGTGGTAGGCCGTCTGCAGCCGGATGCCTTCTTCCTGCTGGACGGGGTCGAGCGCGTACCGGATGGGGTTGCCCACCAGCAGTTCCGGACGCCGGTCGTCGCTCAGTTCCAGGTGCCGGCGCACGGTCCGGCGGATGCGCTCGGCCGGCGGCAGCGAGCGGTCCCGCAGCACCGGCACCGTCGCGGCGACGAAGTCGGTCATGAACCGCGACACGATGGCGTGCAGCACTTCCTGCTTGTTGGTGAAGTGGTGGTACATCGTCGACGACGAGATCCCGACGGCGTCCGCGATGTCCCGGATCGACGTGGCGCCGTAGCCGCGCTCGTGGAAGAGCTCGCTCGCGCGCCCGAGGATCAGGCCGCGCAGCGCGGGCCCGTCGTCGAGACTCTTCTTCCTGGCCACGGCGCTCCTTTCGACCGGATGTGCGCAAGCGCGGGGGACGATCGTGCCGATCGTACGATCGACACGTTGACGCGCCGAACACAGCGTGGTTAACCTGGGTGTCGATCAATCGATCGGCACGCGAGGGTGGGGCAAGGGTGGAACAGGACTGGTCGCCGCTTCCGCGGCCGGGCAGCCGGGTGGTGGTCACGGGCGCGGCCGGTGGGCTCGGGCAGGCGCTCGTCAAGGCGTTGACGCAGGCGGGAACCCGGGTGGTCGGCATCGACCGGGTGGCAGCTCCCACCGGAAACCCCGACGCCGGCGACACCGAGCACCCGGCGGACCACCTCACCGCCGACCTGACCGACGAAACCGCCGCCGCCCAGGCCGTCTCCGCGGCGACCGACCGGCTCGGCGGCCTCGACGCCCTGATCGGCGCCGCCGGGGTGGTCGACACCGTGCACCGCGCCGGCACGTTCCCGCTCGCCGCGTTCAAGTCCGATGTGGACACCAACCTCGTCGCGCAGTTCGTCGTCGCCCGCGCGGCGCACGCGGCGCTGAAGGAATCCCGCGGCGCGATCGTCTTCCTCTCGTCCGTAGCCGCCGAAGACGGGTTGCCCGGGCAGGCGGCGTACGCGGCGGCGAAGGCCGGCGTGCTCGGCCTGACCCGTTCGCTCGCCGCGGAGTGGGCCGGCGACGGCGTGCGTGTGAACGCGGTGGCGCCCGGCCTCTTCGCGACGCCCAAGGTCCTCGCCCTGCCGCCGGCGGCGCGCGACCGGCTGCTCACCGACGTGCCGATGGGCCGCGTCGCGACGCTCGGCGAAGTCGTCGGCTCCGTGCTCTACCTGCTTTCCCCGGCCGCGGGGTACACCACGGGCCAGGCGCTGCGCCTCGACGGCGGTGCCGGGCTCACCCGCGGCGGCTTCTACCGCTGACCGCCAGGAGATCCCCGATGTCCCCCAGCACCTTGCCCGCCATGCTCGTCGCCGTCGCCGAGAGACACGGGCCGAGCGAAGCCCTCGTCGACGGCGAACTGCGCCTCTCCCACCACGAAATGGTCCGCCGCGCGGCCGTCTTCTCGACGCGGCTGCGTGAGCTCGGTGTCGAACCCGGCGACCGCGTCGCGATCCTGCTGCCCAACGGCTGGCAGTACGCCGTCGGCTACTTCGGCGTGCAGCTCGCGGGCGCCGTCGCCGTGCTCGTGAACACGCGCTTCACCCGTCCTGAGATCGACCACGTGCTCGGCGACAGCGGAGCGAAGCTCGTGCTCACCGACCGCGATCTGCCGGGCGCGCCGACCGTGGACGCGGCCGCGCTCACCGCCGACACCGGCGAAACCGCCGATCCCGCCGCCCAGCCGGGCCAGCAGTGTGAACCCGGCGACGTCGCGCACCTGCTGTACACGTCCGGCACCACCGGCCGGCCCAAGGGCGCGATGCAGACGCACGCCAACCTGATGTTCAACGCCGGCACCGTGCGCGAGCGCCTCGGCGCCGCTCCCGGCGAACGCACCCTCGTCGCCGCGCCGATGTTCCACGCCACCGCGATCGTTTCGCAGTTCGTCGGGTTCCTCGCCAACGGTGCGTGCTGCGTGTTCACGCCGGCGTTCAAGGCGGAGACGGTCGTGGCGCTCATCGCCGCCGAGCGCATCACGTTCTTCGCGGGCGTCGCGGCGATGCTGCGGCTCATCCTGCTGAAGGCGGACGACGCGGGCGCGGACCTTTCGTCACTGCGGCTGTTCGTGATGGGCGGCTCCCCGGTGCCGGAGCCGTTCCCGGCGCAGGTCGCCGAGCAGCTGCCGGATCTGGTGCTGGGCAACGTCTGGGGCCTCACGGAAGCGACGTCGATCGTCACCTACACCGCGGGTGCGGAGTACAAGAGCCACGCGTGGAGCGTCGGCCCGGTCGTCGACGGCGTCGAGGTCGCGATCGCGCTGCCCGATCAGCCGCCACGCGATCTGCGGGACACCGTCGGCGAACTGTGCGTGCGCGGGCCCGTGGTCGTCGCCGGTTACTGGGGCAATCCGCAGGCCACGGCCGAGACGTTCGTCGACGGCTGGCTGCACACCGGTGACGTGGGCTCGATCGACGCCGACGGGTTCGTGCGCGTGCTCGACCGGCTCAAGGACATGATCATCCGCGGCGGCGAGAACATCTACAGCCTCGAGGTCGAGAGCGCGCTCGCGCAGCACCCGGACGTCGCCGAGGTCGCCGTGATCGGCGTGCCCGACCCGATCTTCGACGAACGCGTGCGCGCGGTCGTGGTGCCGCGGCCCGGGCACTCGCCGTCCGAGGAAAGCCTGCGCGAGCACGCGGTGAAGCTCCTGGCGGACTACAAGGTTCCGGTGGAGTGGCGGTTCGTCACCGAGCTGCCGCGCAACCCGTCGGGCAAGGTCCTGAAGCGGGAGCTCGCGGATGCCGGCTGAGCACGTCGACGTCGTCGTGATCGGCGCCGGGTTCAGCGGGCTCGGCGTCGCCGCGCGGCTCGACAAAGCGGGCTTCCGCTCGTTCCGCGTCCTCGAAGCCGCCGAAGACCTCGGCGGCACCTGGCGCGACAACACGTATCCCGGCTGCGGCTGCGACATCCCGGCGCCGCTGTACTCGTACTCGTTCGCGCAGAAACCCGACTGGACCCGGTTGTTCGCGGGCCAGCCGGAGATCCTGGAGTACCTGCACGACGTCGCGCGCCGGCGCAAGCTGCTGGACCGGCTGCGGTTCGGACAACGCGTCACGCGCGCCGAGTGGGACGAAGCGGCCGGACGCTGGGACGTGACCACGGCGACGGGGGAGACCTACCGCGCGCGGTTCGTCGTGTCGGCCGTCGGCCCGCTGCACTTCCCGGCGGTGCCGCAGCTGCCGGGCGTGGAGTCGTTCAGCGGCGAGGTGTTCCACTCCGCGCAGTGGCGCCACGACGTCGACCTCACCGGCAAGCGCGTCGCCGTGATCGGCACGGGCGCGAGCGCGATCCAGTTCGTGCCGGCGATCGTCGACCGCGTCGCCGCGCTGACGGTGTTCCAGCGGACGCCGCCGTGGATCGTGCCGAAGGCCGACCGCGCGTTCGACGCCCGGCACAAGTTCTGGGCCCGCTGGTTCCCGCCCTACCGCTGGTACGTGCGCGACCGGCTGTACTGGCTCCACGAGAAGCGCGCCGTCGGGTTCGTCGCGGACCCCGCGGCGATGCAGCGCACCGCCGACCTCGCGCGGCGGTTGCTGCGCAAGCAGGTGCCGGACGAGGACCTGCGCACGCGGCTCACGCCGGACTACACGATCGGCTGCAAACGCCTGCTCATCTCCAGCACGTGGTACCCGGCGCTGTCGCAGCCGCACGTCGGCGTGGTTTCCGGTGGCGTCGCTTCGGTGCGGCCCGACGCCGTCGTCTCCGCCGACGGGACGGTCGTGCCCGCCGACGTTCTCGTCTACGGCACGGGCTTCGACACCCAGCACACCATCCGCTTCGACGTCGTCGGCCGCGGCGGCCGCACCCTCGCCGACGCGTGGCGCGGCGGCAACCAGGCCTACCTCGGCACGACCGTCACGGGATTCCCCAACCTGTTCCTCATGGTCGGCCCGAACACGGGGCTGGGCCACAACTCCCAGGTGTTCATGATCGAGGCGCAGGCTTCGTACGTGGTCGCCGCCCTGCGCCGGCTGCGCCGCGCGAAGTCGTTCGACGTGCGTCCCGAGGTCCAGTCCGCCTTCAACGACTGGCTCGACTCGCGCCTGGCTCACACGGTCTGGCAGACGGGCGGTTGCCGCAGCTGGTACCAGGACCCGCGCTCGGGCCGCAACACCGTGCTGTGGCCCGCGGGCACCGTCGAGTTCTGGCGCCGCACGCGGCGCGTCCGGCCGGCGGATTACGTCGTCGAGCCGGCCTGAACCGCTGGGCTGAACGGAGCAATTCGAAACCGCGGCAGAACCTCCGTCGCACCTCCCACGTAGGTAGCGGGTGATCGTTACCACCTGGAGGTGTGTGTGCGGAAACCTTTGACCGTCCTGGGGGTCGCGGCGCTCGTCGTGACCGGGGCAGGGGTCGCGGCCGCCGGGCCGCAAGAGCACAGCCGGCAAGGACGAGTCCCGCCGGGGCAGGACCGGACGGCGTTGCTCATCACGGGTGACGTCGTCACCATCCACGACGCCGGTGGGCGCAAGACGTTCGACGTCGAGCCCGCGGCCGGCAAGGGGCCCGCGCGGTCGCTCGTCCACCTCGGGCTCGGCGGGCACGACTACGAGATCCCCGCGACCGCCGTGCCGTACCTGGGCAAGGGGCTCGACCTCAGCCTGTTCGACGTGGACCGCGCAGCCGCGGACCGGGTGAGTACGCCGGCGCGCACGTTCGACCGCGCGGCCGCGAAGGACTTCGGCGCCCGGCTGGCGAAACAGTACACAGAGGACCGGGCGCGGGGCGGCTTCGGCGGCCGCGGGCTGTTCGCGAACGGCGCCACGTTCGGAACGGCGCCGAAGCAGCAGCCGCGCGGGGTGCTGAACACGCTCACCCTCGCCGCCGACGAACTCGACGGAACGCCTTCGGACACCGGCATTTCCCTCGTCACCAACGTCGACGACTCGACCCTGCTCGACGACGGCGAAGCGCTGAACTTCTTCTACGACGGCACCGCGAAGTACAGCGTGCCGGCCGGTACCTACAGCGCCGTCAGCGCCTTCTTCACCACTGCGGCCGACGGCACGGTCACCGGCGTGCGGGAGGTGGTGCACCCCGAGTTCACGGTCAAGGCCGACACCACCGTGCGCGTGGACGCCGCGCAGGCCACGAGCAAGGTCACCTGGCAGACGCCGCGGCCGGCTTTGCTGGACGACAACGGGTTCCTCGTGCGCCGCGCCGCGAAGTCCGGTCCCGCCGTGACGTTCGACTACGACGCCGGACCCGGGGTGCCGATGTGGATCTCGCCCGTCGCCAAGGCCGTGCGCACCGGTGAGCTGCAGACCTACCCGTACGCGCGCCTGATCTCGCCGCCGGGGCCCGGCACGCCGTACGAGTACTGGCTGCAGAAAGCCAGCATCGGCACGATCCCGAAGCAGCGTTACCCCGCCACCGACGCCGAGGTGGCCACAGTGGACGCGAGCTACTACTCCGAGGTTCCTTCGCTCGGGCGGCACCAGCGCAGCGGCATGTTCTCCTTCGAGGACCGCGGCGGGCGGCCGGCCGTGCCGATCGACCTGCCGCGCCACCAGATCGAGTACGTGTCGGCGGCGCCGGACCTGCTGTGGATCGGCGGCGTGGCCAAGTACATCCGCGGTGGGAGCTTCGAAGCCTGGTACGGCGCCCAGTACACGACCGGCGAGGTCTACGCCGGCGGGCAGCACAAGACCGAGGGCTACAACGAGTTCCCGCTGCACCCGGCCGGCGCGACCGTGGCCGGTTCGGCGGGCGCGGCGAGTCCGTTCCAGGTTCCCGGCGCGGTGCGCGACGGCGACGACGTGTCGGTCGACCTCGTGCCGTTCAGCGACAACGAAACCGGGCACACCGGCATGGGGATCTACGGCGAGGCCGGCGACACCCGCTCCGGCCACTACCGGTTCACGCAGGACGGAACGGTTGCCGCGGAAGGTGATCTGTTCCAGGACGCGCAGTTCACGCAGGCCGTGACCGCGGCGCCCGCCACGCTCGGGCTCACCGTGGACGCGACGCGCAGCAGCCCGATGTTCGCCCTGTCGACCGCGACGCACACCGAATGGTCGTGGCGCTCGGAGCACGTCGACGGGCCGGTGCTGCCGAAGCCGTTCATCTGCGGCTACGGCGGCGCGTCGCCCGACACCACGTGCGGGGTGGAGCCGCTGCTCATGCCGACGTACACGATCTCCGGGCTCGGGCTCGACGGCAGCACCGCCGCGGGCCCGCAAGCGCTCGACGTCACCTTCGCCCGGATGCAGGGTGCCGCGCCGAGCACCGTCGCCTCGGCGGCCGTCCAGTTCTCCACCGACGGGGGCACGACGTGGCAGGACGCCACCGTCACGCCGGGTGCGAACGGCGCGGTCCACGCGGCGTATTCCGTGATGCCCGCGGACTTCCGGGGCACGCCCGTGGCCCTGCGCGTGACCGCCGCCGACGCCGGCGGCAGCACCGTCGCCGAAACGATCACCGCCGCCTACCGCGTGAACGCGTGAGAGGAGTGTCCACTGTGTTCAGAAGACTCTTCACCGCCGCCGTGCTCGCCGGGGCGGCGCTCGTCGCGACAACAGCTCCGGCCGGCGCCGCGACCGGGCCCCGCGACGCGTGCGGCGCCGTCGGCCCGACCATGGCGCGCTGCCTGACCCGTTACGCGCCACCCGTGACGGCGGTCGCGGCCGAAACGCCCGAGGGCTGGGGCGCGACCGACCTCGGCCAGGCGTACCGGCTGCCCGCCGACGCCGGGCCGGGTGACCTGGTGGCGATCTCCGTCGCCTACGACTCGCCGGCGCTCCAACAGGACCTCGCCGCCTACCGGGCGCAGTACGGGCTGCCACCGTGCACTTCGGACACCGGCTGCTTCCGCAAGGTGAACCAGCGCGGTGAAACGGGGCCGCTACCGGGTCAGAACTACGGCTGGAACGTGGAAGCCACCCTGGACGTGTCGATGGTGTCGGCGGCCTGCCCGTCGTGCCGGCTGCTCGTGGTCGAGGGGGACAGCCCGGACTTCGCGGACCTGGCGGCCACGGAGGACACCGCGGTGCGGCTGGGGGCGAAGATCGTGACCAACAGCTACGGCGGGCGCGAAAGCGGGGTGTCGCTGGCCTTCGCGAGCAGCTACCAGCACCCGGGTGTCACGACCGTCGTGTCGTCGGGCGACGCCGGCTACACCGCGGCGAGCTTTCCGGCGGTGCTGCCGGACGCGGTGGCCGTCGGCGGCACCACGCTCACCCGCGATTCGTCCGCGCGCGGCTTCACCGAGTCGGCGTGGTCGCGCGGCGGCAGCGGCTGCTCGGCCTACGTCGCGAAACCGTCGTGGCAAAAGGATCCGCACTGTCGCAATCGGACGGTCGCCGACGTGTCGGCGGCCGCCGAGCAACTGGCGATCCACTTCACCGACGCGGGTGGCTGGGGCACGGCCGAGGGCACGAGCGCGTCGGCGCCGTTCGTCGCCGGCCTGATCGCGCGGGCCGGGCGCGCGGGCACCACGACCGCCGCCACGCTGTACGCCGGCGCGGCGCACTTCTTCGACGTCACCGACGGCACCAACGACCGCCTCTCCGGCGGCGCCAAGTGCGGCGGCGACTACCTGTGCGTCGCGGCGGCCGGCTACGACGCGCCGACGGGGGTGGGCACGCCCGACGGCCTCGCCGGGTTCTGAGCGAAAAATGAGCTGGCCGGAGGACGCCGGGGCCGGTACTGTCGCCTCGACCGTGATTCGGCTCGAGGAGGTGGGACCCGTGTTCAGTTCATCGATGTGGGTGCTCCCCCTCGTGGTCGCGGTTGGGCGATAGGTGTCGCCGGGAGCGCCGTAAGGCATTCTCGAAAGGCGGCAAGCCATGTACTTCACTTCTGAAACCTCCACGGACGGTGTCGTCGAACGCGAATTCACCGTCGGCGGGGTCCCCGGCGTCCTCTGGACGCCCGCGGCGGGCGCCGGTCCGCTGGTCCTGATGGGCCACGGCGGTGGCAACCACAAGAAGCACCCGGCCATGACCGGTCGCGCGCAGCTCCTGCTGGCCGCGGGTTTCTCCGCGGCCGTCCTCGACGCGCCCGGCCACGGCGACCGGCCTCGCACGGCCCACGACGACCGTGAGATCGCCGCGATGCAGCAGGCCATGGCGACGGGCGAGCCGGTCGGCCCGATCGTCGTCCGCTACAACGGCCTGCTCGCCGAGCAAGCCGTGCCGGAGTACCGGGCGGCGCTCGACGCGCTGCTGGAAGACGTGCCGGGCCCGGTCGGCTACTACGGCATCAACATGGGCACCGCGATCGGCGTCCCGCTGGTGGCGGCCGAACCCCGGATCACGGCCGCGGTGCTGGGCCAGTTCTGGCCGGAACCGCTGGTCGAGCTCGCCAAGCAGATCACCGTGCCCGTCGAGTTCGACATCCAGTGGGACGACGAGCACATTCCGCGCGAATCGGCCCTCGCGTTGTTCGACGCCTTCGCCTCACCGGAGAAGACGTTGCACGCCAACGCGGGCAAGCACAAGCAGTTGCCGCGCTTCGAAGCCGACAGCGCGGTCCGGTTCTTCACCCGCCACCTCCTCGCGCGGTGACGAGCCACGACCGCGAGCCGAACCACACGCCGTCCGGCGTGTGGTGCGCGACCATGACACTCCGAAGCCGGTCCAGGGCCAGGTCCCGGTCGGTGCCGGAGAGCTGATCGAGCACGTCTCGCGTCAACCGCAAGGGCAGTACAGCGTCGACGGCCGCGTCGGGATCCGCGCCGTACCAGATCGGCTCGGCCAGGTCGGTGACGTCGATGCCGGTGAACCCCGCCGTGGTCAGCAACTCCGTGACCACGGCGGGGTCACCCAGCGAGAACGCGCTCTCGTCCCCGGCCACGGGGGCGCCGGCGGCGAGCGCGCCGCGGATCTCGCTCACCCACTCCTGCCGGGCCGAGCCCTGCCAGACCAGTTGCACGAACCGCGCGCCGGGCCGCAGCGCGCGGCCGATGTTCGCGAACGCCGCGGCGGGATCGGCGAAGAACATCGTGCCGTAGCGGCTGAACGCGAGGGTGAACCGCGCGGGCGGGAACGGGTGCACCTGCGCGTCGGCCCGCACGAAACTCACGTTGGCCGGTGCGTCGCGCCGGGCCAGTGCCAGCCGCTCGGGCGAAACGTCGACGCCGACCGCGCTGCCCCGGATCGCGAGCCGGGCCGCCTCGCGGGTCGTGGTGCCGGTGCCGCAGCCGATGTCGAGCACCACGTCGTCCGGCTCGACGGCCAGGGCTTCGCGCAGCCGCGGCTGGTAGCACCGCATTTCGCCGTCGTAGTCGAACCCGCACGCCATCGCGTCATCACACCGGACGCCCCGTCCCGGCGACAACCCCGACGAGATGCGGCGGGCGAAAACCGCAGGTAGATTCCGGTTCGTGATCTTCCGGGAAGTCGCTCATGCGTGAGGACGAGGTCCTCGCCCAGCTCGCCACGCCCCTGGCCGCGCCGGCTTTCCCGCGCGGGCCCTACCGGTTCACCGACCGGGAGTACCTGAACATCACGTACCGGACGGATCCGGCGGCGCTGCGGGCGCTCGTGCCCGAACCGCTGGTGGTCGACGAACCGCTGGTGCGGTTCGAGGTGATGCGCATGCCCGACGTGACCGGGCTCGGCGACTACACCGAATCCGGCCAGGTCGCGATGGTCCGCCACGGCGCCGAGGCCGGCGAGTTCACCCTCGGCATGTACGTGGACAGCCTGCCCGCCATCGCGAGCGGCCGCGAGGTCGCGGCGTACCCGAAGAAGCTCGGCCAGCCGCGGCTGTACACCGATTCCGACACGCTCGTCGGCACCCTCGACTACGGCTCGATCCGGGTCGCGCTCGCCACGATGGGCTACAAGCACCGCGCGCTCGACGAAGAGCGGGCGCGCGCGGAGCTGACCGCGCCCACGTTCATGCTCAAGATCGTGCCCGGCTACGACGGCACACCCCGCATCTGCGAACTGGCCCGGAGCCGGATCAGCGACGTCACGATCAAGGGCGCGTGGACCGGGCCCGCGCGGCTGCACCTCGTGCCCCACGCGCTCGCGCCGCTGGCCGACCTGCCGGTGCTCGAGATCGTGTCGGCGAGCCACCTGCTCACCGACCTCACGCTCGGCCGGGCCGCGGCCGTGCACGACTACCTGGCTTAGGGGAACGCGATGAAGGCGACGATCGTCGGCGGCGGGGTCATCGGCGTGTCGTGGGCGGGCCTGATGGCCGCGCGCGGGCTCGACGTGACGATCAGCGACCCGGCACCGGGCATCCAGGACACCGTGGGCGCCGGACTCGCCGAGCTGGCACCGGCGCTGCGGGAGCTGGGCCTGCCCGGCGACCACCTCACCGTGAACTTCGAACCCGACCTCGCCGCGGCCGTCGCCGAGGCCGACGTGGTGCAGGAGAACGGCCCGGAGCGGCTCGACCTCAAGCACCAGATCTTCACCACGATCGAGGAACACGCGCCGGCCGAAGCGCTGCTGCTCACTTCGACGTCGGGCATTCCCGCCACCGACATCGCGACCGCGCTGAAGCGGCCCGAACGGCTCGTGGTCGGCCACCCGTTCAACCCGCCGCACCTCATCCCGCTGGTCGAGGTCGTGCCGGGGGAGCGGACGTCGCCGGAGAACGTCCAGCGGGCCGTGGCGTTCTACCGGAGCCTGGGCAAGAAGCCGATCGTGCTCGCCAAGGAGGTGCCCGGGTTCGTCGCCAACCGGCTGCAGGCCGCGATCTTCCGCGAGTGCGTGCACCTCGTCGCCGAAGGAGTGGTCACGGAGCAGCAGCTCGACGAGGTCGTCACCTCGTCGCTCGGGCAGCGCTGGGCCGTGAGCGGGCCGTTCCTGAGCTTCCACCTCGGCGGCGGCTCCGGCGGGCTGCCGCACTTCCTCGAGCACCTCGGGCCCGGCCTGCGCAAGCGCTGGGGCCAGCTCGGCTCGCCGGACCTCGACGAACCGACGGTCGCGCTGCTGTCCGCGCAGTCCGAGGACTTCGGCGGCACCGTCGACGAACTCGCGAAAGCCCGCGACGAGAAGCAGCTCGCCGTGATGAAGGCACTCGGCACGACCCCCGGGCAGGAGGAGCGGTGAGCGACCTGACGGCCGACCCGGCCACGACGATCCGCCGGCGCGAGGTGCGCGCATGACCGTCACCGAACGGGTCCGCGCGGCGCTCGCGAACCCGATCCGTTCCGCAGCCGACGACCGCTTCGACCTCCACGCCGCGCTGGCCGAGGTCCTCGCCGACGCCGGACTGTCCGAAAAGGACTGCGGTGGCACCGTCGAGTTCACCGGCACCGACCCGATCGTGCCGAGCGCCGTGCGGCTGGGCGCGGCGCCGGCGATCGGGCTGGTCGCCAAGTCCGTGGCTTTGGCCGCGGTGTGGCGCCACCGCGGCGGGCCCGGGCAGGACATCAGCATGGACGTGCGCACGGCGCCGCACCGGCTGTGTCCCTTCTACGACAAGAAGTGGGAGCTGCTCAACGGCCTGCCGCCCACCAACACCGCCGACCCGGGCAGCCCGCTGTCGCTCAAGTTCTACCGGGCCGGCGACGGCCGCTGGGTCATGCCGCTCGACATCTACCCCAAGCTGAAGTCGGCGACGCTCAAACTCCTGCGCACGTGGGACGACGAGCCGGCCGTGGCCGACGCCGTCGCCCGCTGGAGCGCGCTCGAACTGGAGGAAGCCGGAGCTGCCGCGGGCCTCGTGATGCCCATGGTGCGCAGCACGGAGGAGTTCCTGGAAACGCGGCAGTACCGCGACGTGCTGGCCGAGCTGCCGCTCATCGAAATCGAGAAGATCGGCGACTCCGCTCCGGAACCGCTGCCCGCGGGCGCCCGCCAGCCGCTGGACGGCATCCGCGCGCTCGGGATGGGCCACGTGATCGCGGGCGCCGCCGTCGGCCGGTCGCTCGCCCTGCACGGCGCCGACGCGCTGAACCTGTGGCGCCCCACCGAGTGGGAGAACCCGGTCACCTACTGCACCGCGAACGTCGGCGTTCGTTCGGCCACAGTGGACTACCTGCGCGACAGGACCGCGCTGGCGAAGGTGCACGAACTGCTGCGCGGAGCGGACGTCTTCTACGCCAACCGCCGGCCGGGGCTCGTTTCGGGGCTCGGGCTCTCGGCGCAGCGGGCCGCGGAGATGCGGCCCGGCATCATCCACACCACCGTGTCGCTGCACGGTGAACGCGGGCCGTGGGCGCAGCGCGTCGGCTTCGACCAGACGGCCGGGTGCGTCACCGGGATGATGACGCTGGAGGGCTCGCCGGACCAGCCCGTGCTGCCGCACATCGGCGTGGTCAACGACTACCTCGTGCCGTGGCTCGCCACCACGGGGATTTGCGCGGCCTTGATGCGGCGCGCGACCGAAGGCGGCAGCTACCGCGTGCACATCTCGCTCACGCGCATCGCGCTGTGGATCATCAGCCTCGGGGTGTTCGACAAGGACTACGCGCGCACCGTCGCCGGAACCGGTGACCAGCACGCGTACCTGGACCCGGAGACGTTCACCGCCGAGACGCCGCTGGGGCTCTACCAAGGCGTGACGGACCAGGTGCGGATGTCCGAAACCCCGGGCGAATTCGCCACGGTCCTCGTCCCGCGCGGCTCCGGCCGCGCCGAATGGCTGCCGTTGGAGTCGAGGTCGTGATCGAGATCCCTGCTGTCGTTTCCCGGTTGCGCACCGCGTTCGCGGCGGGTCGCACGAAACCCCTGGCATGGCGGCGCGAGCAACTCGGCGCGCTCAAGCGCATGCTGCTCGAACGCGAGGACGATTTCCTCGAAGCGCTGCACACCGACCTCGGCAAGAACGCCGTGGAGGCGCAGCGGACCGAGGTCGTGTTCATCGTCAACGAGGTCGACGACACCCTCGAGCACCTCGACGAGTGGCTCGCGCCGCAGCCCGCGGCGCTGCCGCCGCGGCTGCAGCCGGGCGAGGGCCGCGTGGTGCGCGAGCCGCTCGGCGTCGCGCTGATCATCGGGCCGTGGAACTACCCGCTGCACCTCGCGCTCGCGCCGCTCGTCGGCGTGCTGGCCGCGGGCAACGCCGCCGTGGTGAAGCCGAGTGAGCTCTCGCCGACGGTGTCGGCCGCGATCGCGCGGCTCGTGCCGGAGTACCTCGACCGTGAGGCCGTGGCCGTCGTGGAGGGCGCGATCCCGGAGACGACGGAGCTGCTGGCACAGCGCTTCGACCACATCTTCTACACCGGCAACGGCGCCGTCGGACGGATCGTGATGACCGCTGCCGCCAAGCACCTCACGCCGGTGGCGCTGGAGCTGGGCGGCAAGAGCCCGGTGATCGTCGACACCGACGTCGACCTGGGCGTGGTCGCCGAACGCATCGTGGACACGAAGTTCCTGAACGCCGGCCAGACCTGCGTCGCGCCCGACTACGTGCTCGCCCTCGGCGACACGGCCGCGAAACTCGAACCGCTGCTCGCGCAGGCGTTGCGCGCGAAGTTCGGTGACGACCCGGCGGAGAGCCCAGCGTACGGCCGGATCGTGAACACCCGCCACTTCGACCGGCTGGCCAGGTTGCTCGCCAGCGGACGCGTCGTCACCGGCGGGCGAACGGATCGTGCCGCGAAGTTCATCGCACCGACCGTGCTCACCGAAGTCGCGCCCGATTCGCCCGTGATGGGCGAAGAGATCTTCGGACCGATCCTGCCGATCCTGTCCGTGCCTTCGCTCGACGACGCGATCGCGTTCATCACCGGGCGCGACAAACCGTTGGCGCTGTACGCGTTCACGGGCTCCGAAGCGAACAAACAGCGCATCCTGGCGGAAACCTCGTCGGGTGCCGTCACGTTCGGCATGCCGGTGCTGCACCTGGTCGCGCCCGAACTGCCCTTCGGCGGCGTGGGGGAGAGCGGAATGGGCCGCTACCACGGCAAGTACTCGATCGACACGTTCAGCAACCTCAAGGCGGTGCTCGACAAGCCGCTGAGCTGACGACCGGTGGGATCGCCCGCAGGGGGCTACCATCTCCGATCATGAGTCACCCAGGGGGTCAGCAGCCGCAGCAGGGCTACCCGCAGCAGGGCTATCCGCCGCAGCCGGGTTCGCCGCAGGGCTTCGCACCGCAAGGGCAGCCGCAGTACCAGCCGGGGTCGCCGCAGGGGTTCGCCCAGTCGGGTAATCCGCCGCAGCCGGGGTCGCCGCAGGGGTTCGCCCAGCCGGGTTACCCGCAGCCGGGGCACCAGCAGTGGGGTGCGCCGCAGCAGTACCCGCAGCAGCAGTATCCCCAGCAGCAGTATCCCCAGCAGCAGGGTTTCCCGCCGCAGCAGCGACCGGCGGCCGGCCCGCTCACCCTGGCCGGCTGGGCCGCGGCCCCGGCGATCCTGGGTGTCGTGCTGGAGCTCGTCGGGCTGTTCGCGCTGTCGTGGATCACCTTCACCAGCGGCAGCCAGTCGGTGACGATGTCGTTCCTCGACCTGTTCAAGCGCGTCAGCGAGGTCGGTACGGACGGGTTCGCCGCGGCCTACGTGCACTTCCTCGCCTTCATCATCACGGCCGCCACCGCGGTGTCCGTGCTGCCGTGGACGCTCGGCGGGCTGCGCTCGAAGCGTTCGGCGTTCCTGCTCAGCGGCATCCGCAGCCGCGACCTCACACGCGCGAACTTCTGGTGGTACCGCACGGTGTTCGGCGGCCGCGCGACCGTGATGCTCGTGCTGCACCTCGCCGGCATCGCCACGATGTACTGGGGCAGCTTCTCGCAGCTCGGGACCGGCCCGATCGTGCTCGCCGTCGGTGCCGTGCTCGTGGTCGCCGGTGCGGCCGTCGGCCCGCGCCAGGGCCCCGCGATGCCCTGATCGGCCACAGTGGACTCCCGCCGCGCCGGCCGCGGCTCGCCGAGGGTGAGCAGCGGCCGGTGCGGCGCGTTCAGGCCTGTTCCGCCGGCCGCTCCGCGGGTTCGAGCACGAGCGTGGTGTGCTGCCCGCTGAGGCCCTCGTTCATCACGAGCGCACACGCCACGACCTTGCCCGTCCAGACGGCCGAGACCGGCAGGTCCGGACGGGGGAGGACGCTGTACAGGGTGGGCGTAAAGGTGTTGCCCCCGTTGCCGCCCGTGGACGCGTGGACGTGGTTCATGTAGCGGATGCCGGTGGTGCGGTCGACCAGCACCGGGTGCCGGAAGGCTTCGCTCATGTCGAACCCCCGGCGCTTCTTCTCCGGCCGGGTGTCGGTGAACTCGGTCACCTCGACGACGTGGCCCACGGGGATCGGTGCGGGGTAGTTCACCGCGATCGTGCGATTCACGAACTCCACCCTCATCGCGCGCGGCCGTTCCGCTGACGGGAAAATTGTCAGTCCACTGTAGACGAATCCGATGTCTGGTTCCGCCACTTCGTCCGCAATTCGGCGGGGTTTTTCCCCGAAGTTCAGCCGTTGCTCATCAACTCCCCGTCCTCCGGCTCACTCGGACGGGTGAGTGTTGCGGAGGCTCCCACCCCGAAAGGACCTCTCTGGATGAGCGACACCGGCAAATCCAACACTGAAGAGCAGGGCAACGGCTTCACGCGCAGACGGCTGCTGGGCTCCGCCGCGGCCGCCGGCGGGCTCGCCGCCGCGGCCATGGCCCTGCCGGCCAACGTCCGCAAGGCGATCGCCGAGCCCGCGCCGAAGAACGGCCGGGTCTCCGACATCAAGCACGTCGTGATGCTGATGCAGGAGAACCGCAGCTTCGACCACTACTACGGCACGCTCTCGGGCGTCCGCGGTTTCGGTGACCCGCACGTCGCGCGCCAGGCCGACGGCCGCTCGGTCTTCTACCAGAAGGACCCCGACAACCCCGACGGTTACCTGCTGCCCTACCACCTCGACACGAAGTCGACCGCCGCGCAGGCCATCCCGTCGACGAGCCACGAGTGGGCCGTGCAGCACCAGGCGTGGAACGGCGGCGAGAACGACAACTGGCTGCCCGCCCACATGGCCGCCGACGGCCTGGTCAACGGCCAGTACACCATGGGCTACTTCACGCGCGAGGACATCCCGTTCCAGTACGCGCTGGCCGACGCGTTCACGATCCTCGACTCCTACCACTGCTCGGTGCTCGGCCCCACGGGCCCGAACCGCCACATGTGGATGGCCGGCACGATCGACGCCGAAGGCGAGTTCGGCGGCCCGTCGCTCACCACGAGCGCGCCCAACGGCCAGTACTCCTTCAAGACCTACCCCGAGCGCCTCACCGAGGCCGGCGTGAGCTGGAAGATCTACCACGCGCCCGGCTCGACCACGGGGCTCGCGTCGATCTCGCACATCGCCCAGTACTTCAACGCGAAGCCGGGCGACGACCTGTTCGAGAAGGCGATGAACCCGCAGCCGCTCGGCCAGTTCGAGTACGACGCGGCCCACGACCAGCTGCCCACCGTCAGCTGGATCCTGCCGCCCAGCGCCTACGACGAGCACCCGGCCAACCTGCCGGCCGCGGGCGCGACCTTCGTCGCCGGCAAGATCGACGCCATCGCGGCCAACCCCGACGTGTGGGCCAAGACGGTGTTCATCCTGTCCTACGACGAGAACGACGGCCTGTTCGACCACGTCGTGCCGCCGACCCCGCAGCCCGGCACCCCGGGTGAGTTCGTGTTCAAGAAGTCGGTGACGGGCGTCGACGGCGCCGGCCTGCCGACCGGGCTCGGCTTCCGCGTGCCCTGCATCATCGTGTCGCCGTGGACCGTGGGCGGCTGGGTGTGCTCGGAGACCTCCGACCACACGTCGCAGCTGCGGCTGCTGGAGCGCGTGACCGGGGTGCGCGAGCCGAACATCACCGACTGGCGCCGCCGCACCGTGGGCGACCTCACGTCGGCGTTCCGCTTCGGCGACGCCAGCAAGAAGGCGCCCGTGCTGCCCGACACCCAGGGCCAGTACAACCTCGCGCAGTTCGAGGTGAGCCAGTTCAAGCTGCCGGCCATCCCGACCGGCAAGCAGACCTTCCCCCGTCAGGAACCCGGCCACCGGCCGAAGACCTCCTGACCTGCCCGGCCGGGGGGGGGGGGGGGCCCCCCCCCCCCCCCGCCCCCCCCCCCCCGGGGGGGGGGGCGGGGGGGGGCCCCCCCCCCGCGCGGGTGTTATTGGGGGGGCGCCGGGTATCG
>NZ_JBITBT010000056.1:0-51372 GCF_044452505.1 Amycolatopsis sp. NPDC051903 | reverse complement strand
CGCGGCTATGACCCGCACCTCGTGCAGCACCTGGGCAACGTCGCGATCGACTACCGCAACGGCGTGTTCGCCGGCACCAACGACGTCGTCGAGAAGATCGGCGGGAAGCCGCCTCAGTCGGTGGAGCAGTTCGCGCGGGAGAAGCGCGCCGGCTTCGAAACCAGCGGACCGCGCTTCGTCCCGGCGTCGTGAGGGTCGACCGTGTCGGCGGGCTCCGCCCGAGTGCGGCCTTGACCGAACACCGGTGTCGCTGACGGCTGCGAGGTTCCCATGGTTTTTCCGGCGACCGAACGCTACGGCCTGGTGCCCGCTCCGGGCGGGCTGGGGCTCGTGCAGGACCTGCTGAACACCCACCGCAGCCCCCGCGGAACCTTCGGGGACCTGCTCGCGTCCGTCGGCTCGGCTCAGGCGTGGGCCGGCGCGGCGGTCGCCGAGTGGGCCTCGGTGGAGGGCCGGCGCGCCTGTCGAGTCCGGCTCAGGGCAACGGATGTCGACGCGCTGCGCACGCTCCGGGACCAGCTCGGGGATCCGGCGTCCGAGGCACCGCCCTTGCTGGCCGGCCTGAGCGTCGTCGCCGGGAACGACGCCGCCGGCCGGCTGGTGCTCGAACCGGCCGGAACCGGGTGGCAGGTCGTCGCGGGCGCGGTCCTGCTCGGGGTCCACCGCGCCCAGCGGCGCGACGAGTGGCGGCGGCTCAAAACCTGCCGCAGCCCGATCTGCCGCGCCGTGTTCTACGACCGGTCACGCAACAACAGCGGTGTCTGGCACGACGTCCGCGCGTGCGGCAACGCCATCAACCTGCGCGCCTCCCGGGCGCGGCGGTCTCAAACGGCGGGAAGTGAGGCCGGTGCGTAGCCGGTCAGCGCCGGGAGCGGCTGCGCTTGACCCGCGCCTGAGTGTCCTCGATGGACACGTCGTGGCCTGCCGTGCAGCGCACCGCGGCGGCCAGCGGTTCACCGCAGCCGGCGTGGACGAGCTCGACCCCGGCGGAAGGCCCGCCCAGCCCGGCTCCCCACTCCATCAGCGCCACCACTACCGGGAAGAGCGCGCGTCCGCGGTCGGTCAGCACGTACTCGTGGCGCGTGCGCGACCCGGGCTCGCGGTAGGGCTGCTGCGTCATCAGGCCGTCGTCGACCAGCTGCTTGAGCCGCTTCGCCGCGACGGCGTCGCTCAGGCCGGTGCGCCGGGTCAGCTCGTCGAAGCGCCGGCCACCGTAGAAAGCCTCGCGGATCAGGATCATCGCCGACCGCGTGCCGACGACCTCCAGCGAGCGCTCGATCTTGCACCAGCCTTCCGCCGTCCACGCGTCGCGGTCGACGAAACCTCCGACCCGCGTGAACACGGGACGCTCTTCCGGCGACTCCGGCCGGTCCGCACGGGGGTGTGTCATGGCTATCACCCTACCTGTCTAGTGCTCGGCATAGTCAGGGTGCTAGCTTGCTGACTATGTCTTTAGAAAGTCAGCTGGCGCCGGCGCGCGTCGAACCCGGGCAGCGCGGTCGCTGGGCCGGCGTGGCCGTGGTGTGCCTCGGGGTGATGATGGCGTTCGTCAACGTCTCGTCCACGATCTCCGCGTTGCCGGCCGTGCAGAACGACTTGCACACGTCGCCGAGCCAGCTCGTGTGGATCAGCAGCGCCTACAGCCTGCTGGTGGTGAGCCTCGTGATGTCCGCCGGCACGCTCGGCGACCTCGTCGGCCGCCGGGCGGTGTTCCTCTCCGGAGTGGCCGTGTTCGCCGCGAGCAGCGCGCTCGCGTTCTTCTCGGGTAGTGCCGGAGCGCTGATCACCGCGCAGGCGCTCATGGGTGTCGGCGGTGCCGCGATCCTGCCGGCCAGCCTGTCGATCGTCAGCCACGCCTTCGCCGACCCGCGCGAGCGCACCGGCGCGATCAGCGTGTGGGCGAGCTGTTCCGGCCTGGGGCTCGCGATCGGCCCGCTCACCGCGGGCGTCCTGCTCGACGACTTCGGCTGGCACGCGGTGTTCCTCATCAACGTGGTGCTGGGTCTCGTGGCGCTCGCCCTCACGCCGTCGCTGGTCCCGGAGAGCCGGTATCCGTCGCGGCGCCTCGATCTCGGCGGCGTCGTGCTCGGCACGATCGTCGTGGCGTCGGCGACCTACGCGATCATCGAGGGCGCGTCCGCCGGCTACACGGCCGGGCGGATCGTCGCGGTCTACGTGGTTTTCGCGGTGTCCCTCGTGGCGTTCGTGCGCGTCGAACTGCGCCACCGCGACCCGATGCTCGACCTCCGCCTGTTCCGGAGCCCCTCGTTCTCGGCCGTGCTGGGCGTCGCGGCGGCCACCATGTTCGGCTTCGTCGGCGTCGCACTGCTGAGCGTGCTCGACCTCGAACGGGTGCGCGAGCTCGGCGCCCTCGCGACGGGCCTGCGGATGCTCGTCATGTTCGGCACCTACATCCTGGTCAGCGCCGCGGCCGCCCGGCTCGTCCGCCGTGTCGGGTTCCTCGCGATGCTGACCGGCGGCCTGCTGATCATGGGCGGCGGAGCGCTGCTCCTGCTCGCCACCGGCCCGTACGCCGGCTTCGAGCGGATGTGGCCCGGCCTGCTCGTCGTCGGCATCGGCTCCGGGCTGCTCGTGGCGCCGTCGACCGCCGCCGCGGTGAACAGCGTCCCGGCCGGGCAGGCGGGCATGGCCAGCGCCGCCGTGAACATGTTCCGCCAGCTCGGCAGCGTGCTCGGCCCCAGCATCCTCGGCACCATCGTCACCACCGGATTCTCGCGCACCCTGGTGACGGGTCGCTCCCCGGCCGAGGCCTTCACCTCCGCCGTCCACACGGGACTGCTGGTGGGTGGCACCACGCTGCTGGCCGTGGTCGTGCCCACCGCGCTGTTCGTCCGCCACCGCGCGGCTCCGGCCGGGAAGGACTGAGGGCTGCCGCCGGTCGTTCACGGCCGTTTCGTTCACTGAAAGGAGAAGAACGTGATCACCCAGTACACAGTGGAGAACTACGAGTACGTCACGGACAAGACGTACGAAGAGGTCGTCGCCGCGTTCGACGCGGTGCTCGGGGACGTGGAGTACGGCAGGTTCACGGAGATCCTCAAGGCCGCCGAGACGCGAGAGGAGTGGGAACGGGCGGTCACCGAGGTTCTGGGCACGAGCGGGATGCTGCGCTTCTTCACCGTGGACCACGGCAAGTGGATGGGCTTCTACGGGCACGCGGTGAAGGCGAAGAAGTACGTGTACGGCAACCCGCTCATCGCCGAAACCATGATGCGCCACGACACGCGGTTCGGACAGCAGGCCCCGAACCGGCTGCAGGTGTACGAAGACGCCGACGGGCACGCGCGCGTCTCCTACGACCTCCCGTCGTCGATCTTCGGCTTCATCGGCAACGAGGAACTGACGCGCACCGCCTACGGCCTGGACGCCAAGGTCGCCGAGTTCGTCGAGCGGATCACCGGCACCACCGCCAACGCGCGCTGACGGGCCGGCTCGCGGCGCGCGGCCGCTCAGCCGAACGCGAGGCGCTTCCTCGGCTTGCCGGGCTCGAGCAGCTCGAACTTCAGGTCCAGATCGCTGCGGTGCAGAAGATCCACCTGCTGCGTGAACTGCTCACTCGTGACGTAGACGGTCTTGTCGAGCTTCCACCCGTCCTTGAACCACGCACGGAGCGCGGCGAGAAGGCGCTCGTCCATGCCGCTCTCGACCTGGGACAGCCGAGCCCAGAAGAAGATGACGGCATCCACGTCCGCCCACTCGTCGTCGCCGACCGGAATCACGGTGCAGTTCGCTAGGAATGTGGCGCTCGTGGGGAAGACGTACACGCAGCCCAGGCACCTGGTGCCGGCCGGGTCGAGCACCGTGTACGTGAACGCACGATGCGCAGCGTGGCGTTGTTCGAGGTCGACGACGTCTTTCCGGTTCGCCTCCACCGTGAAGTCGTCCTCGGGCCACGCCGTCTGGCGCCACAACCGCAGGTGCTCACGCGTTTCCATCACGGCCGCGTAGTCCAGCTCCGTGTCTTCGGCCACGATCGGCCGCAAGCTGAACCCTTCGGTCGTCAACTCGGCGGGGACGGGTTCGGTCGAATCGGTGAACGGCACGCGCAGCTCCTCGGCCGGGTATCCCTGGGTGCTGCTCACGTTACGGCGGCGCGCAAGTGATTATGCCGTCCCGACCGACCGGCCCGCCACCATCACCCGGCCGGCGTGAACACCAGGCTGCCGTTGTGCCCGCCGAAACCGAAACTGTTCGACAGCACCGGTCCGGGTGTCCACGGGGTGGGCTCGCGCGCGACGTCGACGTCGAGTTCCGGGTCCTGAGTGGACAGTCCGAGTGTCGGCGGGACGAGCTCGTTCGCCATCGTCAGCGCGACAACGACCGCCTCCACCGCACCGGCCGAGCCGAAGGAGTGCCCGGTGGCACCCTTGACGCTGGTCACGAGCGGCCGCGCCGCGCCGAAGACGCGGCGGATCGCGTGGGCTTCGGCGGCGTCGTTCAGCGCCGTCGAGGTGCCGTGGGCGTTGATGTGCGTGATGTCCCGCGGCGCGTAACCGGCGTCCTCGATCGCCATGCGCATGCACCGCTCGGCGCCGGCGCCGTCCGGGGCGGGCGCGGTGACGTGGTGCGCGTCGGCGGTGGAGGCGGTGCCGTCGATGGTCAGGTACACGTGCGCGCCGCGGGCGAGGGCCGAGTCGAGGGGCTCCAGCACGAGGATCCCGCTCGCCTCCGACGCCGCCAGGCCGTCCCGGTCCACATCGAACGGACGCGAGATCCCGCTGCGGCTCAGCGCCCGCATGTTCGTGAACCCGGCGATGCACGTGGGCGTCAGGCTGGAATCGCTGCCGCCGGCGAGCACGACGTCGGCCGCGCCGGACGCGATGAGCTTGGCGCCCGCGGCGATGGCGTCGGTCCCGGCCGCGCACGCGGTGGTGATGACGGACGCGCTACCGCGCAGCCCGTAGCGGATGCTCAGCGCGGCGGCACCCGCGTTCGGCATCGTCATCGGCACGACGTGCGGGGAGACCTTGCGCTCGCCCAGCCGGCCCAGGACCTCGGCCTGCGCTTCCAGCGTCGACACGCCGCCGATACCCGTGCCGAGGCTGACGGCGGCGCGCTCGGGCTCGACGCCGGCCAGGCCGGGGGCGGGATCGTCGGCGTCGCGCCTGATCAGGAGACCGGCGTCGGTGAGGGCCTCGTCCGCCGCCGCGACGGCCATCTGCGTCGCGATGTCCGACGTGCGCGCCACTATGTGGGACATCCAGAGCCGCGGGTCGAACCCGCTGAGCCGCCGCACGTTCGCCGCGGCGGCGGGGCGGGAGAGGCCGTCCCAGAACGCCTTCACGCCGATGCCCACCGGCGAGACGACCCCGATCCCGGTCATCGCCACACGTCGGTTGAGGGCTGGCTTCATGCACTTGCTCCTTCGAATGACAGGTGACCCCGGCGTCACCACCTTATCCACTGGCTAGGCCTTTGCAAAGTCAGGGTGCTGGAACTTGAGTCACAGCAGCGGTTGACGAGTGAGTCTCGTTGAGCAACTCTGTACGGGCGACCCTTCGACGAAAGCAGGCGAACCGTGTTTGTCGGCATCTACAACGAGTACAGCGCGAAGGGCGGCTTTCGCGACCTGGCCGACGACGTGGTCGCGTACGAGCGCGCCGGCGCGGACATCACGTACGTGGCCGAGGTGTACACGTTCGACGCCGTGAGCCAGCTGGGTGCGCTCGCGGCACTGACCAGCCGGATCCGGCTCGGTTCGGGGATCCTGCCGATCTACACGCGCACACCGGCGCTGCTCGCCATGACCGCCGCCGGGCTCGACCACGTGAGCGAGGGCCGGTTCGTCCTCGGCCTCGGCGCTTCCGGCCCGCAGGTCGTCGAGGGCTTCCACGGCGTGCCCTACGACGCACCGCTCGCGCGCACCCGCGAGATCGTCGACGTCTGCCGGCAGGTCTGGCGCCGCGAACGCCTCGTCCACCAGGGCAAGCACTACCGCATTCCGCTGCCGGAGAGCGAAGGGACCGGTCTGGGCAAGCCCCTCAAGCTGATCAACACCCCGGTGCGCGACCGGATCCCGATCATGATCGCCTCGATCGGCCCCAAGAACGTCGCTCTCACCGCGGAACTCGCGGAAGCGTGGCAGCCGTTCTTCTTCTTGCCGGAGAAGGCGAAGGACGTCTGGGGCCAGGCGCTGGCGGACGGCGCGGCGAAGCGGCTCGACGGCCTGCCACCCCTGCAGATCGAGGCACAGGCGGTGTTCCGCATCACCGACGACCCGGGCCCCGTGCTCGACTCGATGCGCCCGACGCTCGCGCTCTACCTCGGCGGGATGGGGGCGAAGGGCCGCAACTTCTACAACGACCTCGCCCGCCGCTACGGGTACGAAGCCGAGGCCGAGCAGATCCAGGACCTCTACCTGGCGGGGAAGAAGACGGAAGCCGAAGCCGCGGTCCCGGAGTCCTTGCTGCGCGCGATCTCGCTCGTCGGCCCCGCATCGTACGTCCGCGAGCGCCTCGCCGCGCACGCGGAAGTCGGCGTCACCACGATCACCATCACCCCTTCCGGCGCGAGCCGCGCCGAACGCGTGCGGACGGTCGAGCAGTTCCGCGCGCTCGCCGACGAAATCTGAGCGCGCCCCCGTCCGTCCACAGAGGAGGACTCGTGACCGACGACGTCCGGATCGAGACCGAACAGCACGTGCTCACCTTGACGCTGGCGAGGCCGGGCAAGAAGAACGCGCTCACCGAGGCGATGTACTCGGTGCTGGCCGACGCGCTCGAGTCCGCCGAGGACGATCCCGGCGTTCGCGCCATCCTGGTGCGCGGCGAGGGCGACAGCTTCACCGCGGGCAACGACCTCGCCGAGTTCGTCACCGACGACGCCGTCGTCACCGGCTCGGACCGGCAGGTCTTCCGCTTCCTGCGTGCGCTCTCCACCGCCACCAAACCCGTCGTCGCGGCGGTGCACGGCCGGGCGGTCGGCGTCGGCACGACGCTCCTGCTGCACTGCGACGTCGTGTTCGTCAGCCAGGACGCCCGGCTGTCCTGCCCGTTCGTCGACCTGGCCCTGGTGCCGGAAGCCGCCGCCAGCCTGCTGCTGCCCGCCCGGATCGGGCACGTCCGCGCGTACGAGATGTTCGCGCTGGGCCGCACCGTCGACGGCCCGACCGCCGTCGCGTGGGGCCTCGCGAACCACGTTGTGCCGGCCGGTGAGCTCGGCCCCGCCGCCCTCACCGCGGTGCGCGACCTCGCCACCCGCTCTGCGGCCGCGCTCGCCACCACCAAGCGGCTCATGCGCGACAACGCCGCCGTGGCCCACCGGCTGGACGAGGAGGTCCGGCTCTTCTCCGAACGCGTGGTGACCGCGGAGGCCCAGGCGAAGTTCGCCGCGTTCACGCACCGGCAGCGCTGAGCCCTAGCGCGGCGGCCGGCCATCGGTACGAGCGCACCGGCCGGTCACCGTCGCAAGTGGACGAACCACGCTCCCGTGCTCACCTGGCGGCTTACCGCGCGACCATCCCGCGCCGGGAGGGCCGTCATTCGCACAGCGACCGGACGGCGCGGTCCAACGCTGTCCGGTGCAGCTGGTCGAAGTGGGTCCGCAACGAGGCCCGCTCCGCCGACAGGCGCACCGCCACCCCGCACACCGCCGAGGTCCGCAGGGACTTCGTGGCCACCATCCCGTCGAGCAGCTCCCCGGTGATCCGGTCGAGGATCGGGCGGATCTGGCTGAGGTCGGGGATCGTGGTGGGGGCGTGCTCGGGGTTCGCCGTCCAGTCGGAGAAGAGCCCGTACTGCACGGTCTTGCTCGCCGCGATCTGGTCACCGAACACGGCGACCGCGCCGGCCGGGTCGAGTCCGCGCTCGGTGGCACCCGCCGACGCCGCGTCGAGGACCACCTTCTCGCGCGCGGGGTCTTCGATGGGCCCCCGCGTGGGCCACTTCGCGGCGGCCACGGTGTCGCCGGTTTGCAGCCGCTCCACGACGGCGCCGATCAGCTGGTCGAGCGGGGCTGAGGTGAGCTGGTCCGCGGCGCCGGCAGCCGGGGCGGCACCGGCGACCGGGCTGGTCAGCGTGGTCAGGGGCACGAGCACGGCCAGAGCGACGGTCAGCCGGCGGAACGTGGGCACGGGATCTCCTCGTGGTCGGGAACAGGTCGGAACGTGAGCACGTACCGACCGGACTGGGTCGGCCGCGCGGAGTCAAGGGTGACGCCCGCGTCCCGGCCGAGCGACTCGAATTCGGCGCGCGTGCGCTCGCGGCCGCCGAACAGGACGAACAAGCGCAGATCCTGGTGCGCGGCGTCGTGGCCGCCGTGGTCGAGCAGGCGCTCGATCACCAGCACCACGCCCGTCGCGCCGGCGGCCTCGGCGGCGCGACGCAGGATCGTCCTGGCGGTGTCGTCGGGCCAGTCGTGCAGGACGTGGGCCAGGACGTAGACGTCGGCTCCCGCACGAAGGGGGTCGCGGAAGTCGCCGGCGACGACTTCGACGGCCGCGGGTACGTCAGCGGCTCCCGACCGGTCGACGAGCACACCACGCAAATGTGGCCACCTGGCCGTGAGGGCACGCAGCAGGTGCCCCCGGCCGCCCCCGACGTCGACGACGCTCCGCACGCCGGCCCACAGGTCCAGCTCGGCCACCGACGGCACCCACTCCGCGGACCGGGCGGTCATCAGCCGGTCGAAGGACGCGCCGAGCGCTGGTTCGGCCAGCTCGGCCCACAGGTCGCGACCACTGCGGCCAGTCCGGAGCACGGTGAGCAGATCGGCGATGAAGACCCGGTCGAGGTGGCCGGCCGCGCCGGTCCAGTCCAGGCGCGCGGCGGCCGACGTCCCGGAGACGAGGCACGCGCCCGCGGCAGCGAGCCGCACCGCTCCGTCGCTGGTCACCGTCACGATCCCCCGCGTGGCGAGCAGCCGGACGAGCCGCGCGAGCGCGCCCGCGTCGGTACCCAGGTCGGCGGCGAGGACCTCGACGGGAACCGGCTCGTTTGCGATCCTGTCCGGCAGGCCCAGTGCCACCGCCGCCCGCACCGCCAGCGGCGTGACGAGATCGGCCAGTTCGTCCATGGCAGCAGCCTGTACGCACCGGGCCCGGCAGCGCAGGGTGTTGGCGAGAACTCGCCACGGAGGGGGATTGCATGGGGGACGTCCACGCCCGGCTGCTCGCCGCGCTCGACGAGTCCGATTTCCGCGCCCGCCGAGGCCAGGCGGTCCCGGCCCGGATCGTCACCGGACCGCGTTCCCGCATCTGGGGAGTCATCGGGACCCTGCGCGCCGCGGTGTCCCGCGAACTCCTCAGCTGCGACGACACCGGGTACCTGATCCGGGCGGGTGTCCCCGAACGCATCCAGGCACGTGGCCCGCAGACGCTCACCGCCGCACTGGACCGCGGCGTGGCCGTCCGGCAGCTCACCACCCAGCCCGGCCTCCTCGCCGACCGCAACCTCGGCGCGATCGTGCACCGCGCCGGCGGCCAGGCCCGCGTCGTCGGCCGCATCCCCTTCAAGCTCTCCATCCTCGACCGCCGCGTCGCCTGCTTACCCCTCGACCACACTGTCCTCGCCGATGGCTTCCAGCTCATCCGCGACCCCGTGCTGGTCCACGCCCTCGTCGCCCTCCACCGGCAGCTCTGGTCGTCCGGTCGGGTTCCCCAAGACGCCGGCCTGCCCCCTCGGCTGGCTGTGCTGCTGCCCGTGCTGGCTTCGGACGAGCCCGACGAGGTGGCCTGCCGCCGGATCGGGTTGTCGCCGCGCACCTACAGCCGCAGGGTTGCCGAACTGCTGGTGGTGCTCGGCGTGAAGAACCGTTTCCAGGCCGGCGCCGAAGCCGGCCGCCGCGGCTGGTTGTGAGCCCGGCCGGCCGAGCGGGGCGGTGGCCCGCGGGTGTGCTGATGGACGTGTGGACCAGCCGCCCGAAGCCGGCTCGACGACGCGCGCCACGGCGGCCGTGGGTACCGACGGTCGTCAGGCGTTTTGCCGGGCCGGCTCACCGAACGCCGCCAGCGCGACCGGCTGCCATTCGTGCCACGTGCGCAGGCGCTCGGCGTAGATCTGCTCGACGTCGGCGAACGATTTGCCGAAGAACACGCGTCGCGGCGGGGCTTCGGCGTCCGCGACGGCCAGGATGGCCGGGCCCGTGGCGAGGGGGTCGCCGAGCTCGAAGGCCGGGGCGAGCGTGCTGCGGACGGCGGCGTAGTCCGGGTGTTCGGCGCTGACGCGAAGGCTGTCGCCGCCGAACTCGGTGGCGTAGGGGCCGGGTTCGACGATCGTGACGTGCACGTCGAAGGCGGCGACCTCCTGGGCCAGCGACTCCGTCAGGCCTTCCACCGCCCACTTCGACGCGTGGTAGGCGCCGAGACCCGGGTACGCGCGGACCCCGCCTTCGCTCGTGACCTGCAGGATCCGGCCGGAGCGCTGGGTCCGCAGCACGGGCAGCACCGCCTGCGTGACCCACACCGTGCCGAAGAAGTTCGTCTCCAGCTGCGCGCGCAGCTCGGCTTCGGTCAGGTCTTCGAGCAGCCCGACCTGGCCGTAGCCGGCGTTGTTGACGACGACGTCGAGCCGGCCGAGCCGCTCGGCGGCGTGCGCGACGGCGCCGAACACCGCCGCACGGTCGGTGATGTCCAGCCGGACCGGGACGAACGCGTCGCCGAACCGGGCGGTGAGCGGTTCGAGCGCGGCCGGGTTCCGGGCGGTGCCGGCGACGCGGTCGCCACGGCCGAGCGCCGCCTCGGCCCACACCCGGCCGAGGCCGCGCGACGCGCCGGTGATGAACCAGGTCTTGCTCATGACTTTCTCCTCGAGATCGCAAAGGGCTTTCGCCTTCCATCGTGGGCACCGGGCACTCATTCCACCAGCGATGATCAAGAAGAACAGACATGACGAGACCGCATGCCTCAAGATGGGGGCATGGCCGAGTTCACCGTCACCGCGCTGAGAGTCGTCCACGCCGTCGCCGGCACCGGGTCCTTCACCGCGGCCGCCGAACTGCTCGGCTACACGCAGTCGGCGGTGTCCCGACAGGTGGCCGCCGCCGAAACGGCCGCGGGCGCCCCGCTGTTCGTGCGCGGCGCCCGCGGAGTCTCGCCCACCCCGGCGGGTGCGGCCGTGGCCCGTCGCGCGGCGACTGTGCTGAGCGAGATCGACGCCGTGGACCGGGATCTCGCGGAGCTGGCCGACCGCCTCGCCGGACGGGTCGGGCTCGGCGCGTACCCGACGGCGATGTGGGTCCTCGTCCCGCGCGCCGTCGCCGAAGTCCGCCGGCGCCACCCGGGGCTCCTCGTCGAGCCCCGGGTGGCGGCCACGCCCGCCCAGCTGCGGCAGCTGCGCGCCGGGCGGATCGACGTCGCGGTGGTCGCGGTCGGCCCGGACCTGCCGTCCTACGACCTCGACGGCCTGCGCCTGGCGCAGCTGCCCGGAACCGGCTTGCGCGTCGCGGTTTCTCGCGAGCACCGGCTGGCCGACCGCACCCGGGTCGCGGTGACCGAGCTGGCCGGCGAACCCTGGATCGCCGGCGCCGGGCTCAAGGGCGAACCGCAGTTCGGCGCGTGGCCGACCCTGGCCGACCCGCACCTCGCGTACGTGATGCGCGACTGGCCCGCCCGCCTCGGCCTGGTCGCGGCCGGCCTCGGGATCACCGTGGTGCCGGCCCTGGCCGCGCCCGCCGTGCCGGCCGGCGTCGTGACCCTCCCCGTCGACGACCCGGCCTGGCTCGGCCGCACCACGGTCGCCGCGACGCGCGAAGACCACACCGCGAACGCCGACGCGGTGGTCGCCGCGCTGCGCCAGGTGGCGGAACAGCTGGGGGAGTAGCGCTCTGTGTCCGGGGCGACCAACGAAGGTCGGCCGAGGGTCAGCGAGCCGGATTCCTGCCGTGGACGAACCAGATCGCTTCCGCCGGCCCGTCACCCCGGTTGGTGAGGCGGTGCGGGGTCGTGGAGTCGAACGCGATCGAGTCGCCGGCGTGGAGGTGGTAGGTGTCGAAGGCGAGGGCGACTTCGAGGGTGCCGCTGATGATGTAGCCGTATTCGATGCCCGCGTGGCGCGTGAGCTTGTCGTCGGGGACGGAGCTGCCGTCGACTTCGTAGCGGACGTAGAGGAAGTCCACCGTGCTGTCGTGGATGGACGAGAGCTGCTCCCAGGTGACGCCGGAGTCGAGGACGAGCTGGCGGCGCTCGCCGGGGCGGAGCATGGGGCTTTCGTGCTCCTCGGGATCCTCGTTGAGCTTCGCGAGAGCGCCGTGGAAGCTGTGCTTCTCGACGCCGGCGGCCGGTGCGGGCGCGGGCGCTTCCGCCGCGTCCGCACCGCTGCCGGCGAACAGTTCGTCGATGGAGACGTTCAGCGCGCTGCACATCGCGTACAGCGTCGCGACCGACGGCTGCGACTTCCCGTTCTCGATCTGCGACACGAAGGCCGCCGAGTAGCCGAGGTCGCGCGCGAACTGGCGCAGTGACAAGCCCGCGTCCTGCCGGCGGGCGCGCAGCTTCGAGCCGAGGTGCGCGGCCTCGGGGTGCTCCGCCGGCTCGTGCTTGGCAACCACGTCTCGCTCCTCGTGCTGTCGTTCAGTAAGTGTTCACTGTAGCTTGACGCGGGACTCAAGCGGTGAGCCGGTCGCGCACGAACTCCAGCTCCCGCACGACGTAGTCGGTGATGTCGCCGGACTTGAGGTGCTCGGGCAGCACGTCCCACGTGTACGTCTCGATCTCCAGGTGCGAAGACTGCGGCTGCGCGCGGTGCCGGTCCAGCGCCTGCTCGAGTGCGAAGCGCGTGGTGCGGAACGGGCCCAGGTCGTCGAGGAAGACCGGCACGTGGAAGTGCGTGCGCCACTCGCGCGCGCCACCGGGTTCCCGGCGCCAGGCGGCGATCGCGTCGGAGAGGTTCAGGTGCCGTGTGACGGAACCGTCGCGCAGTTCCGACGTCTGGCTCAGGTAGATGGTGCGGGTGAACCGCTCCAGCTCGCGCACGACCTCGTCGGTCACCTCGGGCACCCACAGCGCGGCGGCCTGCTGCAGCTTGAAGATCGGCACGCCGGCGTCCGCGAGCAGGTCGAGCGACGCCGGGATGTCGTCGAACTCCACCGCCTGGTGGCCGATGTCGAACACGATCCCCGCGTGCCTGCGCAGGGCCCCGAACGCTTCCGCGAGCGGGAGGTCCGCGAGTCCGGACAGCGCCTCCGCCGCCGCACAGGAGTACAGCCGCGTCGTGAAGTAGCGGACCGTCTCCTCGATGGTTTCCAGGTAGCAGAACGGTTCCGGCTCGATCGCGAGCTTCACGCGCCGGCCGGTCCGGCGTTCGAGCCCGACGAGGTGGGCCACGACCCGCAGGACGTTGCGGGTGAACGATTCCACGTACGCTTCGCCGGTGACCTTGGGGCGGTAGGCCAGCGGCACCGTCTGGATCGTCGGCTCGACGCCGTCGGCCGCGACGTCCGCGAGCACGTCGGCCACGCGCATCGTGTAGGCGACGCGCTCTTCGGTGCTCCAGTCCGGTTCGTACACGTTCTCCATCACCGAGCGGCCCTTGAACGGCCCGTGCGGGAACGCGTTGACGGTGTAGACGTAGAGATCGTTCTCCGCCAAGTACTTCTTCAGCCGCTCGCGCTCGGGCCCGTCGTCCGAGAGCCGGTCGGCCGACGCGCCCGAGAGCCGCAGCGACACCCCGAACGGCGCGTCCGGCGAGACCCGGCGTTTCACTTCGGGGACGTACGTCTCGAGGCTGGTGTTCATCTCGTCCCAGGTGTCACCCGGGTGCACGAGAGTCGAGTAGGACAGGTGGCCCAGACGCGTGCCGAGGTCCATGAGGTTCCTCCGGGGAAGGCGGCAGAGAAGGTGCCGGAAGCGCTGCGGTGACGGCTCGCAGCGGTCGTTTGCTCGAAGTGAACAGTCCGGATCCCAGTCCTGTCAAGGATGAAGGAGCATGACCTGCGGGTCTGGCAAAGTTGTTCGCTGACCCTTG
This sequence comes from Amycolatopsis sp. NPDC051903, assembly GCF_044452505.1. NCBI lineage: Bacteria > Bacillati > Actinomycetota > Actinomycetes > Pseudonocardiales > Pseudonocardiaceae > Amycolatopsis > Amycolatopsis sp. NPDC051903. Next base: position 37,453 of record NZ_JBITBT010000056.1, on the reverse strand, counting down.
ACTCACCGTTCGGTTCATTGTTCACTATCGCTGTACAGCGTCGTCGAACGGGAACGCACCCGGCGATCACGACGCCGCGTCCGCGCCCGGATCCCGGCTGCGCGGGCTCTCGGAGACAACGAAGACTACGAGGAGTAGAGCATGCGCGCCGCAGTCTTCCACGACAAGCACGACATCCGGGTCGAGAACGTACCCGAGCCGGCCGCGGTCGGCGCCAAGGAAGTGCGCGTCCGGCCCTACCTGTGCGGGATCTGTGGCACCGACCTGCACGAGTACGCGGCCGGGCCGATCGTGATCCCCACCAGCCCGCACCCGCTGTCGCACGCCGCGGCCCCGCAGGTGCTCGGCCACGAGTTCTCCGGCCAGGTGCTCGAGATCGGTGCCGAGGTCACGGGAATCCGCGTCGGCGAGCGGGTTTCGGTGATGCCGTTGATCTACTGTGGACACTGCTATTACTGCCGCCGCGGGCTCAACCACCTGTGCCCGCGGATGGCGTGCACCGGGCTCAGCTGGCACGGCGGCGGGATCAGCGAACAGGTGGTGGTGCCCGACTACCAGATCGCCGTGCTGCCGGAATCGGTTTCCGACGTGCAGGGCGCCCTGGTCGAACCGGCCGCGGTCGCCGCGTACGGCGTCGACCGCACCGGGTTCGGGGCCGGCGACACGCTGTTCATCACCGGCGCCGGTCCGATCGGCGCGCTCGCCGCGCTGTACGCCCACGCGTCGGGCGCCGCGCGGGTCATCGTGAGCGAGCCCAACGCGCGGCGCCGGGCTCTGCTCGAAGCGCTCGAGGTCGCGACCGTGCTCGATCCGCTGGCCGAGGACGTGCCGGGGGTGGTCCGTGCGCTCACCGGCGGCGTCGGGGCCGACGTCGCCGCCGAGTGCTCCGGGTCCGAGGCCGGCCTGGCCACGGCACTCGGCAGCCTGCGCTCCCACGGCACCGCGACCCAGGTGGGCCTGCACGTGCGCCCCGCGACGATCGACCCGATGGCCCTTTCGCAGCGGGATCTGAGCCTGGTCGGGACGTGGTGCTACCCGGTGTTCGACTTCCCGCGCATCATCTCGCTCGTCGCGACCGGACGGTTCCCGGTGGAGCGGGTGCTCACCGAGGTGATCGCGGTCGACGACGTCGTCGCCGGCGGGTTCGACCGGCTGCTCGATCCCGAAGGCGACGCGCAGAAGCTGCTCGTCAAGGTCGGCTGACCCCACCAGAACAACCCGTCCCGAAGTCCGCAAGACCTTTGTGGACGGACTTCGTCCTGCCCTGCGAACCGGTGCGCGCAGCACCCGAGGAGCGATCCGATGAGCGACACGACAAGGGGCTCGGTGGCCGTCACCCGGTCGGCCCCGGCGCCCGCCCCGGCTCCGGGGACCGGCCATCCGCCCCGGCCGAGCTTGTGGCGGCGGACGACGGCGCAGCACGCCTCCCGCGGCCTGGTCACGATCCTCGTCGCGACCGTCCTGCTGTTCCTCGTCAGCCTGCTGCTGCAGCCCGAGAGCCTGGGCCGCAGCTCGTTGCAGGGGATGCTGCCCTTCGCCGCCGTGCTGGCCGTGGTCGCGCTCGGGCAGACGCTGGTCGTCCAGCAGGCCGGGATCGATCTGTCGGTGCCCGGCACCGTGTCCCTCAGCGTGATCATCGTGACCCACTACCCCGGTGGTGACAACGGAAAACTGCTCCCCGCGGTGCTGCTGGCCTACGTCGCCGCGCTGGCGGCGGGCCTGCTCAACGGCCTCGTCGTCAGCCGGCTGGGAATGTCGGCGATCGTCACTTCCCTGGGCACCAACGCGTTGCTCTACGCGGTGGTGCTGGGGGTTTCGGGTGGTTCGCCGGTGACGACCACGGCCGCGCTGCACTCGATCGCCACCGGCCGGTTCCTCGGCCTGCCCTGCGCCGTCTACATCGCCGTGGTCCTCGTCGCCGTGACGGGCTTCGCGATGAAGCGCACCGTGCCGGGCCGCCGGTTCGAGGCCGTGGGCGACAACCCGGAGGCGGCGGGGCTCGCGGGCCTGCGCGTGCGGCGCCACCAGCTGGCCGCGTACGTCTGGGCTTCGCTGCTCTACGGCACCGCCGGCATCCTCCTGGCCGGCATCGTCACCACGCCGGGGGCGTTCCAGGGCGACACGCTGCTGCTGCCCTCGGTCGCGGCCGTCGTGCTCGGCGGCACGTCGCTGCTCGGCGGCAAGGGCAGTCCCGTCGCCAGCGCCATCGCCGCCCTGTTCCTGTCCCAGCTCGACCAGTTCGTGCTGACGCTCGGCGTCAGCGCGGCGACGGACAACATCGTCCAGGCCCTCGCGCTCGCCGCGGGTGTCGCCGTCTACACCGTGAACTGGGCCGCCGTGCGCGGCTGGTTCCGCCGTGTCCCCACTCCCCGGACCCAGCAGTAGGAAGGGTTTCCCATGTCTCCCCGTCACTTCCGCCGGTCGGTGCTCGCCGGCCTCGCGTCCCTCGCCCTGGTGACCACTGCGTGCACAGTGGACGACGGCGCTTCGACCAGCGCCCAGGGCAAGCCCGCCAACGCGAACGTGCCGTCCTGGTGCGGTTCGAAGCAGATCTCCCTCGGCCTGGCCGACGGCTTCGGCGACAACAACTGGCGCAAGGTCACCACGGCCGAAGCCAAGGCCGAGGTCGCGAAGTGCCCGAACGTCACGTCGTTCACCTACACCGACGGGCAGGGCAACACGCAGAAGGCCATTTCGGACATCCAGGGTCTCGTGGCCAAGGGCACGCAGGCGATCGTGGTGTTCCCCGATGCCGGCCAAGCCGTGCTGCCGGCCCTGCGCAGCGCGTACAAGGCCGGCGTGGTCACCGTGCCGTACCGCGTCAGCCCCGGCGGAACTCCCGGCCAGGACTACGACGCGTTCGTGAGCACCGACTTCGAGCAGGCCGGTGTGCTGTGGGGCCAGTGGCTCGTGAAGGCGCTCAACGGCAAGGGCAAGGTGCTCAACCTCGGCGGGCCGCCCGCGAACTCGCAGAGCCTCGACGAGTACAAGGGCATGCAGAGCGTGCTCAAGGACCACCCGGGGATCCAGTTCGTCGGCACCACGCCGTACGAGGTGACCAACTGGGACGCCGCGCAGACCCAGCGCGTGATCACCGCGGCGCTGGCGAAGAACCCGGAGATCGACGCGATCACCACCGACTTCGGGGCGGCGCTGGCCAGTTCGTTCTCCGCCTTCACCTCGGCGGGGCGCAAGATCCCGGCGATCGCGACCGAGGACGCCAACCAGCTCGCCTGCAACTGGCAGCAGCAGAAGGACGCCGGCAGCGCGTTCCCGCTGTTCACCGTGTCCTCGCAGAACGCGATGTCGCGCCTCGCGATCGACGTCGCGGTGGCCAAGGCGACCGGCGGTGTGGTGCCGAAGGACCAGGTGTACCCGCAGACCGCGTTCGAGGACTCCATCTCGGGCCAGCCGCACCCCGTCACGTGCGACAAGGGCCTGCCGAGCGACGCGTTCGTGTCCAGCTCGCTGTCCAAAGCGGACCAGATCGCGGCGCTGAAGTAGGAGGCGGAAGATGACCGAAGTAGCGGCTCTGAGCCTCACCGGGGTCTCGAAGAGCTACGGGCCCGTGCGCGCACTGGCCGAGGTGTCGCTGGACGTCTTCGGCGGCCGGGTGCACGCGCTGCTCGGCGAGAACGGCGCGGGCAAGTCGACGCTGATGGGCATCGCGTCCGGCTCGACCCAGCCCGACGAGGGCACCATCGCGGTGGCCGGTGAGCCGATCGCGGCGCTCACCACCGACCGCGCGAGCCGGCTCGGCATCGCGATCGTGCACCAGCACCCCGCCGTGGTGGCCGACATGACGGTAGCCGAGAACATCCGGCTCGCGGTGCCCGCCGAGCGGATGCCGGCCGGGACGCCGCGCGTGTGGATGGTCGAACTGCTGCGGCGCGTCGGCGCGGACCTGCGGCTGCAGGACCGCGTGGCCGACCTCGGCGTCGCGCAGAAGCAGCTGCTCGAGCTGGCGAAGGCCATCGCGCTGGAGCCGAAGGTGCTGATCCTCGACGAGCCGACCGCGCCGCTGGGCGCGGAGCAGACCGAGATCCTCTTCGACCAGGTGCGCCAGGCCACCGCCCGCGGCACGGCGGTCGTCTACATCACCCACCGCCTGGCCGAGGTGCGCGAGATCGCGGACGAGGTGACCGTGCTGCGCGACGGCCGGGCGCGCGGGCACGCGGCCGTCGCCGACCTCACGGACGACGAGATGCTGCGGATGATCGTCGGGCGCGAACTCGCCTCGACGTTCCCCGAGAAGTGCACCGATCCGGCCGGCGCCAAGGTGGCGCTGGAGGTCGACGGCCTGTCCGGTGAGGGGTTCCACGACGCGCGGCTCGTCGCGCACCACGGGGAGATCGTCGGGCTCGCCGGGATCGTCGGCAACGGCCAGAGCGAGTTCCTGCGCGCGCTGGCCGGACTGCGGCACTCGACGGGCCGGATCGTGCTGGACGGCGCGCGGCTGCGGGGCCGCGCCCTCGTCCGCTCGACCGCGTACATGCCCGCCGACCGGCACCGGGAAAGCCTGTTGCCGGCGATGTCGGTGCGGGAGAACGCTGCGGTGAGCGCGCTGCCGTCGTTCGCCGGCGGGGGAGTCGTCTCGGGCGAGCGCGAGCGATCCACAGTGGACGCCGAGCTGGCCAAGCTCTCGGTGAAGACCGCGTCGCGCGAGACGAACGTGATGGCGCTCTCGGGCGGGAACCAGCAGAAGGTCGTGATGGCGCGGGCCCTCCTCGCCGCGCCGCGGCTGCTGCTGGCCGACGAGCCGACCCAGGGGGTCGACGTCGGCGCCCGGTCGGAGATCTACACGATCATGCGCGACGTCGCTGCGTCCGGCGTGCCGGTGGTCGTGGTGTCCTCGGACGCCAAGGAGCTGGAAGGCCTCTGCGACCGGGTCGTCGTGTTCTCCCGCGGGCAGGTCGTCGCCGAACTCACCGGCGACGACGTGACCGAGGAGAAGATCACCGGCTCGGTCGTGAACGCCACCACCCTCCGCAGCGAAACGCCGCCGGCGAAGAAGGCCCCCGAGGCCCGGACCGCGCGGACGCCGATGGCCGAACGCCTCCGGGACCTCGCGAAGGGGGACTACGCGCCGAGCCTCGTGCTGGCGCTGGTGATCCTCGCGCTCGGCGGCTACACCTTCGCGCACAACGTCCGGTTCCTCGCCCCGTTCAACGTCACCTCGTTGCTGACGCTGCTCACGGCGCTCGCCTTCATCAGCCTGGGCCAGACGATCGTGATCATGACCGGCGGGATCGACCTGTCGGTCGGTCCACTCGCCGGGCTGCTCGTGGTGATCGCGTCGTTCTTCGTCACCGACGGGCATTCCCCGGTGCTCATGGTGCTCGCGCTCGTGATCATGCTCGCGGTGGCCGTGCTGTCCGGAGTGCTCAACGGCCTCCTGATCCGCTTCGGCGGGTTCACGGCGGTCGCGGCGACCCTGACGCTCTACATCGGACTGCAGGGCATCTCCCTGCTGCTGCGGCCGTTCCAGGGCGGGTTCATCAGCACGACGGTCACGGACGCGATCACGGTGTCGGTCGGCTTCGTGCCGGTCGCGTTCCTCGTGGCGGTCGTCGTCGCGGTCGCGCTGGAGCTCGCGCTGCGGTTCACCGCCTGGGGCCGGGGCCTGCGCGCGGCCGGTTCGAACGAGGGGTCCGCCCTGCGCCTGGGCGTCAAGGTGAACCGCGTCCACGTGCTCGCCTACGTCGGGTGCGCGGTGCTGACGTTCTTCGGCGCGCTGCTGCTGATGGCCCAGATCGGCGTCGGCGACCCGACGCAGGGCGTGAGCTACACGCTCTCCAGCATCACGGCGGTCGTGCTGGGCGGGGCGAGCCTCGCCGGCGGGCGCGGGTCGTTCATCGGCACGTTGCTGGGCGCGACGCTGATCCAGGAAGTGCTCAACGCGACGACGTTCCTCAACCTGAGCCAGAGCTGGCAGTACTTCTTCCAGGGCATCCTCATCCTCGTCGCCGCCGCGATCTACACCCGCGTGCGCCGCCGGACGCCGGCCCTGGTCTGACCGAACGCGAGCAGAAAGCAGAGACAGTGAGCGAAAAAGCACTCGTCGTCGGGGTCACCGGCATCGCCGGGGCCGCGGTGGCCACGCGGCTGGTCGAGCGCGGCTGGGCGGTGACCGGCGTGTCGCGGCGCAGCGAATCCGGCCTCGCCGGGGTCCGGCCGGTCCGCACCGACCTCGAGGACCCGGCCGCGCTGCGCGCCGCCCTCGCGGACACCGCGCCGACGCACGTCTTCCTCACCGCGTGGTCGCGCCGCCCGACCGAGGCGGAGAACATCGAGGTCAACGCCGGCATCGTGCGCGACGTGCTCGCGGCGGCCACCGCCCGTGGCGCGGTGCGGCACGTGGCCCTGATGACCGGGCTCAAGCACTACCTCGGGCCGTTCGAGGCCTACGCCGCCGGTGTCACGCCGGACACTCCGTTCCACGAGGACGAAGCGCGCCTCGACGTGCCGAACTTCTACTACGCGCAGGAGGACGAGCTCTTCGCGGCCGCCGAGCGGCACGGCTTCACCTGGAGCGTGCACCGCGCGCACACCGTGATCGGGCACGCGGTCGGCAACGCGATGAACATGGGGATGACGCTGGCCGTCTACGCGGCCGTGTGCCGGGAAACCGGGCGGGACTTCCGCTTCCCCGGGTCGGAGGTCCAGTGGAACGGCGTCACCGACATGACCGACGCCGGGCTGCTGGCCGACCAGATGGTCTGGGCGGCCACGGCCGAGAACGCGCGCAACGAGGCGTTCAACATCGCCAACGGTGACGTGTTCCGCTGGCGCTGGATGTGGCCGCGCATCGCGAAGCTGCTCGGCGTCACGCCCGTGGGGTTCGACGGCAAGCCCGCGCCGCTGGAGGAGCAGATGGCCGACGCCGCCCCGGTGTGGCGGCGGATCGCCGAGCGCCACGGGCTGCGGGAACCGGACGTCGCGCGCGTCGCTTCGTGGTGGCACACCGACAGCGACCTCGGCCGGCCGATCGAGTGCCTGACCGACATGAGCAAGAGCCGCAAGGCCGGGTTCGCGGGCTACACCAGCACGCTCGACTCGTTCGCCCGGCTCTTCGAGACCCTGCGCGCGGAGCGGATCATCCCGCCCGCGGCGGACCGGTGACCGCCGGGTCAGCGCTCGTCGCCGGTGACCGGGTGCGCGCCGCCGAGCAGCCGCAGCAGCTCGGCCGGCGGACCGGCGATCCGCTCGCGCGCGCGGCCGGAGACGGTGCGGCCGACGACGAACCACAGCCCGCGCGCGGGCTCGGACGTGTGGTTGACGTAGAGGTGCGGGCGATCGGAGCGGAACGAGACCGAGTCGCCGGCGCGCAGCACGTGGTCGGCCGATTCGAACCGCAGCGTGAGCTCACCGGCGAGGAGGTACGCGTGTTCCCTGCCCGGGTGGCGCATCAGCCCGCCGTCGGCGGAGCTGCTCGCGCCGGGCTGGTAGGTCACCAGCAGCGGTTCCACGGACCGCGGGTCGTCGACCGCGAGGCGTTCCCAGCGCACGCCGTTGTCCATGTCCAGCACCGGGTTGTCGGCCGCGCGCTGGATGGTGGTCTCGAGCACGTCCGGTTCGCTCGCCGGGGCGCGGCCGCCGACGTCAAGCCCGAGCAGTTCGTCCAGCGAGAGGCCGAGGTGGCTGACGAGGGTGTACAGCGTGCTCACGGACGGCTGCGACTTACCGGTCTCGACCTGCGACAGCAGGCTCGCCGAGAGCCCCGTGGCCAGCGCGACGCCGCGCAGGGTGCGCTTCTGCCTGACCCGTGCTTCGCGCAGGGCAGGGCCGATCCGGTCGTCCACGGTGCCGCTCCCGTTCCGTTCACGGCGCCATCGCCGACTGTTCACTCGATCATACGTTCGTGCGCTGGGGCTGTACACAAGCCCGGGTGCGACCTGCACTACACCGCGGAACGGCCCTCGCCTGTTCAGCGTGAGCGAACGCCAGGGATTCAACGAAAGGAGCATGGCCATGGCTGAGCGACTGACCGGCAGGACCGTGGTGGTGACCGGAGCGGGCCGGGGGATCGGCGCCGCCCTCGCCCGCGGGATGGCGGACGAGGGCGCGGCCCTGGTCGTCACCGACCGCGACGAACCCGAGGCCGCCGCGGTGGCGCAGGCCATTCGCGACAGCGGCGGGCGCGCCGTGCACCGGCGCGTGGACGTCGCCGACCGCGAGGACGTGCGGGCCGCGATCGAACTGGCCGTGAGCGAGTTCGGCCGGCTCGACGTGTACTTCAACAACGCCGGCTTCAACGAGCCCGAGAAGTTCCTCGACATCACCGAAGCCGTGTGGGAGCGCATCTTCCGCGTCAACGCGTTCGGCGTCGTGCTCGGCAGTCAGGAGGCCGCCCGGCAGTTCATCCGGCAGGGGACGGGCGGCAAGATCGTCAACACCTCTTCGATCGCCGGACGGCAGGGCTTCCCGAGCTTCGCGCCCTACTGCGCGAGCAAGGCCGCGGTGATCTCGCTGACCCAGTCCGGCGCGCGGGCGCTGGCCACCCACGGCATCACCGTCAACGCCTTCGCCCCCGGCGTGGTGCGGACCCCGTTGTGGGACAAGCTCGACCGCGACCTCGAGCGCATCGGGGAGGGCGACGCGGGGTTCGCCGCGATGTCCGGCGACATCATCCTCGGCCGCCCGGCCGAACCCGAAGACCTGATCCCGACGGCCGTGTTCCTCGCCGGCCCCGATTCCGACTACATCACCGGGCAGGTGATCCCGATCGAGGGCGGGATGGTCCTCGTCTGAGGCCGCCCGCTCGTCCACGTTCCCGGCGGTCAGCCGCCGCGGGGGAAAGGAAAACTCATGCCGATCGCCACGTTCGGGCCCAACGCCGTCGACTGGGAGACCCGGATCGACCACGACCTCCTGCGCACGCAGCGGCTGCAGCGCCTGCGCGAGCAACTGGACAAGTCCAGCCTCGGTGCGGTCCTCGCGTTCGACTTCTCGAACATCCGGTACATGTCCGCGACCCACATCGGCACGTGGGCGATGGACAAGCTCATCCGGTTCGCGCTGGTGACCCGCACCAGCGACCCGATCGTGTGGGACTTCGGGTCCGCGGCCAAGCACCACCAGCTCTACAACCCGTGGCTCGCCACCACGACCGCCGAAGCCGACGCCGACCCGCACGCGCCGCACCACGGCGCCGTGCGGCCGCGCGCCGAATCCGGTGCCCGAGCCGGGATCTCGACGCTGCGCGGGGCGTTCCACCCCGACGCGGGCATCGCCGACGAGGTCGCCTCGAAGATCAAGCGCGAGCTGGAGAAGTTCGGGCTGCTCGGCGAACCGCTCGGCGTCGACGTGATCGAGCTGCCGATCCTGGCGGCCCTGCAGCGCGCGGGCGTCACGGTCACCGACGGGCAGCAGGTCTTCATGGAGGCCCGCCGCGTGAAGACCGCCGACGAGATCTCGCTGCTCACCCAGGCGTGCTCCATGGTGGACGCGGCCTACGACGACCTCTACCGCTTCCTGCGCCCGGGCGTGCGGGAGAACGAGTGCGTGGGCCTGGTCTCGAAGTCGTTGTACGACCTCGGTTCCGAGTACGTCGAGGGCGTCAACGCGATCTCCGGCGAGCGCTGCTCGCCGCACCCGCACGTGTTCTCCGACCGGCTGATCCGGCCCGGTGACCCGGCGTTCTTCGACATCCTGCACAGCCACCAGGGTTACCGCACCTGCTACTACCGCACGTTCGCCGTCGGTTCGGCCAGCAGCGCGCAGCGCGACGCCTACGTGCGCGCCCGCGAGTACATGGACCGCGCCATCGCGCTGGTGCGCCCGGGCGCCACGACGGCGGACATCGTGTCGGTGTGGCCGACCGCGCGGGAGTTCGGCTTTCCCGATGAGGAAGCCGCGTTCGGGCTCCAGTACGGGCACGGCGTCGGACTGTCCATCTGGGAGAAGCCGATCTTCTCGCGCCTGGTTTCCCTGGAGCACCCGGAGGTGCTGGAGGTCGGCAACGTCTTCGCGCTCGAGACGTACTGGCCCTCGGCCGACGGCGTCGGCGCGGCGCGGATCGAGGAGGAATTGGTGGTGACCCCGGAGGGCTGCGAGGTGATCACCAAGTTCCCGGCCGAGGAACTGCTCGTCGCCGGCCCACGCTACATCGGGGTGAACGGTGCGCTCGCCACCGCGCGCGAATCCCAGTCCCACCTGAACACGCCGGCCGGCCGCGGCGAAGCCACCGCCCGAAAGGAGCGCACCCGATGAAAGCCCTGAGGTTCACCGCCGCGGACGCGGTCTCCGTCGACGAACTGGAGGTGCCGCGGATCGCCGCCGACGAGGTGCTCGTCGCGGCCCGGTCGGTCGGCATCTGCCACTCGGACATCGAGTTGCTCGAAGGCCGTTACATCATCCCGTTCTCCTACCCGATCATCCCGGGGCACGAGTGGTCGGGGGAGATCGTCGAGACCGGTGCCGACGTCACGGATTTCGCGCCCGGTGACCGCGTCGTGGGCGAGTGCGTGATCGGCGCCGACCACTTCGGTTTCTCGATCAGCGGTGCGGCGGCGGAGTTCTTCGTCGCCAAACCCGCGTGGCTGCACCGGTTGCCGGATTCGCTGTCGTTCACCGACGGCGCGCTCGTGGAACCCTTCAGCTGCGGGTACCACGCCCTGATGAAGGCGGGCAACGTCAACGCCAGCGACACGGTGGTGGTGTTCGGCGCCGGTCCGATCGGGCTCGGCGTCACCGCCGGCGCCGCGGCGCTCGGGGCCCGCACGATCACCGTGGAGCCGGCGGCCGGCCGGGCGGAGGCGGCTCGCAAGCTCGGTGCCGACGTGGTGCTCGACCCGGCGGCCGCGCCGATCGCGGACCAGGTGGCCGAGGCGACCGGCGGCGCCGGCGGCACGGTGGTGATCGAGGCGACCGGGCGGCCCGCGGTGATGGCCGACGTGCTCCGGGTCGCCGCGCACGGTGCCCGGATCGTCTACGTCGGCATCGACGTCGGCGGCAGCGCGCCCGCCGAACTGGGTCTCATCCAGTCGAAGGAGCTCGCCATCCGCGGGATCATCGGGTCGCCGGGGGTGTGGCCGGACACGCTGCGGTTCCTCGACCGCGCCGGGCTCGGCCTGGGCGAGCTGGTCACGAGCCGGTTCCCGGTTTCGCGTGCGGCGGAGGCGATCGCGGCGTCGCGCGACACCGCGCGCAACATCAAGGTGCACCTCGAGTTCGGGGCCACGCGGTGACCGCGACCATGCGCGCGGCCGTCTACCACGGCCGCCGGGACGTGCGGATCGAAGAGGTGCCCGTGCCCGAGCCGCGGGCCGGTGAGGTGCTGCTCGCGGTGCGGCGCAGCGGGATCTGCGGTTCGGACGCCACGGAGTGGGTGGCCGGCCCGAAGGTGGTGCCGCTGACGCGGCGCCACCCCGGCAGCGGGCACCTCGGGCCGATGATCATCGGGCACGAGTTCGTCGGTGAGGTCGTGTCCGGTGGCTCCGGGTTCGCGGCGGGCGAGCTGGTGGCCGCCGGTGCCGGTGTCTCGTGTGGACGGTGCGACCGGTGCGGCGAGGGCCGCACCAACCTGTGCCGCCGCTATTACACGCTCGGACTCAACGCGCCCGGCGGGCTCGCGGAGTACGTCGCCGCGCCCGCCGGCCTGCTGCGGCGGATCCCGGACGGGATCTCCCTCGACCACGCCGGGCTGGCCCAGCCGCTGGCCGTCGGGCTGCACGCCGCGCGGCGGGCCGGGGTGCGGCCGGGCGACTCCGTCGTGGTCATCGGGGCCGGGGCGATCGGCTCGTTCGTGCTCGCGGGGCTGCGGCACCTCTACGACGCCGAGGTCACGGTGCTCGACTTCCCCGGCGACAAACTGGACCGCGCGACCCGGCTCGGTGCCGCGCGGGTGGTCGATGCGACGGGCGAGGTCGTCGAGGCCGTGCGCGAGCAGACCGGTGGCCGCGGCGCCGACGTGGTGATCGAGGCGAGTGGTGCGCCCGGGCAGTTCGAGAACGCGGTGCGGATGGTCACCGACGGCGGCCGCGTGCTCGCCGTCGGCCTGCCCAAGCAGGCACCCGCGGTCGACCTGTTCGGCTTGGTGCTGCGGGAGATCACCGTCGAGTCGACGGTGGCGCACGTGTGCGGCGAGGACCTGGGTCCGGCGCTGGAGATCCTCGACGGCGGCGTGCTCGGTGCCGCGCTCCTCGACTCCGTGATCGGGCTCGAGGACCTCACCGACCGGGGCCTCGCGCGGCTGGCGGCCGGGAAAGTGGACGGCAAGGTGCTGATCGATCCGGGGAGGCGCGCGTGAAGGTCGCGGTGCTGGGACTGGGCGCGATGGGGTCGCAGCTGGTGCTGCGGCTGCTCGACCGGGATGTCGACGTCACGGGCTGGAACCGCGATCCGGCGCGGGGCCCGCGGGCGGGGATCCCGGCCGAGCGGCTCGCGCGCTCGGCTTCGGACGCGGTGCGCGACGCCGATGTGGTGCTGACCATGCTCGCGGACGGCCGGGCGGTGCGCTCTGTGGTCGCCGGCGTTCTCGACGCCGTGCCGCGGAAGGCGCTCGTGCTCGACCTGAGCACCTCGGGTCCCGAACTGTCGCGGGAAGTCGCGGGTGCGGTGACCGGGCGCGGGCTCCGCTTCGCCGAAGCTCCCGTGTCGGGCTCGGTCGGCGCCGCCCGCGGCGGCACGCTGACGATCATGTTCGGTGGCGGCGCGGACGAGCTGGCCGCCGCCGAGCCGGTGCTGCGGCACCTGGGCCGCCAGACCATCCACATCGGACCGATCGGCACCGCGGCCACGTTGAAGCTCTGCGTCAACGCCTTGCTGCACACGTTCAACGCCACCCTCGGCGAGGTCCTGGGCGCCGCGGTGGGCGCGGGCATAGATCTGCGCACGGCCTACGACACGATCGGCTCGTCCGCCATCGCCGCGCCGTTCGTCGGCTACAAGCGCGAAGCGTTCCTCGCCGCGGGCCTGCCCCCGGTGGCCTGCGCCGTCGACGTGGTCCGCAAGGACCTCGAACTCTTCCTCGACGCGGTCCCCGACCCGGGCCTGGACGCCCCGACCGTGCGCACCGCCGTCGGCGTCGTCCACCGCGCCCAGGCGGCCGGTCTGGGGCAAGAGGACATGGCGACGCTCGCCCACCTCTACCGCCCGGGCGGAACCGGCGAACGCTGAGCAGCCACCCGATCGCCGTCGGTTTCCCGGACGCCGGCGGCGATCGGGGAGTGCGTGGCCCCGAGGGCCGGCTTGTGACGAATGACTGCCCGAACGTCACCGCCGCCCTCGGGTTCCTTGAGCGGCCCGGGGCCGCTGGTTAGCTTCGGGGGACTGCCGCATCGCGGGGCAGGCCCGGGCACACCCGGCCGTCGCGTGGCGAGCGGATCCGGAGCGGGTTTCGAGTCGATGCGGCACACCAGCGGCCACCATCGACGAGGAGCACCACGGGCAGTGAGCGGCAGACTCGACCCGGCCGACCGGCCCGGCCCCACTCGCGGCCGGGCGGCCGAACTCGCCGCCGCCGACGAGGCGGTGGCCGCGGTGCGGCGCGGAGCCGGCGGGGTCCTCGCGGTCGAGGGGCCACCCGGGATCGGGAAGAGCCGGCTGCTCGCCGAGATCCGCGGGCGGGCGCGGCGGGCCGGCGTCCGCACGGCGGCCGGCCCGGCGCTCGAGGGCCAGCAGGCCTACCCCTTCGCCGCCTTGCTCACCGCGCTGGCCGAGGGCGGCGTGCTGGCCGAGGCGAGCTTCGACTCGCCGGAGCGGTTTCTGCGGGAAGCGGCGCTGGCGCTCGAAGCGGCCGGCGAGCCCCTGGTGATCCTCATCGACGACCTCCACCACGCCCACCGCGAAACGCTGGCCGGGCTCCGGCGGCTGGTCCCGTGCCCGGGTGTCCTGTGGGTCTTCGCCGCCACCCCGGGCGGTGCGGCGCCGCTCGTCGCGGAGACAGTGGCGTGGCTGGAGACTTCCGGGGCTCGTCGCCTGCGCCTGGACGCGCTGGACGAACCGGCGGCCGCCGACGTCCTCGCCGACACCGCCGGTTGCCGGCCCGGGCCGGACGTCCTGGCGCTGGGGCACGAGGCCGGCGGCAACCCCGGGCTGCTGGTGGCCCTCGGGGCGGGGGTGCGGGAAGAAGGCCTGACGGCGACAGCCGGCGCCGGCGTCACCGCGGCCGGAAACCGGCTGCCCACGCGGGTCACCCAGCTCGTCGAACGCCGCGTGAAGCGGCTTTCGCCCGCCACCCAGCGCATGATCCGCGTCGCCGCCGTCCTGCCGCGGCTGTTCTCCGTCGCGCACTGGGCCGCGACACTCGGGCAGCGCTCGTCGGAGCTCATCGAGACCGTCGCCGAGGCCTTCGAGGCCGACCTCCTCGTCGAGCACGGAGACCAGGTGCGGTTCCGCCACGCCCTCGTCCGCCGCGCGCTCGTCGACGCGACCCCGCGTTCGCTGCGGCGCGCGGTGCAACGGGAGGTCACCGGGGTCCTGCTCGAAGCCGGCGCGGCGCCGACGGAGATCGCGCTGCAGCTGGCCGACAGCGCCGAGGTGGGCGACCGCGAAGCCGTCGCGCTGGTCCGCCAGGCCGTGGAAGCCATCGCCGTGTCCGACACCCAGAGCGCGGCCGAGCTGAGCGTGCGCGCGCTGCGGCTGCTGCCGGACCACGACCCGCAGCGGTGGTCGCTCGTCACCGACGCCGTGCACCTGCTGTACCGGGCGGGCCGCGACGTCGAAGCCCGCGACGTCGGCCTCGACGCGCTCAAGGGCGCGCTGCCCCCGGCGCAGGAGGCGGAGGTGCGGCTGCGCGTCACGAGCATGCCCACCCGCCCGACCGGTGACCGGCTGCGCCAGAACGTCCTCGCGCTGGAGCTGCCGAACCTGCCTGCCGTGCTGCGCGCGCGGCACCAGGCGTGGCTCGCGTACAACCTCGCGACGAGCGGGCGGCCCGCGGAAGCGGAGAAGCGCGCCGCCGGTGTGGACCTGTGCGACGACCTGCACGCCCGCGTCGTCACCGAGCTCGCCCTCACCGCGGTCGACACGGCCCACGGCCGGATCACCGCCGCGCTCAAGCGGGTCGAGGCGGCGGCCGAGCAGGTGCGGGGCGCGCCGTACGAGAGCTGGCAGGAGATGGTCCCGTTCCACCACGCCGACGTGCTCGCCACGGCCGGCCGGGTCGCCGACGCCCGCGGTGTCCTCAGGACCGCGGTGAGCCGCGCGCGGCACGTGTCCGCCGACGTGTTCGTGGGCGCCTGGCAGCAGTTCGGCGGACTGCTGTCGTTGACCGCGGGGCGGCTGTGCGAGGTCCGCGAGGAGTTCGCCGCCATCGCCGGCGAGCGCGAAGGCGAGGTCATCGGCGACTTCGACGACATCGTCCGCTTCTCCGTGTGGACGGCGCTCTACGCCCACCAGGGCGACGCCGAATTCGCGCGGCGGGCGGTCGGCGGGGCCCGCCGCATGGCGGGCGGCGTGAGCCCGAACGTCCGGCGCCTCGCGCGGCGGGTGCTCGCCGAACGCGAACTGCGCCGTGGCGATCCCGTGCGGGCGCTGCGGTTCTTCGGCGACGACCCGCTGCCGGCCACGCCGCCGTTGCTGCCCCACGAGTTCGGTTACCACGTCGCGGTCGTGCGCACGGCGCTCGCGGCGGGCGACCTCACGGCGGCCGAGTGGGCGGCGGAGGCCGTGACCGTGCCGTACCGGGAGAATCCGGGCATCCGCGTGTACGAAGGCGTCGCGGCGCAAGTGGCGGGGCTGCTCGCGGGCGACCCGCAGGTGCTCGCGGATGCCGCGCGGCTGCTGGGGGACACCGAGCGCCCGCTGCTGTTCGCGGCGGCGGCCGAGGACACGGGCCGGCTCCTCGGCGAGCTCGACGAACGCGCCGCCCTCGGCCACCTCGGCACCGCGTTCGACACCTACCTCGAACTCGACGCGGTCGCCGACGCGCGCCGCCTCGGCCGGGCCCTCGCCGAGAAGGGCGCGCGCCGGCGCGTGATCACCCGGGACCGCCCCGAATCCGGGTGGGCGAGCCTGACGAGCGCGGAGCTCAAGGTCGTCCGCCTGATCGCCGAGGGCGCGACCAACCGCGAAGCCGCGGCGAGCCTCGTGCTCTCCCCGCACACCGTGAACTCGCACCTGCGCAACGCGTTCGCGAAGCTGGGCATCAACTCCCGCCGCGAGCTGGCGAAAATCGTCCACGAGGCCGACGCCTGACGTGGTGCGCGAGCGACGCCGTGCGCACCGCACGAGCCCGCTCGCGGATGGCACGTCCGTGCGATGGACCGCGGCCGCTCCCGCGATGACGATGACTGGGGCTCCGCCACCAGCGGAGCCGGTCTCCATCCGTCGTTTCAAGAGGAGTTTTCCGTGGACCTCGAGGTACCCGAGGCCGGACCGGCCCAGGACACGCCCACGCGGCCTCGCGGCCCCGCCACCGAACCCGTCATCCTGACGGTCAACGGCCGCGACTACGCCCTCGAGCTCGAACCCCGGGTCAGCCTGCTCGACGCGCTGCGCGAACACCTGTGGCTCACCGGTTCCAAGAAGGGGTGCGACCAGGGCACCTGCGGCGCGTGCACGGTCTGGGTCGACGGCCGCCGGGTGCTGGGCTGCCTGACGCTGGCCGTCGCGTGCGAAGGCCGCGAGATCTCGACGATCGAGGGCATCGCGCGCGAGGGCGAGCTGCACCCGATGCAGCAGGCGTTCATCGACCGCGACGCGTTCCAGTGCGGCTACTGCACGGCCGGGCAGATCATGTCGGCGATCAAGCTCATCGAAGAGGGCAACGCCGAGGACGACGAGTCCATTGCGGAATACATGAGCGGCAACATCTGCCGCTGCGCCGCGTACCCGAACATCCGCGCGGCCATCCGCGACGTCCGCGACCAGCAGCGGGAGGCCTGACGTGCGTCCCCTTTCCTACGCCCGCGCCTTCGACGTGCGCAGCGCCGTCGAAACCGTCGCCGCCCACGAGAACAGCGCGTTCCTCGCCGGTGGCACCACGCAGGTCGACCTGGTCCGGCTCGGTGTCCACGGTCCGGACCTGCTCGTGGACATCAACGCGCTCCCGCTCGCGGACATCGAGGAACAGCCCGGCGGCGGTCTGCGCCTCGGCGCGCTCGCGCGGATGACCGACGTCGCCCGGCATCCGCTGGTGGCCGAGCGCTACGTCGCGACGTCGCAGGCGCTGTTGCTCGGCGCGTCCGAACAGCTGCGCAACATGGCGTCGATGGGCGGGAACCTGTGCCAGCGCACGCGCTGCACGTACTTCCGCGACAACCTCTCGCCGTGCAACAAGCGCGAGCCGGGCTCCGGCTGTTCCGCGCTCGAAGGCCTGCACCGCGGCCACGCGATCCTGGGCACGAGTGAGCACTGCATCGCGACGCACCCGTCCGACGTGGCCGTGTCGCTGGTCGCGTTCGACGCCGTGGTCCACACCACCGGCCCGGACGGTTCGCGGGCGATCCCGATCGACGAGTTCTACCTCGAGCCCGGCGACCAGCCGCACGTCGAGCACCCGCTCGCGCACGGTGAACTGATCGAGGCGATCGACCTGCCGGCCTTGCCGATCGCGCGCAACTCCGTGTACCTCAAGTTCCGCGACCGCGAGTCGTACGAGTTCGCGCTCGTCTCGGTCGCCGCCGCGCTCGAGGTCGAAGACGGGATCGTGCGCGACGTGCGCCTCGCCCTGGGTGGCGTCGCCACGCGGCCGTGGCGCGCCCGGCGGGCCGAGGAAGTGCTCCTCGGCGCGCCCGCGACGCGCGAGAAGTTCGTCGAAGCCGCCACCGCGGAGCTCAGCGGCGCCGACGTGCGCCGGGACAACGCGTTCAAGGCCGAACTCGCCAGACGCGCCGTCGTCCGCGGTCTCACCACCCTGATCGAGGGAGAAGTACGATGACCTCAGCGATCGGCAAGCCGGTGTCCCGGGTGGACGGACCGGCGAAGGTGACCGGCGCGGCGCGCTACTCCGCGGAGATCGTGCTGCCGGACCTGGCGTACGCGGTGCTCGTCGGCGCGACGGTGCCGAGCGGCCGCGTCGCGGGCTTCGAACCACTCGGCCCCGCCGACGGGCTGCTCGCCGTGCTGACCCACGAGAACCTGGGCAAGATCGTCGGACGGCCCCAGCTGCTGCCGTCGCTCGTCGGCGGCCCCGCGCCGGGCGCGAGCTTCTTCCCGATGCAGGACGACCAGGTGCACTACTTCGGGCAGCCGGTGGCCGTGGTCGTCGCCGACAGCCACGAACGCGCCCAGCACGCCGCCGCGCGCCTGCGGGTCCGCTACGAGCGCACGCCCTCGACGACGACGATCGACGAAGGCCGCGACCGGGCGTTCGAGGCCGAGCGGCTCTTCGGCGGCCTGATGCCGGGCCGCACCGAGCGCGGGGACGTCGACGCGGCGCTGGCCGATGCCGACGTCCGGCTCGACCTGCAGTTCCGGTTCGCGGCCAACCACCACAACGCCCTCGAACCCCCGGCGTCGACCGCCGTGTGGGACGGCGACCAGGTGACCATCTACGACTCCACGCAGGGGATCCGGGCGAGCCAGCTCACCGTTTCGCACCTGCTGGGCCTGCCGCTGGCGAACGTGCGGGTGATCGCGAACTTCGTGGGCGGCGGCTTCGGGTCCAAGGCCATGATCTGGCCGCACGTCACGCTGTCGGCGATGGCCGCCCGGCACGTCGGCCGCCCGGTGAAGCTCGTGCTCACGCGGCCCCAGACCTACACGTCCACCGGGCACCGCGAGGAGCAGGAGCAGGCGCTGTCGCTCGGCGCGACGCGCGACGGCCGGCTCACCGCGCTCGACCACCGCAAGCTCTCGATCACCTCGCCGTTCGACGAGTGGGCCGAGCCGGCGACGGGCGTTTCGTCGCAGCTGTACAAGTGCCCCAACTTCCGCGGCGTGCACCGGATGATCCGCGGCAACACGCTCACGCCCACCTTCATGCGCGGGCCGGGGGAGGCCGCGGGCTCGTTCGCGCTGGAGACGGCGATGGACGAGCTGGCCGTGGAGCTCGGCGTCGACCCGGTGGAACTGCGGCTGCGCAACCACACCGACGTCGACGACCGCGGCAACCCGTGGTCGAGCGACGGGCTGCCCGAGTGCCTGCGGCTCGGCGCGGAGAAGTTCGGCTGGGACGCGACAACCCGGGTGCCGCGCAGCCGGCGCGACGGCAACTGGCTGATCGGCACCGGCATGGCGTCGGCCGCCTACCCCGTGCCGCTGTTCATGCCGACGCAGCGCGCCCGCGCCCGGCTCTACGCCGACGGCAGCGCCGTGGTCGAGGCCGGCACCCAGGAGTTCGGCACCGGCGTGCTCACGGCGATGACCCAGGTCGGCGCCGACGCGCTCGGGGTGCCGCTCGCGGACACCCGGTTCCACGGCGGCTCCACGGATCTGCCCAACATCAGCGCCGCGGTCGGCTCCGCGGGCGCGGGCATGATCAGC
This sequence comes from Amycolatopsis sp. NPDC051903, assembly GCF_044452505.1. Classification (NCBI taxonomy): domain Bacteria; kingdom Bacillati; phylum Actinomycetota; class Actinomycetes; order Pseudonocardiales; family Pseudonocardiaceae; genus Amycolatopsis; species Amycolatopsis sp. NPDC051903. Next base: position 18,082 of record NZ_JBITBT010000056.1, on the reverse strand, counting down.
GCGGCGGTGCACGACGCGGCGACGAACCTGCGCCGCGAGCTCGTCGACCTCGCGGTGGCGGACGAGGGATCGCCCCTGCACGGCGCGGAGCCGGCGGACGTCGAGGTGGCCGCCGGGCGCATGCAGCTGCGCGGTGACACCGCGCAGGGCGAGCACTACGGCGACCTGATGCAGCGCCACCGGCTGTCCGAAGTGGAGGCTCTCGGCAGCTGGACCCCGCCGCCGCTGGACACGCCGCACGGCCTGCTCACGTTCGGCGCGCAGTTCGCCGAGGTGGCCGTGGATCCCGACCTCGGGCTCGTGCGCGTGCGGCGGCTGCTCGGCGCGTTCGCCCCCGGCCGGGTGCTCAACGCGAAGCTGGCCCGCAGCCAGCTCATGGGCGGCATCCTGTGGGGCATGGGCCAGGCCCTGCTGGAGGGCAACCGCATGGACCCGCGCGGCGGCCGCTGGGGCGCCGGGAACCTGGGCGAGTACCTCGTGCCGGTCAACGCCGACGCGCCCGACGTGCAGGTCGAGTTCGTGTCCGTCGCCGACGACGTGGTCAACACCCTCGGCGTCAAGGGCGTCGGCGAAGTCGGCCAGGTCGGCGTCGCGGCGGCCATCGGCAACGCAGTGTTCAACGCGACCGGGCGCCGGGTCCGCGAGCTCCCGATCGCGGCCGAGCTGGTGATGGACCCGGTGGACAGCTGGTCGTGACGACGAAGACGAACGCCCGAAGACCGGCGATCAGCCGGCCGGACCGGCACCGCCGGGCCGAACCGGCGGGGCCGGGGGTTTCGCGCTGGGCGCGGCAACCGTGGCTCGGGGTGGCGGGGCTGTCGCTGGTGATCCCGGTGGCGGTCCTGCTCGCCGTCGCGGCCGGTGGCGCGGAGGGCTCGCTGCTGGTGTTCGCGCCCCTGGTCACGTTCTCCCTGCCGGTGGTCGCGATGATCGCGTTCTGGTGGGAGGACTGGCCGGGCACGCGGCTCGGCCCGGACTGGGCCGGGTGGGCCGACACCGTCCTGATCGTGGTCGCCGCCGTGGTGTTCACGACACTGGGCGCGGCCCTGGTGGGGCACTTCTCGCTCGGTGCGGTGTTCGACCCGTTCCCGAGCAAGCCGGAGCTCGGCACCTTCCCGGCGACGATGCCGCTGGCGGGCGCCGCGTTCGTGGCGATGCTGCAGCTGACGCTGGTGAGTGAGCATTGGCCGGTGCGCCGGTTCGTCGGGTCCATCGCGGGCGGCGTGGTGTCCGTGGTGCTGGCGTGGGTGATCGCGCTCGTGCTGTGGATGGCATTGCTGGGCGGGAAACCGTTCCACGGCGAGGGATCCGGCGTGCTCACCGGCGGCCAGTTCGGCGCGGTGCTCACGTGCGTCGGGGCCTGGCAGGTGTGGTTGTTCGTGCTGTGGCGCGGGTGGCCGTTCCGGCTGGTGCCGCGTCAGGGGGTGCGGTTCGCGTGCGCCAACGTCGTCAGCCTCGGCGGCGGGATCCTGACCTACGTCGTGGTGGCGGTCGTGCTCGGCGCCGACCCGGCCACAGTGACCACGATGGCCGGGGACTTCGTCGCCGGGGGCCTGCTCGTCGGCATGCTCTTCGAGGACGCGTTCCCGGCGCGGTGGCCGGCGGGGCTCGAACGCGCGGTGGCCCTGGCGCTCACGCTGGTGGTCGCCGTGGGGTTGCACTTCGCCCTGCTGGCCGTGGCTGACTCGCTGACGTGGAGCCGGGGTTCGGCGATCGACTGGGTCGGCCACGTCACGCTCAACGCCGTCGGTACCTCGGTGATCCTGCACGTCGCGATCGGCCGGCGCTGGCCGTTCGGCCGGAAGCGCGAAAACGATAAGAAATCTTGACTATCCTCTCGATTGATCACTGGTTTCACTGGTGCTGAACGGAATGTGAACGGAGCGAGCGGTGCCCACTGACGTGCAGCTGTTCGCCGACGGCTACCACCGTCGCGGCGGGGCGGGGCAGCTGCGGGTCACCGATCCCGGTACGGGCCGGCGGCTCGGGGTCGTCGAGCTGGCGAGCGAGGCGGACGTGCGGTACGCGCTGAGCGTCGCGCACCGCGCGTTTCCCGGCTGGAGCGCCACCCCGCCCGCCGAACGCGGCGCGGTGCTCAAGCGGGCGGCGGACACCCTGCTCGCCCTCGCCGGGCGGGCCGCCTCGGCGCTGGTGGCCGAACTCGGCCGGACCCGCGCCGAGGCCCGGCGTGAGATCACCCGGGCGATCGAGGAGCTCCGGCACACGGGCGAGCAGGCCGTGCAGCTGCCGGCCGGGGCGAGGAGTTTTCCCGCTCCGCTCGGGGTCGTCGCGGTGGTGACCCCGTGGTACTCCCCGGTGGTGCCGGCCGCCCGGCACCTCGCCGCGGCCGTGGCGGCCGGCTGCCCGGTGGTGCTGAACGCCGCGGTGAACGCGCCGAGCGCCGCGGCTCTGGTCGTGCAGGCGCTGGCCGAAGCGGGTGTGCCCGACGGCGTCGTGAACCTGGTGTTCGGCGACGCTCCGGCGGTGTCGGAGCAGCTGCTGCGTTCGCCGGTGGTCCACGCCGTCGCGGTCAGCGGTCCGGCAACCGCGGCCCGATCCCTGGCGGAACCGGCCGCACGCCGGCTGATCCGGTGCGTGGTCGACCTCGACGGCCACACGCCGGTTCTCGCCGGCGAGGACGCCGATCCCGCCGCCGTCGTGGCCGTCACCGGCTCGGCCGCGTTCGCCTGCGCCGGGCAGTCGGGCGCGGCGCCGTCCCGTTACCTGGTGCCCCGCGACCTCCACGACGCCTTCGCGGACGCGTTGAGCACCTTCGCGCGTTCGCTTCAGCTGGGTTCGGCCCGTGATCCGGCGACGACACTCGGCCCGGTCGCCGGCCCGGCGCGCCTGGACACCCTGGTGCGGTCGACCGGTGAGCTCGTGGCCCGCGGCGCCCGCCTCGCCACCGGCGGCGCTCGCGCCGACGGCAAGGGCTTCTTCTTCCAGCCGACGGTCCTCGCCGGCGTCGACCCGGCGGCGGAGGTGCCCTTCGGCCCGCTCGTCACCGTCACGCCCTACGACGGCTTCGACGAAGCGCTCTCCCTCGTCGAGGCCGGCGGCTGGGTGCCGGCGGTCGCGCTGTTCACGGACTCGGGGGCGCGGCGCGAGCGGGCCGTGGCGATGCTGCCGGCCGGCAGCATCGGGATCAACCGGCTGCCCGCCGAACCGCCGACCACCGCACGGGAGCGGATCCTCGAGTTCACGCGGCCACGCCGGGTCGTGATCACGTGAAGTACAGCTTCGACGGCGCCGGATCCTGGTACACGCGCGGCTTCCCGTCCTGCGTCGGATCGGCGCCGAACGTCGAGCCCTGGCCGGTGCGGACGCTGGTGAGGGTGAAGTAGCCGCTGAAGCTGGAGTCGCCGCCGACCGGGTCGAGGGTGGTGACGGTGAACTCGTCAGCGTGGTCGGAGTTGTTGGCGGCACACGTGTACAGCAGCTGGTGGCCTTGCGGCGACGTCGTCGCGCTCGCGTGGAGGGACCGGCCGGTCGCCTTGCCGGTGAGCGACGTGCCGGCGCCGAGGGTGCCGAAGGACCACAGGTCCGAGTCCTCGACGCCGCCCGGGCGGGGGCGGTGGACGACCTCGAAGTTCGGCGGGGCGCCAGGGGCCGCGGGGATCGGTTCGGTGCTCGCGTGGAGGCATTCGTTGGTCGCGTCCTCCCGGACGTACGCGCCGCCGGGGCCGGGCAGGCCCGCGCAGAGGTAGCCGGCGGACGTGGCCAGCCGCAGCTGTTTGCGGACGGTGATGAGCTGCGCCGGCACGTCGGGCACCCCGAGGCTCGTCAGCACGGTGCCCATCCGCTCGAGCAGCGGCGTCAGCACTTCCTGCTGGGTCTTGCGGCCGAAGACGGTGTCGCGGTAGGTGCGGATCTGGTCCATCAGCTGCGCGCGGCGGCCGGCGCCGTCGCGGACCAGCTTGGCCAGCAGGCCGCTGGTCCGGACCGTGAAGTGCCGCGCGGGTTGCAGGGTCTGGTCGACGCCCCACGGGATGAGCTTGAACTTCACTTCGCCCACGCCGGGGGAAGCGACGGCGTCGACGTCGTCGTAGGCGTAGGTGTTGTTCGTGTTGCCCGAGTAGCCGTCCCAGTGCTTGAGGAAGAACTCCATCGCGTAGAGCTTGACGAACTGGTCGAGGTCGAACACCTCCGCCGCCCCGGCGAGCCCGTGGGCGGCGATGTGGTCGACGGCGAGGCGCAGGTCGGCTTTGTCGTCGAACTTCGACAGGTCTTCCACGCCGATGAAGTCGAACCGCCCGTCGACGAAGTCGTCTTTGTGCTCGAGTTCGTACAGATTCCCCTTCAGGTGCCCGAAATTGCGCTCGATGTACCGCGGCATCACGGGCTCGGCGTTCACGAAGACACCCGGCGCGACAGCGCCGGTGCCCTGGCCGATCAGCGTGCCGTTCACGCGGACGAGGGCGAAATTGCACCGGGAATGCGGTAACCCGGCGAGTTCCAGCAGCTTGTAGTCCAGTGGCCGGCGCACGAACGCGGAATCCTGGACGGAGTTGTTGAGCGTGAGGTACCGGGATCCGATGAGGTTCGCGATCAGCGGTTTGTTGGCGTCGCGGAACTTCCCGAAGGCGATGTGCAGGCACGGTTTGTCGTTGCTGAACGAACCGCAGAACGACTTCTTCTTGATCCCCACGTCGGCGAACGAAGTCCGCGCGGGGAACCGCGTCCCGGAGATCTCGACCGACGTCGCCTTCCGCCACGTGAAGCGGCTGCCGCCGGTCCAGTGTACGGCCGCACGTGCGCGGTCCCGCGACGGAAAATCCAACGGTGCCAACGATCTTCGTGGCCGGGTGACGGGGTGCCGGGTGGCCCGGTGAGGTGGTGTCGTCAGGCCGGGCGGGTCGCGTCCAGACCTGCGAGCATGATGCCGAGCGCGTAGCGGAAGTCGTCGGTCACCGTGGCGCCGGCGGCGTGGCGTTCCGCGAGACCGCGCGCCAGCAACGGGAACGGGATCGCCGGGTCCGGGGCTTCGGCGCGGTCGGGCCACGCCTGGTCTTCGACCGCCCGGCCGAGGACGAAGTGGACGAAGACCCCCGCGGCCCGGGTGGCGTCGGCGAGCGGGAACCCGGCGTGGTGCAGAACACCGACGGTCCGCTCGGCGAACTCGCCGAGTGCGCGCGCCACCCGCAGGTCCGCGCCGAGCGCGATCCGCGGCCCGTCGCGGTGGCCGAGCAGCGCGGAGTGCAACGCGAGCCCGGCGGCCTCCAGCCACTTCAGCCACGGCGTGCCCTCGGGCGGGAGGCCGGTGACGACCGGCGCGACCACGGCGTCGGCCAAGTGGTCGAGCAGTGTGCGCTTGCTGCTGAAGTGCCAGTACAGCGCCGGTGCCTTGACCCCGAGTTCGGTGGCGAGGCGCCGGAGGGTGAGCTTGTCGAGACCATCGGCCTCGACCAGGGCCAGCGCGGTGCGGACCGCGTCGCGCACGTCGATCGGCATCGGCGGCTCCTTGACGATTTAACTTGTTAAGGGCAGCCTAGCACTTAACAAGTTAAGGAGGAGCTATGGATGCCGAAGTGATCGTCGTCGGAGCGGGACCGGTGGGGCTGCTGCTGGCCGCTGAACTCCGGCTCGGGGGCGTGCGGCCGCTCGTGCTGGAGCGGCTGGCCGAACCCGCGAGTGACCCGAAGGCGCGGGGGATCGGTGCGCTGGCCACCGAGGCGTTGTGGCGGCGCGGGCTCGGTCCGCGCCTCGAGGAGGTGCATCCGGAGGGCGCGCGGGATCTGGCTCGCGACCACGGCACCACGCTCGGCCACTTCGCGGACATCCACAAGCTCCGGCCGGACGCGCGGCGGCCCGGCACGCAGATCTGGCAGCCGGATCTGGAGCGCGTACTCGCCGAGCACGCCGGGAAGCTGGGTGTCGAGATCCTGCGGGAGCACGAGATCGTCGCGCTGGAGTCCGATGAGGACGGAGCGGCGGTCGTCGCGAAGACGCCGCGAGGTGAGCGGCGGCTGACCGCGTCGTACGTGGTGGGCTGCGACGGCGGCCGCAGCACCGTCCGCACGCTCGCGGGGTTCGACTTCCCGGGAACTCCGCCCGTGCTGCGCACGATCGCCGGCCGGGCGCGGTTCGCCGGTGACGTGCCGGAGGCGGGGCGGTACGAGACGGGTACGTTCCTGCGTGGTGGCAGCCTCGCCGGGGTCACCGAGCCGGCCGGGGCCCGGGGAACGGACGGGACCGTTTCCTCCGCGGAACTCGCCGAGGCGATCCGCCGGGTCACCGGCGCCGGTGTGGTCGTCGAGGACCTCCGGGACACCCGGCGCTTCACCGATCAGGCCCGGCAGGTGAGCACCTACCGCCTCGGCCGGGTGCTGCTGGCGGGGGACGCGGCCCACGTGCATTCGCCCAGCGGCGGGCAAGGACTGAACCTGGGGCTGCTGGACGCGGTGAACCTCGGCTGGAAGCTCGCCGCCGTCGTCCTCCGTGCCGCGCCCGAGGCGTTGCTCGACACGTTCACCCGCGAACGCCACCCGGCCGGCGAAGCGGTGCTGCGCAACACCCGCGCCCAATCCGCGTTGCTGGCGCCGGGGCCGCACGTCGACGCGCTGCGCGAGGTCGTCGGCGAGCTGATGGACCTGCCGGAGGTGAACCGCTACTTCACGACCCTGCTGTCCGGTGTGGACCTGCGGTACGAGTTTCCCTACCCCGCCGCGGGTCCGGTGGGGCAGCACTGCCCCGACTTCGCACTCGTCGGCGACGACGGCGCGCGGTCGCGGCTGCACGAGCACCTGCACGCGGGACGCGGTCTCCTCGTGCTCACCCCGTCGACCCTGCGGTTCGCGGCGCGAGCGCGGGGACGAGTCGAGGTCCGGTGCGTGACGAACACCGCTCCGCTATTGCTGCGGCCCGACGGAGTCGTCGCCTGGGCCGACGGCGACGAGGCGGCCCTCGAGGTCGCGCTGGCCGCGTGGTTCTTCGAGCCGGGGCGGGCCGCGTGAGGCGGTGCCCGCAGCCGGCGCCCTGGTGGTGATTCACGGTATTCCCGTTGCGGGCAAACAACTCTGTACCGCCCGCGTCGCCGCTTCTAGGATGGATGCCGGGGTCCTGGCAGCCGAGGAGGAGCCCATGGCAGCGGTCGACGATCTCGTGGAGCTGGTCCAGCGCGCGGCGGCGGCCGAGAAGAACGCCATGGCCGCGAAGTGGAAGGACGAGGACGACGTGCGGCGCCTGATCGGCAAGGCGCGCACGGCCGCCGAGGAGCAGCGGCGGGAGATGAGCCAGGACGTCGATCCGGCGCGGCTTTCGCCGGAATGGGTGCGGCTGCGGCAAGACCACCTCGACGCCGGACCCGGCGGCGACAGCGCTGACGCCGTGACGCACCACGACGCGGCGCAAGCGGAGCGCGACGCGGTGGCGGCCGTCGCGATCGCGAAGCTGGCGCTGACCGACGCGGCGCAGGCCGTGCTGCAGGGGCGGCTCGCGCGGATCCGGGCCGGCGAAGACGAGCCGGGCGCGTCGGCCGCCGACGGGCACGTGCCGCTGCACGGCACCAACGCCGTCAGCCGGCACGGCCCGGCGCTGGCGCACGGGCTGGCCGGCGAGATCCGGTACGTGCTGACCCGCAAGCCGCGCAAGTCGGTCAAGGCGCTGGGGGTCGCGTTCGGCCTGGGCCTGCTCTACCTCGGGTACCTGCGGTTGTTCCGGTGGGACCAGGACCAGAAGTGGCTGCCGTACCTGGGGTTGTGGACGATCTCGTACGTGATGGGCGGCGCCGTCTGCGTCAACGCGATGAGCTTCGACGCCATGCGCGTGCGGGCGGCGCTGGACACCGGGTCGCGCTTGTGGCACGTGCTGGTGATCAAGAACCTGGCGCTGCTGTGCATCGTCGCGCCGATCGGGTTCGCGCTGTCCGCTCTGCTGGCGTGGCGCGCCGGGGAGTTCGGTGCGTTCGTGCGGGCGTGCACGCTGGTGGTGTGCTTCATCCTGCTGTGGCTCGGGGTGGGCAACGTGCTGTCGATCGCGCTGCCGAACCGCGACGAACCCCTGTTGAAACGGCGGAAGACGGGCACGCTCAAGCAGTTCCTGATCGCGCTGGCCGTGGCGACGGTGGTCGGGTACCTCGTCAACTTCATGTTGGTGTGGCGGGTGATCGCCGCGCGCACGCTGACGCAGCGGTTGGGCGAAGTCTGGTTGCCGGGGATCGCGATCGTGCTGAGCTGCGTGGCGATGTGGGTGCTGCTGACGGTGTTCGCGATCGCGCTCGCGCAGCAGCCGTCCGTGCGGCGGCGGCTGCAGCGGGAGACCGCCGACTACACCGCGAACGCGGAAGCCGAGGCGTACGCCGCCGAAGAACGTGAGGCGAAACCGGTGGCGCCGTCGCCTTCGTGACTCCACCCGACGCGGGTGAGGCGCCGGGCCACCGGGCCACCGCATGCTCGCGGCCGAGACCCTCGGGAGGAGAACGGCCATGGCATCGCACAAGGACGCGCCCGTCGACCTGTACATCGCCGCCTACTCGGACCCCGACGCGGCCCGTGGTGACTGGGGCGCGCTGAAGCAGCTCGCCCACGAAGACGTGATCAAGGTCGACGGCCTGATCCTCGTCAGCCGCCGCGGCGACGGCAAGATCCACGTCGACGACGACTTCCACACCGCGCGCAAGGGCGCCAAGTGGGGTGCCGTCGGCGGCGCGGTCGTCGGCCTGATCTTCCCGCCTTCACTGCTGGCCGGCGCACTGGTCGGGGCCGGCGTCGGCGGCGGGATCGGCGGCCTCAAGGCGCATTCGGACAAGAAGGCGATCAAGGCCGAGGTCGAGGACACGTTGCCGCCGGACAGCTCGGGCATCGTCGCGCTGTTCGAGGAACGCTGGGCCACCGACGTCGACAACGCCCTGCCCCACGCCGAGACCGTCACCAAGGAGAAGGTCGACGGCGACAGCGCCGAGCAGGTCAAATCCGCGGCCACGCCACCCGCGACCACGGGCAACGCGTAACGACCGTCCACAGGGGAGTCGCCCCACCCGGTTCACCTCGGACGGGCGATGTCCGCCGCCGAGCCGGCGCGCACCGTGGCGGCACGCCCGCACGGCGCCCACCCGGCGAGGAGGCCCGACCCCATGACGGACCCCACGACGCCCGCACCCGACGGCCCCCCGCCCACCTCGCACGACCCCGCCGCGCCCACCCCGGCGGGCGGCACCCCGGACCGGCGCGGCGACCCGGCCGCGCCGGACTACGCCGCGCCCAACGTAAACGCCGGGCCGCCTTCTGGGGCGCCGGCGCCCCACGGCGCCGCTTCGGGCCCTGGCGGCGAGCCGACGGTGCCGGATCCCGCTGCCCACACACCGGGCGGCGCTCCCGGCCGCCGACAGGGCCCGACCGCGCCGGCCGGTGGTCCCGCTCAGGCTGAGTCCGCGGGGCCGGATGCTCGTGGGTCCGCCGGCGCGGGCGGCACCGGCAGCCGCTCGGGCGGGCCGGAGCCCACTGCATCCGCTGCGGCCGGTGGTGCCGCTCAGGGGGAGTCTGCGGGGTCGGATGCTGGTGGGTCCGCCGGCGTGGGCAGCGCCGGGAAGCGCTCGGGTGGGCCGGAGCCCGCGGCGTCTGAACCGCCGGGCGGGGCCGCTCAGGGGGAGTCTGCGGGGTCGGATGCTGGTGGGTCCGCCGGCGCGGGCGGCACCGGCAGCCGCTCGGGCGGGAAGGAGCGGACTGGATCCGCTGCGGCCGGTGGTGCCGCTCAGGGGGAGTCTGCGGGGCCGGATGCTGGTGGGTCCGCCGGCGGGGGCAGCGCCGGGAACCGCTCGGACGGGCCGGAGCCCACGGCGTCCGCACCGGCCGGCGGTGCCGCGAAGGGTGCGGCCGCCACCGATGTCATGGCAAGGCTGCGCTCGCCGGCCTACGTGCGGCTGCTGGTGCTCGCCGCGGTGATCGGGGTGCCGATTTCGGCGGCGGCGTACTTCTTCCTGCAGCTCATCGACGCGGTGCAGCGGTGGGTGTACACGGACTTGCCGCACGCGTTCGGGTTCGCTGCGCCGCCGTTGTGGTGGCCGGTGCCGTTGCTCGCGATCAGCGGGGTGCTCGTCGGGGCGGCTGTGCGGTACTTGCCGGGCGGGGGCGGGCACCCGCCGACGAAGGGGTTCACGCCGGGACAGCAGCCGATGCCCTCGGAGCTGCCCGGCGTGTTGTTCGCGGCGCTGGCCACCCTGGGGCTGGGCGCCGTCCTCGGACCCGAGGCGCCGTTGATCGCATTGGGAGCCGGGCTGGGGGTGTGCGCGGTGCGGCTCGCGCGGCCGGACGCGCCGCAGCAGGCGTTGGCCGTGGTGGCGGCGACGGGGAGTTTCGCGGCGATCAGCACGCTGCTCGGCTCGCCGATCCTCGGGGCGTTCCTGCTGATGGAGGCGTCCGGGATCGGCGGTGCCGCGATGGGCCTGGTGCTGCTGCCGGGGCTGCTGGCCGCGGGGATCGGGACGTTGCTGTTCATCGGACTGGACTCGCTGACCGGGCTCGGGCCGGCGTCGCTCGCGCTGCCGCAGCTGCCGCCGTTCGCGCACCCCGACGTCGTGCAGTTCGGATGGGCGCTGGTCATCGGCGGGGCCGCGGCGCTGGTGGGCACGGGGGTGCGGCGGCTCGCGCTGCTGCTGAAGCCGCACGTCGATCGGCGCATCATGCTGGTGACGCCGGTCGCGGGGCTCGCCGTCGCCGGGCTCGCGGTCGCGTACACCGCCACCGGCGGCAAGCTGTCCGACGTGCTCTTCTCCGGTCAGGCCGCGCTGCCCGCGCTGCTGGCGAACAGCGCGCAGTACACCGTGCCCGGGCTGGTGCTGCTCGTCGCGTGCAAGGCGCTGGCGTACGGGGTGTCGCTGTCCGCGTTCCGCGGTGGCCCGATCTTCCCGTCGATGTTCCTCGGCGCGGCCGGCGGCATCGCGCTGTCACACCTGCCCGGACTGCCGCTCGTCGCCGGAGTGGCGATGGGCATCGGCGCGATGTGCGTGGTGCTGCTGCGGCTGCCGCTGACCTCCGTCCTGCTCGCCACGCTGCTGCTCTCGTCCGACGGCCTCGCCGTGATGCCGCTGGTGATCGTCGCGGTCGTCGTGGCGCACGTGCTGGCGGCCGCCCTCGCCCCGCGCGAACCCGCGCAGCAGGCCGGGTGAGGACGTAGGTCCCTGCGCGCGGTGCCTTGTGACCGGCGCGCCACCACCCCCGCTGACGGTTCCCTGAACGGGTTCGGTCGGAGGAGGCGGAGGGGAGCAACAGTGACGAGCGAGGCGGAACTCGGGCCCGGGAGCTGGACCGGTGCCGAAGCCGAGGTGCTGGGCCGCGCGGTGCAGCGGGCGCCGTCGGTGCACAACACCCAGCCCTGGGTCGTGGAGCCGGTCGACGGCGCCGTGCTGCTCCGGGAACGTAGGGACGTCGCGTTGCCGCACCACGACCCCCGCCGCCGCGACCTCGCGATGTCGTGCGGCGCGGCCCTGGCGAACCTCGAGCTGGCCGTCCGGATCCTCGGCCGCCGCGCGGACGCGACGATCCTGCCCGATCCCGGCCGCCCGGACGTCGTCGCGCGCATCGACGCGACGGTCCCGGCCTCGCCGTCGGAAGAAGACCTCCGGAGGTACGCCGCGATCACGGCCCGCCGCAGCCACCGGATGCAGTTCACCGGGCTCCCGGCGGGGCGGCAGCAGGTCGCTCGCGTGGCGCGGGCCGCGGTGGCGACGGGCGCCGCGGCCGTGCTGCTGCCCGACGCCGGCGAGCTGGCCCGGCTGTTCGACCACGCCGCCCGCGCGATCCGCGACGACGGCGCGTACCAGCGCGAACTCGCCCTGTGGACGATCCGCGACGAACCGAGCCACCGGCACGGCTCCGGGCTCGGGCGCACCGTGGTGCCCGACGGTGAACTGCCGTGGGCCGGCCTGGTCCGCCGCGGCACCGCAGTGCCCGAGCCGCGGGTGCTGCGGTCGCGGCTCAAGCACGAGACGTTCCTGCTGTTCCTCACCACCGACGACGCCCGCGCCGACCACGTCCACGCGGGCCACGCCCTGGAGCGGTGCTGGCTCGAAGCGGTCTCCCTGAAGCTGTCCGCAGCCGTGCTCACGCAGCCGCTGCACGTGCCGGAGGTGCGTTCGGCGCTGATCGAGGACCGCGGCCTCGCCGGGTTCCCGCAGGCGCTGATGCGGCTGGGCCGCACCTCGCGGACCGCACCGCCGAGCGTGCGCCGCGGGCTGGGCGAGGTGCTGGTCGGGCGGCGGAGCCATACGTGAGCACCGCCCTCGACCCGGTTGTCGTCGGGGTCGACGGCAGCAGGCCGGCGGCGGTGGCCGCGCGCTGGGCCGCCCGGGAGGCGGCTCTGTGGGGGACTTCGCTGACCGTCCTCACCGTGAGCGCGGTCGACGAAGGCCCGTCCGCCGGCGGCGGGACGGAGTGGCGGGCCGCCAAGGAAGCCCTCGCACAGGACGTCGCGCGGACGACGCGCGACGAGCTGACGGCGCTCGAACCCGGCGTGCCGATCACCACCGACACGAGCCCGGCCGGCGTCGAAACCGCGCTGCGCCAGGCGTCGCGCCACGCGCTGCTGCTGGTGGTCGGCCCGCCGACCGGCACCCTGTCGGGCCTGCTGGCGGGCTCGCCCGACGCGGACCTCATCGCCCGCGCCGACTGCCCGGTCGTCATCGTGCGCGGCAGTGGCGCGACGCGAACGGACGGCGCGGTGGTGGTCGGCGTGGACGGCAGCCCGATGAGCGACGCCGCGATCGCGTGGGCGTTCGAAGAGGCCTCGCGGCGGGAAGCGCGGCTGGTCGCGCTGCACGCGTGGCACGACAGCTACAGCGGCCGGCCGTTCGGGGAGAACCCGGCGACGCCGCTGATCGAGGTCGGTGAGGCGGAACAGCGCGTGCTGGCCCAGCGGCTGGCCGCGTGGCGCGACCGCTTCCCGCACGTGGAAACCGAGGTGGTCGTGGAGCGCGACCAGCCGCGCGACCGGCTGATCGACCGCAGTGCCGAAGCGGCCGTCGTGGTCATGGGCAGCCGGGGGCGCGGCGGGTTCACCGGCATGGTCCTCGGTTCGACGACACACGCGCTGCTGCACCACGCCGACTGCCCGGTGCTGGTCGTCGGCAGCCCGCGGACTCCGCGGGGGGTCCGCGCTTTCGTCCCACCGGGAAGGGACTTCGGCCCCTGACCGGACACGCGGCCGATGGGTGACCGTGAGGTGTGCCGCCGGGGCCCGGCGGCGGGAAGGAGGCGGCTCGTGACAGGGACCGCAGCCCGGGCCGGGGTGGTGGCGGGCGTCGACGAATCGGAAGCCGCGCTGGTCGCCGTCCGGTGGGCGGCGGAGGAGGCCACGCGCCGCGGGTGCGTGCTGCAGCTGTTCCACGCCGGGCTGTTCGACACCGCCGGTCTCACCGGGCCGGAGCGATCGCGGGAAGCGCCCCGGCTGCTGGAGCGTGCGCACCGCTGGATCCGCCGGGCCGCGCAGGTCGCCGAGGAAGCGTCACCGGGCGTGCGCACGGAGTACCTGGTGCGGCTCGGACTCGCCTCGGACCTGCTCGTGGAGCTGTCGGCGGACGCCGACCTGATCGTGCTGGGCTCGCACGGGCTCGGCGGCCTGCACGGCGCCGCGATCGGTTCGGTCGCGCTCCGCGTCGCCGCGGGCGCGCACTGCCCGGTGGTGGTCGTGCGGGGCCGCGCGAAACCGGACGGCCCGGTGCTCACCGGCGTCGACCGGGACGACAGCGCGCTGGAGTTCGCCTTCGAAGCGGCTCTCGACCGGGGCGTGTCCGTGGTCGCCGTGCACGCGTGGCACGAGGGACTCCTGGACGCGCCGGAGATCGTCGAAGCCGAGGCGCAGTGCGAAGAGGAAGAGCTGCACCGGCGCGTCGAAGCCTTGTCCGGGAAGTACCCCGAAGTCGCGGCGCGCAGCTGCGCGGTTCGCGACCGGTCGCCCGCGCGGGCGCTGCTGGGGTTCGACGATGCGCAGCTCGTCGTGATCGGCAGCCACGGACGCGGACCGGTCACGGGTGCGCTGTTCGGCTCGACCGGGAACCGGCTGCTCGCGGAGTCGGCGTGCCCGGTCGCGGTCGTGCACTGAGCGAGCGGGGAAGATGACCATGACCGCCTTGAGTTCCGTGACGCCGCTGCGTCCGCTCGTGCGCTACGACGTCACCTACTACGACACCGCGGGCCTGCGCCTGCGCCACCGCGGCCTGGTGCTGAGCCGCACCGGCGCCGAGTGGCGGCTGGACCGCGGCGACGGCCACGGCTGCCGGATGGCCGCGTCGGCGACGGACCACGTGCCCGTCGAACTGCGCCGGCTCGTGCGCGCCTACAGCCGGGACCTGGAGCTCGCCGTGGTGCCCGGACCCGGCACCCGCCGGCCGGACGCGGAGTTCCGCGCCCACGACACGGCTCGCGACGTGGTGCTCGGCTACGTCGCGGCCCAGGCCGAGGCCCTCGCCCGCGCCGACCTCGCCACGCGCCTCGAAGAGCCCGACGGCGTGCCGCACCTGCGCGGTGCGGCCCGGCGGATCCGGGCGACGCTGCGGACGTTCGCGCCCGTGCTGGGCGGGCGCCGGCTCGTGCGCGGGCTGGGCGGCTCGGTGCGCTGGTTCGAGGCCGGGATCGGGTCGGAGGCCACCCCGGAAATCCTGGATTCGCTGCGCTACCTCCAGCTGCTCAACGCGCTGGAACTGCTCGACGTCGTCCTGCGCGAGCAGCCGCGCGCCGAACTGCCCAAGGCGGCGCGCCGGCCGGCCGGCGCGGTGCTGCCGGGTCTGGTGTGGACAGTCGTGGCGGAAACCGGCAAGCGGTGGGACGCCGCGACCGGCGAACCCGGTTCCGTGGCCGCCGTCCGCAAGAGCGTCCGGCGCCTTCGCTACGCGCTCGAAGCGGCGGAAGCGGTGCTGCCCTTCACCCCGGACCGGCTTCTGGCGCAATGCCGGGAGCTGCAGGACCTGCTGGGGGAGAACAGCGACCCGGCCGCGCGGGAGCGCCGCGCGGCGGCGTGGGCTGCGGTGCGCGACGGCGTCGAAGCGCTGGGCCGCTGACGGACGTCGGCTGCTGAAAGCCGTCTGCGCCGGTGACGTTGGTCCCTCGCGCCGGTGACTCCGGACCGGGGTGCCGGACCCCTCGCGTTGCCTATTTTCGACTACAGCACGAGGAAAGGGAGAACCCGATGCGCGCACGCGACCTGATGTCGGCGCCCGTGGTCACCGTCCACCCGTGGGCACCGGCGAAAGAGGTGGCCGAAGTGCTGGCCGAACACGGCTTCACGGCTCTGCCGGTGGTCGACGACGACGAACGCCTCGTCGGCATCGTCACCGAGGCCGACCTGATCCGCGGGCGGTTCGCCGCCGACACGCGCACGGCGCCCGGGCGCCCCGGACCGCGGCCGCCGGTGGACACCTCGGTCGAGCAGGTGATGACCGCGCCGGTCACCGCGATGGCGCCGGGGACGGACGTCGCGGACCTGTGCCAGGCGCTGGTCGACGCGAAGATCCGGGCGATGCCGATCGTCGACGGCAGCCGCGTGGTCGGGATCGTCACCCGCGGCGACGTCGTGCGCGTGCTGGCCCGTTCCGACGCCGCGATCGCCGCGGATGTGCGGCACCGCCTCGAGATCTACGGTGGCACGGGCCGTTGGAAGGTCGAGGTCCACGATGGGCTCGTGCGGATCGTCGACCGCTACGACGACGAGTCCGACCGCCACGTCGCCACGCTGCTCGCGCTCGCCGTGCCCGGGGTCGTCGGTGCGGACACGGTTCCGGTCGGCGTGCGGCCGGAGTCCTGACGCCACACCGCACGGGACGCGGTTTTCACACCCGGGATTTCCGGTGGGAGATAAACGATCTCGCTCGTCCACGGTGTACCGGAGCGCGAATTTTCCCAGGGTTGAGGCGAATTCTCCTGTGGACCGTCGACGACCGGGGTTGACGGTTTTCGCCGGACGTGGCCAAACTGGATCGCTGCGCGGTTTTCGTCCGACGCGGGCTGCCGACCACCGGGAGCCGGGGTGAGCGAGCACGACGAATCCGAGCCGGGCCGGTTGACCTTTCCCGACCAGCCACGGCTGGAGCTGGACCAGTTGCTGGCCCAGCTGGTCGAACGCGCCCAGGAAGTGATCGGCACGGAGGGCCGGTTGCGTGGCCTGCTGCGCGCCACCCAGGTCATCACCAGCGACCTCGCGCTTCCGGCACTGCTGCGCCGGATCGTCGACGCCGCCCGCGAGCTGATCGGCGCGCGGTACGCGGCGCTGGGCGTGATCGGTTCCGACGGGCGGCTCATGGAGTTCGTGCACGACGGCATGCCGCCGGACGTCGTGGCGCGGGTCGGGCACCTGCCCGAGGGCAAAGGCCTGCTCGGCGCCCTCATCGAGGACCCGCGGACGATCCGGCTGACCCGGCTCCAGGACGACCCCCGCTCGATCGGCTTCCCGGCCGGGCACCCGCAGATGGAGAGCTTCCTCGGCGTGCCGATCCGCGTGCGCGGCGCCGTGTTCGGGAACCTCTACTTCACCGATCGCGATCGTGGCCGGTTCACCGCCGAGGACGAGCAGCTCGCGCTGGCACTGGCGGCCGCCGCCGGCAGCGCGATCGACAACGCCCGGCTGTACGAGACGGCGCGCAGCCAGCAGGCCTGGCTGCGCGCGTCGGCCGCGGTCGCCCGCGAGCTCCTCGCGCCCGATTCGGACAGCCCGCTCGACCTCGTCGCGAACCACACCCGGGAACTCGCCGCGGCGGATCTCGTCACGATCATCCGGCCGTTCGGCGAGGACGGCGTCCTGCGGGTCGATCGCGCGGTCGGGCTCGAAGCGGACGTGCTGGTCGGCGCGGTCGTCCCCGCCGACACCACGATCGCCGGGGCGGTGTTCGCGAGCGGGAAACCGATGGCGGGGTCGTGGCCGGAGGAACGGCAGCGGCTGGCCACCGAACCCATCGTCGAGCTGGATCTCGGCGCCGTGCTCGCGGTTCCGCTGACGGGCGCGGGCCGCGTGTCGGGGGTCCTGGCGGCAGCGCGGCGCAGCGGCCGCCCGGCGTTCACCGAGGACGACCTCGAGATGGCCGCGGCGTTCGCGGACCAGGCCGCCGTGGCGATCGAGCTGGCGCAGGCCCGCGCCGAGCAGCAGCGCAACGCCCTGCACGACGAGCGCGACCGGATCGCCGCCGAGCTGCACGGCGAGATCGTGCAACGCCTGTACGCCGCGGCGCTGTCCCTGCAGACGACCGCCGGGCTGGCCCGGACGCCCACGGTCGCGACGCGGCTCCGCCGCTCGATCGCCGACCTCGACGACATCATCCACCACGTGCAGGACACGGTCTTCCGGCTCGACGAGCCGGCCTCGACCGAGCAGACACCCCTGCGCGACGAGGTGCTGCGGGTCCTGGCCGACGCGACGCCGCTGCTCGGCTTCGCCGTGGCCACCCGCTTCTCCGGGAAGCTCGACGCGTACCCCGCCGACGCCGTGGTCCCGTTCCTCGAGGAAGCGCTGCGGGTGATCGCCGGGCACGCGTCGGCCACCGCGGTGGTGGTGGAGATCCGCGCCGATCCGGCCCGGCTCGTGGCGGTCGTGCGGTGCGACGGACCGGCCGAGCTGACGCGGGAGTCCGCGAACGAGCTGGCTGCCTTGGCCGAGCAGGCACGCGGGCGCGGCGGCACCCTGGCCGTGGAGCGGGTGGCCGAGCAGACCCGCCTGAGCTGGTCGGTGCCGGGCTGAACCGGGACCAACCGCGGCGTCCGCGGGGACTTCGGACATCGCTGCCGGGCCACTGCGCGTCGTAGGCTCGGGGTGCCGCACGGCGCACCGCTGTGCGCGAGGTGCGAGGAGGACCGATGTTGCGGGTTTTCCTGGTGGACGACCACGAAGTGGTGCGGCGCGGCGTCGCCGAGCTGCTGGAGGACGAAGACCTGACCGTCGTCGGGCAGGCCGGCAGCGTTTCGCAGGCGTTGGCCCGGATTCCCGCGCTGCGCCCGGACGTCGCGGTCCTCGACGTCCGCCTGCCCGACGGCAACGGTGTCGAGCTCGCCCGCGAACTGCTGTCGAAGCTGCCGGAGCTCAAGTGCCTGATGCTCACGTCCTACACCGACGAACAGGCGATGCTCGACGCCGTGCTCGCCGGTGCCAGCGGCTACGTCATCAAGGACAT
>NZ_JBITBT010000055.1:0-51759 GCF_044452505.1 Amycolatopsis sp. NPDC051903 | reverse complement strand
CCGGAATCGCACACTTGCACAACATCCTCCTCGCTGGCTGACCGCAACACCCAGCAACACCAACAACAGCATCAGTTACGAGACATCACTTAGGACGCTGCCTTCACCGGAGCCGACCTGACCGGCACTCCCCGAAAGCCGCCTCGGTGCGGGTCGAGCACGCGTCCCGCGGCGGCTTCCCAGGATCCAGTGCGGCTCCGCCCGTCCGCTTCCGTCGGATGGCCACCGGAAACCGGCTCCGTCGCGTCGCATCGGACAGTCGTTCGACAGGTCTTGGTGTTCGCGCGGATCGGCCGCGCGTGGCGGCACATGCACACCCGGCCCCCGCGCCTTGCCCGTTCCACATCCGCCGGTCTTCGCAGCCCGCGGCGATCGACCTGGGCCGCGGTCGTGCGCACAGTCGGCTGACCTGAACCACGCGGGGCAGAACGCCGCCCCACCACGGCGCCGCACCGGATCGGCACGTCCAGCGGGAATCAGCACGGGTCGCGAGTGGACAGTGAACCGGGGACAGGAGCTGCGGTGGCAGTCGGATGACAGTGACCGCGAAGGTCGCGAATTCGGTACCGTCCGGCGGAATGTCCGCGTAAGCCCCTGCGCCGAGGATTCATGCCGAACCAGCCGCTCGTTCCGCTACACGGCTTCCACCACGGCCGACATCCGTTCGGCTCGGTCGCGTACGCCACGGAGCCGCCGCCGGTCACGTGTGTCGGGCTGGACGCCGCCGCCGACCTTCTGGTGGCGCAACTGGACAGCGTCGGCAGGGAAAGCCGGTCCGCGTGGTGGCGCACAGCATGGCGGGCGCGGTGCCGACCACAGCAGCAGAACGGCAGCCCTGCCTCGACTACCCGTCGCCGCCCGAGTGCCGTGACAACCGATTCGTGCAGTTGCCGGTCGCGGCCCGGTCGCCACCAGGCCTCACAAGATCAACCAAGATGAGAGTTTACGCAGGCCAGGCTCATGGTTGAAGCTGAAGAGTGGGCCGGGTCGGGCTCGAACCGACGGCCAAGGGATTATGAGTCCCCTGCTCTAACCAACTGAGCTACCGGCCCCGCGAGCTGGTGCTTGTTTGCATTTGCACATGAGCCCCAGTTCGATCCAAAATATCACAGTGCCCCGGGTGGGCTGATCCAGTAGGGCGGTCACGTCGTCCACGGTACGGCGGCGCTGCGGTGGGCGTCCGGGTGATCGTTGTCGAGGGGGCCGCGGTGCGGGGAGGCGGCCGGCTGAAGGGAGAACGGTCGCTCCCCTCGTGCGGGGGTCACCGAGGTTGGCGTCACCGACGGTGAGCTCGTGGGCGTGAGGCGTGTGCGGCGCGGAAATCGCCGTCACCCGAATGCCGGAGTGGTGAAAAAGCCGGGAATCACGGTACTTGCTGCATCGAGACCACGTCGAGACCCAGCACGCGGAAGAGGGTCAGCAGGCGGTGCAGGCGTTCCTCGTCGGTGACGTGGCAGTAGATGATCGTCTCGGGTGGGGCGGCGGTGACTTCCAGCTCGCCGAACCCGAGGACGGCGTGGGTCGCGCGGTCGGACAGGCGGCCCGACACGCGGAACACGTAGCTGGACTCGGACACGGCGCCTCCAGGTTTCCCCTGGCCGCCAGCGTCGCGAGCGGGCCGGGGTGTGTCCTCGCCCGTACCTGATGAGCTCGTGTTCGCGCGGTGCGCGTGCGACAGTTGATGCCACGGGCGGAGGGAGAAGAGCGTGTCCCACAACGGAAAGCCGCGGGTCGCGCGGCGGAAGCGCTCGGTGCCGGAGCTGCCGGAGGGCTTCGTGTCGCGGCCGCGGCTGCTGGCGGCGCTCGATCGGGTCGCGCCGGACGCGGCGACGATGGTGTGCGCGCCCGCGGGCTCCGGCAAGACTTTGCTCCTCGCGGACTGGCTCAGGCGCGACGGACTCGGTTCCGCGGCTTGGCTTTCCCTCGACGCGGCCGACAACGACGAGCGCCGGTTCTGGTCCGGGGTGCTCGAAGCGCTCACGCCGGCGGCGCCTTCGCTCGGCCGGCTCGACGCCGACAGCCGCGCGTTCCTGGCCGACCTCGTCGACGCCCTCGACACGCTCGACGAGCCGCTGCGGCTGGTGCTGGACGACGTCCACGAGCTCGTCGCCACCGAAGCGCTGCGGGGCGTGGAACAGCTGCTGCGCCTGCGCCCGCGCGGCCTGCGCCTGGTCCTCTCGACGCGCTGGGACCCGCCACTCCCCCTGGCGCGCCTGCGGTTGTCCGGGCGCCTGGCCGACCTGCGCTCCGACCACCTGCGCTTCCGGCCCGACGAAGCCGCGGCCCTGCTCAAAGCCGAAGGCGTGCCGATCGGGCCTGAGCAGGTCGAACACCTCGTGCGCCGCACCGAAGGCTGGGCGAGTGGGCTGCGGCTCGCAGCCGGCTCGCTGGAGGACGGCGGCGAGTTCACGGGCGCGAGCCCGACGGTGAGCGCCTACCTCGTCGACGAGGTCCTCGCGCCACTGTCCGAAGAGGAGCGTGAGTTCCTGCGCGAGATCAGCGTCTGCGAACGGGTTTCCGCCTCGCTGGCCACGGCGCTGTCCGGCCGCGCCGACGCCGGTGAGCTGCTGGCCCGGCTGGAACACCGCACGGCGATGCTGTTTCGCACCGGCGCCGGCCGCCGGATCTACCGCCTGCACGGGCTGCTGCGCTCCCACCTGCTCACCGACCTCATGCTGCGCACCCCGCGCCGCGTCCCGGAACTGCACCGGCGCGCGGCCGAATGGCTGCGCGCCCGCCACCAGGCGGGCGAGGCCGTCACGCACGCGCTGGAAGCCGGCGACGCCGCGCTCGTCGCCGACCTGCTGCGCCGCCACGCGCTCGACCTGCTGCTGGCCGGCGAGCACGACGTGCTGCGGCGCGCCCGCGCAGTCCTGAGCGACGACGTGGTGGGTGACGACCCGTGGCTCGCCCTCACCGGCGCGCTCGAGCACCTCGACGCGGCCCGCCCCGGCGCCGCGCGCGCCCAGGTCACGCTGGCGGAACGCGCGTGGCCGCGCGAGCCCTCGCGCGAGTTGCACGCGTTGCGCGAGCTGGTCGGCGCCCGCGTCGCGCACGCCGCGGGCGACGCCGTGGCCGAGCCCGGCATCGACGCGGTCGCCGAGCAGGGTTCCGCGCTCAGCGCGATGACGCTGCTGGATTCCGGCCAGGCGCTGCTCGCCGCCGGGCGCCCGTACGAGGCTCGCCGGCCCGTCGAGTCGGCGCTGGCGTTCGCGCGCGCCCACGGCCACGGGCACTTGGAGGTGCAGTGCCTCACCGCCCTCGGCGGCGTCGCCGCGGCCACCGGCGACTTCCGGGCCATGGCGGCGCTCGCCCGCGACGCCGACGAACTCGCCCGCGCCCACGGCTGGCTCGACACGGTCACCGGCGCGAAGAACTCGCTCCTGCTCGCCAACGCGGCGCTGCTGCGCGCGGACGCGTCGGCCTGCCTCGCCGAGATCGACCGCGTCACGGCGGTGCTCGCCACCTCCGACACGCTCGGCCAGCCCGGGCTCGGCCTCCTGTCCGCCACGCTCGGCGGCGCGGCCCGGTTCGACAACGGCCAGCGCTCCGCCGGGCTGCGCCTGATGCACGAGGCCCGCCTGGCGGAGGGCCCCAGCCCGCTGCCGAACGGGGTCGTCGCCCTCGCCGCCGTGTGCGAGCACGACGCGGCGACCCGCCTCGGGCGCGGGGAGACGGCGCGCGAGGTGCTGGGCTGGGCCAGGGAACGCATCCCGGCGGCCGGCGAGATCCTGCTCATCCGCGCCAGCACCCAGGTCGTGCTCGGCCGCGACGGCCACGCTCGCAACCTGCTCAAGCCGCTGCTCGACGGATCCGTCGCGCCCGTGCTCGCGTGGACGCCGATCACCGCGTGGCTGCTCGAAGCCGAGATCGCGCTGCGCTGCGGCGAGCCCGTGCGCGCACGCCGCGCGATCGCGAAAGCCCTCGGCCCAGCCGAACAGCTCGGCGTGCTCCGGCCGCTGGTGTCGGCCGCGCCGGAGGTGCTCGACCTCGCGCTGCTCGACACCCCCGGGAGCCGGCGCTTCACCACGGACCTGCGTCGCGCGCGGGCCGTGCGCGGCCGCCAGCCCGACGCCGTCGCGCTCACCGAACGCGAACGCACGGTGCTGCGCCTGCTGCCGACGGTCCGCTCGCTCGACGAGATCGCCGGCGACCTCATGGTTTCGCCCAACACCGTGAAAACGCACGTGCGCGCTCTGTACCGGAAACTGGGGGTGGGCTCGCGCCGGGAGGCCGTGCGGTCGGCGCTGCGCCGCGGACTGGTCGACAGTTAGGACCTTCGGCCCTTACCCCTGCTCGCAACGGTTCTACGGTCTAAGGGTGGGTCGAGCCGGGTCGGGGACCAACCGGTGGCGAGTTCCGGGTGCGAAGGTGACGATGCCCCTGCTGCCACCGGATTTCGTGACGCGCCCACGACTTCTGGAAGCCCTCGACGACGCCGCCGCCAGCCCGGTCACGACCGTGTGCGCGCCCGCGGGCTACGGCAAAACCGCACTGCTGGCCGACTGGACGAGTTCGCGCACCGCCCCGGTCGCCTGGGTGTCGCTCGACCCCGACGACAACGATCCGCAGAGTTTCTGGTCCGCGGTCCTGTGCGCGCTCGGCCACGCGGTGCCCGCGACGAGCCGGCTGCACACACTGGCGGTGCCCGAGGACGGTTCCCGGGCCGACTTCCTCGCCGAACTCGTCGACGCACTCGACGTGCTGCCCGAACCCGTGCGGCTCGTGCTCGACGACCTCCAGGAGGTCGTGGACGAAGCCCCGCTGCACGACACGGCGACGCTGATCCGCCACCGCCCCACCGGCCTGCGGCTCACGCTCGTCTCGCGGTCCGCCCCGCACCTGCAGCTCGCGCGCCTGCAGGTCGAAGGCGGTCTCGCCCGCGTCGGCGCCGACGAGCTGCGCTTCACCGCCGACGAGACGGCCCAGCTGCTGCACGCCACGGGCGTGCGCTGCGGCGACGAGCAGGTGCGCCAGCTCGTCAAGCGCACCGACGGCTGGACCGCGGCCGTGCACTGGGCCGCGGTGTCGCTGCGGACCGTCGCCGATGTGGACGCCTTCCTCACCCAGCTCGACGGCGACGACCGGTCCGTCGCCGGGTTCCTCGCCGACGAGGTGCTCGCCCGGCTGCCCGAGGGCACGCCGGAACTGCTGCGCCGCATCAGCGTCTGCGACGCCGTGCCGGCCGAGCTCGCGCGCGAGCTCGCCGCCCGCGAAGACGCCGGCGCGGTGCTGGCCGAGCTGGAACGGCGCACGTTCCTGGTCGCCCGCGTCGACGACGAGAGCGGCTCCTACCGCGTCCAGCCACTGCTGCGCTCCTACCTGCGGGCCGATCTCGACCTGCGTTACCCCGGCCTGGCGAGCGAGCTGCACACGAGGGCAGCCCGCTGGTTCGAACACCGCGGCCGCGTCGGCGAAGCGTTGGAGCAAGCCGTCGCCGGGCTCGACCGGGCCGGGATCGTGGCGCTGCTGCACACCCACGCCGTGCCGTGCCTGCTGGCGGGTGAGGACAGCGCGGTGCGGGCAACCCTGGCGCACCTAGGCGACGACGCCGTGCGCGCCGACCCCGTGCTGCGCGCGGCACGCACCCTCGCCGACGTCCAGGCCGGCGAGCCGACCCCGGCCCCGGGCGGCGACACGCTGCTGGCGCGCCACCACACCCTGGCCGCGGGCCGGGCGCCGGGCCGGGCCCCGTCGGCGCCGGGGACGTGGGCCGACCTCGACCGGGCTTGGACATCGCTGCACCGGGGCGCCCGGCGGGCCGCGGCGGCGCGGGCCCGCGAGGCGGTGGCCGCCGCCCGGCACGACGGGCAGGACTACCTCGTGCTGCACGGGCTGGCCGCCATCGCGGTGGCCGAGGGTCTCGCCGGCGGTCAGGAAGCCGCGCGCGACGCCGGCCGCGAAGCCGTCGAACTCGCCACCCGCCACGGCTGGCGGCGCTCACCGTGGCTCGCCATCTCCCGGCTCGTGCTCGCCGCCGATCACCTGCTGCGGCTCGACCCGGAGGCCGCCGCGCGGGAGGCCGCCGAGGTGGCGACGCCGCTGGGCGCGTTCGTGGGCGGTGCCGCGCAGTTCGACGGCGGTGACCGGCGCGGCGGAGTCGAAGCCATGCGCGAGGCCCGCCACGAGCTCGGGGCCGTCGCGGCCGGTCCGGCCGCGCTGGTCGCGGTGCTGGAACACCACGCGGCTGTGTTCCTCGAAGAACCCCTGCACGCGAACGAGGTCCTGCTGTGGGCCCGCGACCACCTGGCCGGCACCCGTGAATCGGATCTGATGCAGGCGTGGACGCACCTCGCGGCCGGGCGGCTCGACGACGCGGCGGCGGCGCTGCGCAGCCGGCGCGCGGCGCTGCTGCCGACCACCCCCGTGGACGTCGAACTCGCCGAGGTCGCCCTCGCCGTCGCGGACGGCCGCCGCACCGACGCGTTGCTCACGCTCGAACGCGCGCTCGCGCTGGCCGCCGACGGCGACCTGGTGCGCCCGTTCGCGCTGGCCGATCCGGCTGTACGGCACCTGCTCGTGGACCACTCGGGCGGTTTCGGGCGGCTCGACGCGTTCGCAGCCTCGGTCCGCGACCGCCTGCGGCGCTTCGACCCGGCGCCGGTGGACGACCGGCTCACCGAGCGGGAGCAGGTGGTGCTGCAGCGGCTGCCGTCGCAGCGGTCACTCGACGAGATCGCGGCGGACCTCACCGTGTCCGTGAACACCGTGAAGACCCACGTGCGCGCGATCTACGTGAAGCTCGGCGTCACCAACCGCCGAGACGCCGTGCTGGTCGCGCGCGAGCACGGGCTCGCGTGAGGCTTCATCCGCTGGAGATGAGGCCTCACCCGCTCTTGAGTCCGACCCTCTGGTGAAGGCCTGCACGGGGCACGGACCCCCGGCACCCGAGAGGACGAGGACACGAGAGGACTCTCACCATGACCGACACGGGAGCACGAGCGACCCACACCGAAGCCGGTGGCACGACCGGCCGCCGCCCCGATACCACCCCGACCGTCACCGGCTGGACCGGCTGGGTCGCGTTCGCCGCGATCATGATGATGCTGCTGGGCGCGTTCCAGATCATCGAGGGGCTCGTGGCGCTGCTCAACACGCGTTACTTCGTCGTCGACGAGTCCGGGCTCGTCATCCAGGTCAACTACACCACGTGGGGCTGGGTGCACCTGGCGCTCGGCGCGCTGCTGGTCCTCGTCGGGATCGGCGTCTACCTGGGCAACCGCGCGGCCCAGATCACCGGGATCGTGCTGGCCGGCCTGAGCGCGATCGTCAACCTCGCGTTCCTGCCCGCCTACCCCCTGTGGGCGATCATCGTGATCGCCGTCGACGTGCTCGTGATCTACGCGCTCGCTGTTCACGGTAAGGAGATCCGCGCGGTCTGACGGGGCGGTCAGGCTGGTGCGGGCCCCGGTTCGCCGGGGTCCGCACCGGCCTGTCCGGGCTCGGTCCGCTCGGTCTGCTTCGTCGGCTTCGCGTCCGGACCCGGCTCGGGCTCGGCTGCGCGTTCGACCTCGGTCCCGGTTGCGGGCTCGACCGCGGGTGCCGGTTCGTGGCCGCGGCCGACCATGCGGATGAGCGCGTCGGCCCACCCGGCCGTCGGGTCGATGTCCACGAACAGCGCCTTCAGCAGCAGCGTCAGCGGCACCGCGAGGATCGCGCCGAGCGGGCCGAGCAGCCACGACCAGAAGACCAGCGACAGCACGGTCACCAGGGTCGACAAACCGACCGAGCCGGCCACGAACCGCGGCTGGATGAGCGACTGCACCACGAAGTTCAGCACGCTGTAGATGAGGATGACGACCAGCATCTTCTTCCAGCCGCCTTCGAGCAGGCCCAGCAACGCGGGCGGGATCAGGCCCAGCACGAAGCCGACGTTCGGGATGTAGTTGGTGACGAACGCGAGCAGCCCCCACAAGACGGGCACGGGAATCGCGATGATCAGGAGCCCGACCGTGTCGAGCACCGCCACGATGAAGCCGAAGACGGTGGTCACGAGCATGTAGCTGCGGGTGCCGGAGGCGAAGCGGTGGAACGCGGACGTGAGCCACGGGCGGTCGCTGTCGATCGCGCCGAGTCGCTGGTCCGCCCACGTCGCCTCGGTGCTGAGGAACAGCAGCAGCGCCAGCAGGAACACGAGGTTCGTGAGCACACCGCCGAGTCCGGACAGCAGAGAGCCGACGAGGCTCGCGAGCTTGCCGAGGTCCAGCGACGACGCCATCTCACGCAGCTGCTGCTGGCCCACGCCGAACTGGGCGAGCTGGTCGGTGGCGTGTTTCAGGAGCTCCGCGGCCTGGTCGGCGTAGCGCGGCAGGAGCGTGCCCAGTTGCGCCAGTGACACGACGACCACGAACACCAGGCCCAGCATCACGGCGTAGACCACCGTCACGAGAGCGACCGTGGTGAGCAAGCGCGGCCACCCCTTGCGCAGCAGCCACACCTGCACCGGGCTGGCCGTCACCACGATGACCAGGGCCAGGAACGCCGGCGCGACGAGGAACGCGATCGCCTTGACCCCGGCCAGCGTGATCACGACCGCGGCCGCCCCCACCAGGATGACCAGCACGCGCGGCAGCAGGCTCCCGGGCGGGAAGGTCGTCGCGGGGGCTCGGGCGGCGCCGCGCAGTCTCGGCCGTTTCCCGTTCCCGCTCCGTCCACGCAGCTTCACGAGACCACCTCACGCCCGGGCCGACGATCCACCGTATTAAATCCACTGTGGACAGACCCGCGCGACGCAGCGAGCCACGGGGTCACGGAGCTACGGTCATCGCCCGGCCGCGGGTCGCGCCTCACCCGCACAGGGTGAGAAGTGCCCGGCTCGACGGCCGGAGGGCGAGTCCCTCACCGGTCCACAGAGGACGGCTCAGCCGGCCATCCGGCTGCCGAGGCCGATTCCGGCGGGTCGCGGGCAACGGCCGAGGCACGGGATCTGCGCCCACACCGTCTTGCGCTCGCGCTCGATTTCCGGGAGCACACCCCACGTCACGGACAGGCGGTCGACGAGCAGCAGGCCGCGGCCACGCGGGCCGGGCAGGCGGGATTCGCCCATCGTGGGCTGCACGAGGTTGCAGTCGGCGACCTCGACGCGCACCGTGCACGGCCGGAGGCTGTGCCACAGCTGCAGGTGGCGTGGTCCACCGCCGTGGTCGTGGGCGTTGGCGAGGAGTTCGGTGGCGACGAGCAGCACGTCGTCGCGGTGCTCGTCGCCGAGCCCGTCGAGGTGCTCCGTCACCCACGTGCGCATCGCCCGCACCGTGGCCGCGGACGTGCCGAACAAGGGCAGCACCCACGTGCCCGGGCGCCCCGCGCGTCGGGCCTCGGTCAACGTCACCACCCCCGTCACGAGCCGGCAGAAGCACACCTTGAGACGAAGTACCCGATCGGGTCACGAATGAATCACGTGATGTGGTGTCGATCACAAAATGTCGTTCGGAGTCCACAGTGGACGGCTGCCGAACTGCGCAGCAGCCGGTCGAGCGCTTCCGCGATTGGGGGTGCACGAGGTGCGGATGGGGAGAGGTTCCGACCACCCGCACCCAGCCCCGCCGGGTACTCGACGGCGAAATCCGACTCGGTCGCAAGCGTGGAACACCGTGGTCGACGAGCACGAAGGTTGGGATTGCCAACCCACCTCGGCGCCGCTACCGTCGGCGGGTATGAGGACGCCGCGCATCGCCGATCCACGGGTGTGTTCGATCGACGCCGCGGTGCGGGTGGTCGGCGAGAAGTGGGCGTTGCTGGCGGTGCGGGAGCTCATGCTGGGCGCCACGAGGTTCGACGAGATCGTGGCCGCCACGGGCGCGCCGCGCGACCGGCTGGCCGCGCGGCTGCGCGCGCTGGAGGAAACGGGCATCGTGCGGCGGGAGCAGTACCAGGAGCGCCCGGCCCGCCACTCCTACCACCTCACCGAGGCCGGCGAGCAGCTCTACGCCATCGTGCACCTGATGCGCGACTGGGGTGACCGGTTCGTGCGCGACGATCCCGAGCACGTCGTGGTGTTCCGCCACGAGTGCGGGAAACCGTGGCAGCCGGAGGTCCGCTGCGCCGGCTGCGACGAGCTCGTCGAGCCCGGATCGCTGACGGCGGAGCGCGACGTGCGCGTGTCCGACCTCGCCTGATCACGCCGGCACCTGTGCCCGCCACGGCACCGCGACGCGTTCGAGCAGGCTGACGAGCCCGTACGCGATCGTGCCGAGCACACCGGCCACGACCATCGCGGCGAGGCAGTCCTTGAGCGACAGGATCTGCCACGCGTGCCAGATCAGGTACCCGAGCCCGGTGTTCGCGGCGAGGAACTCCACGGCCGTCGTGGACATCAGCGCGAGGCCGATGGACACGCGCAGTCCGCCGATCACCGCGGGCAGCACGGCGGGCAACGTGATGCGCAGGTACAGGTCGAGGGTGCCGGTCTCGAAGCTCTTGGCCACGTCGCGGTAGATCGGGTCGATCGCGAGCACCGCGCCGAGCGTGCTGATCGCCATGGTGAAGAACGGAGCCAGCGTGATCTCGAGGATGTTCGCGCGCTCGTTGAACCCGAGCAGGATCAGGATCAACGGGAACATCGCGATGCGCGGTAACGGGTACAGCACGGCGATCAGCGGGTTCACGACCCGCCGCACGACCCCGAACAGTCCCATCGTCAGGCCGACGAGCACACCCGCCACCACACCCAGCGCCAGACCGGCCGCGAACCGCACGAGCGTGGCTTCCAAGTGCGGCAGCAGTTCCCCGTTGCCGAACAGCTCCACCACGCGAGCCAGCACCGCCGACGGCGGCGGCAGCACCCGGGAATCCACGAGGTTCGTGCGCGAGCACAGCTCCCACAGGAGCAGCAGCGCCACCGGGCTGCCCAGAGCCCAGCCCACCCGCCGGCCGGTCACGACGCCTCCTCGCGAAGGGACACGACTTCTTCGCGCAGGCTGTCCCACACGCGCTGGCGGACCTCGAGGAAGGACCGGTCGTTGCGCAGGTCCATCGCGTTGCGGGGCCGCGGCAGCCCGACGTCGACGGCGGTCTTGAGCCGGCCCGGGCGCCGCGACAGCACGATCACGCGGTCCCCCAGGGTGATGGCCTCGTCGAGCGAGTGCGTGATGAACACGACCGTCTTGCGCGTGCCCTCCCAGATCCGCAGCAGGTCGTCCTGCAGGATCAGCTTGGTCTGTTCGTCGAGGCTGGCGAACGGCTCGTCCATGAGCAGCACCGCCGGGTCGTTGGCGAACGCGCGGGCGATGTTCACCCGCTGCTGCATGCCCCCCGAGAGCTGCGCCGGGTAGGCGTGTTCGAAGCGCGCCAGCCCGAGCAGGTCGACGTAGTGGCGCGCGACCTCCCGTCGTTGCCGCTTCTTCACCCCGCGCACGGCCAGTCCATAAGCGACGTTGTCGAGCACCGTCATCCACGGGAAGATCCCCTGGTTCTGGAACACCATCGACCGCAACGGGCCGGAGCCGCGTGCGATCGACCAGCTCACGTCGCCGCTGCTCGGGTGCTCGAGCCCGGCCAGGATGCGCAGCAGCGTCGTCTTGCCGCAGCCGCTCGGGCCGACCAGGCACAGGAACTCGCCGGCGGCCACGGTCAGCTCGATGTCCTGCAGCGCCACGACGTCGTCGCGGCCGGTGCCGAACGTCTTGGTCACCCCGGCGACTTCGATGCACTCACCGGTGCGCTCGACTGTGGACACTCCGGACCCGGTCACGAGCCACCCGCCTTCACCTGCTGCACCGGCCCGGACAGCAGCTCGGTCACCGGGACGGGGCTCGCCACCTGCTGCTCCCGCACCCAGAACTGCTGCACGCGATCCAGTGCGC
This sequence comes from Amycolatopsis sp. NPDC051903, assembly GCF_044452505.1. NCBI lineage: Bacteria > Bacillati > Actinomycetota > Actinomycetes > Pseudonocardiales > Pseudonocardiaceae > Amycolatopsis > Amycolatopsis sp. NPDC051903. The sequence goes on along the minus strand of NZ_JBITBT010000055.1, from coordinate 39,958 downwards.
CCTGGTCGATCGTCCCGTCGGGACTGAAGTACATGAGCCCGCCCATCGCCTTCAGCGTGGCCTCCTTCTGCTTGGTCCACTTCGCCGCCGTGGCGAGGAGTTCGGGTGTCCACTTGCCCCCGGACGCGTCGATCTCCTTCACCGCCCGCTGGTAGGCGGTCAGCACCTTCTGCGCGTCCGCCGACCGCGAGGACGCGAACTGCTCGGACGCGGCGAGGAACGTCTCCTGGTACCACGGGATGACCGCCTGGTAGCCGAGCCACCGCACGCCGACCCCCTGCGCTTCGGCCTGGCTCGCCGACGGTTCGCTCATCACGGTGACGTCCTCGACGTGCTGGCGCAGGAACTCGACGGAGTCGCTCGGGGTGCGCGCCTTGTGCGTCAGGCCGGCCTGGTCCGGGTTGACCCCGGCACTCAGGAGGGCCTGGCGCAGCAGGAAGTCCGGCGGGTTGCCCTCGGCCGACGCGTCGATCTTCTTGCCCACCAGGTCCTTCGGGCTCTTGATCGCGCCGGAGTCCCACAGGTCCTTGCGCACCACGATCACGGCGCCGTCGCGGTAGCCGGCGTGGGGCGAGGTGAGGTTCGCGAGCAGCTTGATGCGGAAGCCCTGCGTGAACTGGTTGAACAGCGACGGTCCGGACACCGCCGGGCTGAGGTCGACGTCGCCGCGGGCCAGCAGCGGGATCTGGTTGTTCGCCGAGCCCTGGTAGGTGACGATCCGGACGTCCACCCCCGCGTCGCGGAAGTAGCCCTTGTCGGCGGCCACCATGATCGGGAGGTACTGCAGCTGGGCCGGGTTGATCGACAGCTTGATCGCCGAGCCCGGGGCGGACGCGCCGCCGCCGGCCCCGCACGCGGTCGCCGCCGAAAGCGCCGCCGCCAGGACTGTCACGCCGAACGCGCGCCGAGTGGGCATGGCCGCGCCCCCTTACTTCTTCTCGAAGCGGCTGCCGGCCACGTACGGGGGGTCGTAGACCACGAGGAACACGAGGTCCTCGTCGCCGGTGTTCTCGAAGCCGTGCACCTCGCCGCGCGGGATCTTCACGATCGTGCCGGGTTCGAGGTCCCAGGTCTGCTGTCCGATGCGGACGGTCCCGGTGCCCTTGATGAAGTAGAACGCGTGGTTGTACGGGTCGCGGTGCGGCTTGGAGCTGCCGCCGGGCCCGATCAGGCCGAGCTGGGCGCTGTAGACACCGGTGTAGTCGTCGTCGATCACGCTCTCGCTGAACGCGAACCCGACGCCGGGCACCCGGGGGTTGTCGATCTTGTTCCACACGACGTCGGACGGGGCGAGTACGTAGTCCATCGTGGTTCCCTTTCGCTTCGTTGCGATGCAGTCAGGCTTCGCCGCCACTGCGGTCGGTGGCGGCCATGGGCAGGCCGAGCCGGTGGTAGGCCGAGTTGTGGTGCACGAGCGGGGACGGATCCGGGTTCGCGGTGGCTCCGTGGTCGAGCACGCGGCCGACGAAGATCGTGTGGTCGCCGCCCTCGTACTCCGCCCACTTCTCGCAGACGAGCCAGACGAGCGCGCCCGCGAGCACGGGGCAGCCGTCGACCCACGCCATCGCCGCGCCCGATTCGGTGCTCCACGGCCGGCGGGCGAAGAAGTCGGCGATCGAGCCCTGGCCGTCGTGCAGCACGCTGATGCCGTAGCGGCCGTCGGTCTGCTTGAGCAGCTTGTGCATGCGGCCCGGTTTGTTCACGCTCACCGAGCACAGCCGCGGGTCCAGCGACACGGAGGTGAACGAGCTGGCGGTCATCCCGTGCACGTCGGTGCCGTGCGCGACGGTCACCACGGCCACCCCGCTCGGGAAGTGGCGCAGCGTCGAGCGGAACCTCAGCAGTTCGGTTTCGTCGTCGGTCATGGTTCTCCCCGTTGTCAGGCGCCCTGTTGCCGGCTCGCGCCGGTCCCGTAGTGGTCGCTGATGGCCGCGCCGACCTCGACGATCCGGGGCGCGAGCGCGCGAGCCCGGTCTTCGGGGAACCGGGTCGCGGGCCCGCCGACGCCGATCGCCCCGATCACCCCGCGATTCCCGTGCCACACGGGAGTGGCGACGGTGCACACGTTCGTCGCGGTGTCGAACACGAGCGAAAATCCGCAGGAACGCACTTCGTCGAGCATTTCCAGCACAGCTTTCGGTTCGGCCGGCGGCGCGGTTTCCTTCGCCGATTCCCACACCATTTCGGCGCGTTCCTTCTCGGGCAGCCACGCCACCAAGCAGCGGCCCAGCGACGACGAGAGCGCCGGCACGCGCTCGCCGATCCCGACCCGCGGCTGCACGAGGTGGCGCGCCGGGATCCACTCGACGTGCAGCACGTGCCGCCCGTCGCGGACGCCGAGCGCGATCGTCTCCCCGACCTCGGCCGAAAGCTCCTGCAGGAACGGTTTGGCCAGTTCCCGCAGGCGCAGCCGGCGCAGCGGGGCCTGGCCCCACTGGAAGAGCCGCCAGGTCAGGCGGTACGTGCGGTCCGTCTCGTCCTGCTCGACGAGGTCGGCCTCACGCAGTGCCGCGATGAGCCGCTGCACCGTGGACGGCGCGAGCCGCAGGTCCCGGCTCAGCTCGTGGATCCCCGCGGATCCCGCGGAGAGCCGCTCGAGCACGGCCATCGATCGGGCGACGGATTGGACACCGGACATGCAGCACCTCGCGTGTTCCACGATGCGGTACAAATGTGCCGAACCTCAGAACAGTACGCTGCTGTGACGGTCGTCGCAATACCTGCATGCACGCGGTCGGGAAAATGGTTTCGCGCATTCGATCTTCTGCCGCGCAGTTTCCCGCAGCTCGACAGTGGAATGGATCTTGGAATGCGCAAACGGCCCGGCATCGAGTGGGTGCCGGGCCGTTTCCGCGAAGGGCGTCAGCGGGTTCGCAGCATCTCGCGCAGGCGGTAGTGCTGGATCTTGCCGCTGGGGGTCTTCGGCAGCTCCGTGACGAAGTCGATCGCGCGCGGGTACTTGTACGGCGCGATCGCCTGCTTCACGAAGTCCTGCAGCGCGGCCGCGTCCACGGTCGCCCCGGGCCGCAAGCGGACGAACGCGTGCACGATCGTGCCGCGCGCGGGATCCGGCGCGCCGACGACGGCGGCCTCCAGCACGTCCGGGTGCCGCAGCAGGGCCTGCTCCACTTCCGGGCCCGCGATGTTGTACCCGGACGAGACGATCATGTCGTCGTTGCGGGCCTGGTACCAGAAGTACCCGTCGGCGTCGCGGACGTAGGTGTCGCCCGTGATGTTCCAGCCGTTGCGCACGTAGGTCTTCTGCCGCGGATCGGCGAGGTAGCGGCAACCGGTCGGACCCTTCACCGCGAGCCGCCCGGGTGTCCCGTCGGGCACGGGGTTGCCGGCGTCGTCGAGCACGGCCGCTTCGAAGCCCGGAACGGCGCGCCCGGTCGAGCCCGGCCGGATGTCGTCGTCGGCCGCGGCGATGAAGATGTGCAGCATCTCCGTGCCGCCGATGCCGTTGATGATCCGGATCCCCGTGGCGCGCTCGAACTCCTCCCACGTCGCCACCGGCAGGTGCTCCCCCGCCGACACGCACCGGCGCAGCTTCGCCAGTGCCCCGGCTTTTCCGGACGCCAGCAACGCTTTGTACGCCGTCGGCGCGGTGAACAGCACCGTGACGTGGTGGCGTTCGACCGCGTCCGCGAGCTCGTCGGGCGAGGCCTTCTCGATCAGCAGCGTCGAGGCACCGAACCGCAGCGGGAACACGACGAGCCCGCCGAGCCCGAACGTGAAGCCGATCGGCGGCGTCCCGGTGAAGACGTCGTCCTCCGTCGGCTTGAGCAAGTAGCGGCCGAAGGTGTCCGCGTTGGCCAGCACGTCGCGGTGGAAGTGCATGGTGGCCTTGGGTTTCCCGGTCGTCCCCGACGTCGGCGCCAGCAGCGCCACGTCGTCGGCGGCCGTGTCGACCCACGCGAACTCCCCGCGCTGGCCCGCGGCCCGTGCCGTGAGGTCACCGGGATCCTCGCCCCCGTACGCGAGCACCGGCACGGCGTGCTCCATCGCCGCGAGATCGGCGGCGAAGCGGTGGTCGGTCACGATCAGGCTCGGCCGCGTGAGTTCCACCAGGTCGTCGATCTCCCGCGCGCGCAGCAGCGGCATCGTCGTGACGGGCACCCCGCCCGCCTTCAGCACCGCGAACCACGTGGCGACCAGCCACGGGTTGTTCGGCCCGCGCAGCAGCACCCGGTTGCCCGGCACCACCCCGAAGTCCCCCGCCAGCACGTGGGCGACCTGGTCGCTGCGACGCGCCAGGTCACCGTAGGTCCAGGTCCCGGCGTCGGTGACGAGACACGGGCGGTCCGGTCCGAACCGGTCGATGCTCCCGCTCAGCAGCTCGACCGCGCAGTTGAGCCGGGGCGGGTAGGCGAGTTCCGGTACGTCGAACCGGAACTCGGGCCAGTCCGCCTGCTCGGGCAGGTTGTCGCGGCAGAACGAGTCGACGTGGGCCGATGGGGTGAGCTCCATCTGCGGCCTTCCTGGGGAATCCGTCAGCGGGCGGCTGGCGGAACCGGATAGGGGGAATCGGCGTACCGGCCGGACAGGAGCGCTCCGGCGCCGGGCGCGACGGCGGGCAGGCCGAGCGCACGCATCATCTGGTGGGCGGTGGCGATGGACGCCGACAGCACGGGCTTGCCCAGCTCGTTCTCGACGACGTCGATCGAGGACAGCGAGGGCATCTGCACGCAGGCGGACAGCACGACGGCGTCGGCGCCCTCGTGGTCGAGGTCGCGCGCGAGCGGCACGAGCTTGCGGGGATCGTGCGCGGCGACTTCGAGGTTGTCCGGGATCTCGAGGGCGACGTAGTCGGTCACCTCGACGCCCTCGTACCGGATGTAGTCCACGACGGTCTCCGTCAGCGGCTTCAGGTACGGGCACAGCACGGCGATCGACTTGGCGCCCAGCACGTCGAGCGCGTTGACCAGGGCACCCGCGCTCGTGACGACGGGCGCCGGCGCGTCGTTCTCCTCGGTGATCCGAGTGAGCGTTTCCTCCGACTGGCGGTGGTAACCCTTGCCCATGCTCATGATCGCGACGAGACAGGCGTAGCCGAGCACGTCGACGTGCGCGTCGGACAGCTCGGCCGCGCACCGCCCGGAGTCGGCGTCCATCGCCGCGAGTTCCTCGGCGCGCACGTGTTTCATGCGCATGCGGCTGGAGTGGAACGTGAACCGCTCGGGCGCCACGGTTTCGCGCGCCCGGAAGATCGCCGGGATCTCCGTCTCCATCGTGACGTTGGAGCTCGGGACGATCTGGCCGATGCGGTACGCGGCTTTCATCGGACGTCCACCACCGGGTTGCTCAACGTGCCGATGTCCTGGATGGACGCTTCGACGACGTCGCCGGGCTTGAGGAACTGCTGCGGCGTGAAGCTGGCGCCGACGCCCGCGGGCGAGCCCGTGGCGATCACGTCACCGGGTTCCAGCGTCATGCCGGAACTGATGTCGGCGATGAGCTCGGCGATGCGGAACAACATGTATTTCGTGCTCGACTTCTGCTTGACGTCACCGTTCACGCGCAGCGACAGCTCCAGCCCGTACGGATCGGGGACGTCGCCGGCCGTGCGGATCGCCGGGCCGAACGGCGCGTAGGAGTCCTGTCCCTTCGAGAAGAACCACTGCCCGGAGCGGCGCTGGTCGCGGGCGCTGATGTCGTTGACGATGCTGTAGCCGAAGACGTGGTCCATCGCCGCTCGAGCGGACACGCGCTTCGCGGTTTTCCCGATCACCACGGCGAGTTCGCACTCCCAGTCGAGCTGCGCGGTGAGATCTCCGTTGTGCTGGATGGGTTCCCCCGGTCCGACGACGGCGGTGGCCGGCTTGCTGAACAACACCGGGCGCTGCGGCAGCTCCTTGTCGGTGTCGAGCGTGCGCGCGGACTCCGCGACGTGCTCGGTGTAGTTGAGCCCGACCCCCACGATCTTGCCCGGCCGCAGGGGCGCGCGCAGGGCGACCGTCTCAAGTGGACTTCGCGCGGGCTCCCCCGCGAGCAGCGTCTCGAGGGCCGTGAGCGCGGCGGCTCCGCCCCGGACGACGTCGAGCATGGTGGCGGGCGCGTCGAGGCCGCGCTCGGCCGCCGCGGCCTCGACGTCGACGACGTCGGTGCCGACCTGGATCCCGAGCCGGTCACCGCCGGGCCCGGCGAACGTGATGAGCAGCATGGAGTTCTCCGTTCAGGCGATCGGCTGGTGGCCGTTGTTGTCCGAATAGGCCTCTTCGCGGAAGAAGCCGAGCGAGCGCATGACCGGGAAGTCGTTGAAGGAGAACAGGCACGCGTCGTCGGAGCGGCTCGCGTTCGCGTGCTCGTGCCAGGCCCACGACGGGACGCAGAAGATGTCGCCTTCGGTCCAGTCGATGCGCTTGCCCGCCACGATCGACGTGCCGCTGCCCTTGGCCGCGGTGTAGATCTTCGAGCCGACCTGCCGGTGCGCCAGCGTCGCTTCACCGGGGCGCAGCATCTGCATGTGCGCGCTCATCGTGGGCATGACCGAACCACCGGTGAGCGGGTTGCTGTACTCCATGATGATGCCGTCATACGGCGAACCGTCACTGGCCTTGGCCGCGTTCAGCAGCGCTTCGTACGTCGGTTCCCACGGGTAGGCCAGCAGCGGCGAGTGGTTCTTGTGCCAGGTGTCGCCGAAGGGGCGCAGCTGCCCGGCGCCGTAGGTCAGCAGCGAGGAGTTCACGATCCCCTCCTGCTTCTGGTAGATGTCCGGGTGCACCTCGTAGAACGGTGCGTCGAGTGCGTTCACGAGCGGGATGTCGAGCCCGTCCTGCCAGATGACCGGGCCGTCGACGCCTTCGATGCCCTCGTTGCCGTGCTCGTGCCAGGTCCAGTTCGGGGTGATGGCGAAGTCGCGCGGGCCGACCTTGAGCTTCTGGCCGTCGACGATCGTCCACGCTCCGGTGCCCTCGAGCACGAACCGCAGCGCGGCGGCCTGGTGGCGGTGCGCCGTCATCGACTCGCCCGGGCCCATCACCTGCAGGCCGGTGTAGAGCAGGCCCACGGTGGCCGCGATGTCGCGCCGCTGCGGGTTGTACAGGGCGACCACGCGGCGGCCGGCGTCGTCGCCGCTGACCAGGTTGAGGGCTTCCAGCACGAGCGGGCGCAGCTCCTCGAAGCTCCACTTGATCGGTACCGACTGCGGTTGCGGGTACCACGGCTCGATCTTGTTGGCGATCGTCCACAGTGCACCGGCATCCAGTGCTTCGAGCTTTTCGTAGTAGGCGCGCAGGTCTTCGTTGTCCGCGACCCGCGCGCGGCCCAGCTGGTCATCGCTGTACGTGGTCATCGCGCCTTCCCCGTTGTATATGTCGTGTTCTTGACGACAGTCATAGTTCAGCTATACCGTTCACGCTGTCAAGGCCGCCAGGAGGAAAACTCATGACGACATCCGAATCCGCGGACTGTCCCCCGCTCGCCGGTCTCGAGACCACGATCGAGCGACGCGTCGAATGGCACGACACGGACGCATCGGGCCACCAGCACAACTCGGTCGTCCTGCGCTGGGCCGAAGAGGCCGAAGCGGAGCTGCTGCGGGGCAAGGGACTCGCGTGGCTGTTCGGCCGCACCCCCCGCGTGCGCCACGAGGTCAACTACCGGGGCCGGCTCTGGTTCGGCGACGTGGTGCGCGTCACCTTCCGCGTCACCCGGCTCGGGCGCACGTCGCTCACGTTCGGCTTCGAGGTGCACGGCCCGCACGGCGTCGCCGCCGACGGCGCCGTCGTCGTGGTCCACGCCGAACCCGACGCACCGGCCGCGACCCCGTGGCCCGACGAGGTGCGCGCCGCGCTCGCCGTTCAGGAGGTGCCCGGCTCATGAGGATCGCCATCGTGGGCGGCGGGCCCGGCGGGCTGTACTTCGCCGCGCTCGCCAAGCAGCTCGACCCGAGCCGCGAAGTCACCGTCTGGGAGCGCAACGCCGCGGACGACACGTTCGGCTTCGGGGTGGTGTTCTCCGACGAAACGCTGGCCGGCATCACCAACGCCGACCCCGCCGTGTTCTCCTCGATGGAGCGGGAATTCGCCCGGTGGAGCGATATCGACGTGCACTACCGCGGCACCGTCCACACCTCGGGCGGCCACGGCTTCGCCGCCATCGCGCGCAAACGCTTGCTGGAGATCCTGCAACGGCGCTGCCACGACCTCGGCGTCGACGTGCGCTTCCGCACGAAGGCGCCGGACGTCGAGGAGCTCACGGCCGGGTACGACCTCGTGATCGCCGCCGACGGCGTGAACTCGGCGGTGCGCAAGCGGTTCGAGGACGTCTTCCGGCCCTCGCTCGACGTGCGCGAGTGCCACTACATGTGGCTCGCCACCGACCGCGTGCTGGAAGCTTTCACCTTCCTGGTCGAGGAGACCGAATTCGGCCCGATCCAGGTGCACGCGTACCCGTTCAGCGCCGATCGCAGCACGTTCATCGTCGAGGTGAACGACCGCACGTGGCGGCGCGCCGGGTTCACCGACGGCTCGTTCGGCCCCGGCGTCAGCGACGTGGCGAGCGTCGAACGCTGCGGCGAGCTGCTGCACAGGTTCCTGGGCGATGCCCAACTGCTCACCAACAACTCGAAGTGGCTGCGCTTCACCACCGTGCGCAACCGCACCTGGCGCCACGGCAACCTCGTGCTGCTGGGCGACGCGGCGCACACCGCGCACTACTCGATCGGTTCCGGCACCAAGCTCGCCATGGAGGACGCGCTCGCGCTCGCCGCCGCGCTCGAGGCCGCCCCCGGCGACCTCGCCGCGGCGCTGGAGCACTACGAGACCGAACGCCGGCCCGTCGTCGAGTCGACTCAGCGCGCGGCACAGGCGAGCCTCGAGTGGTTCGAAACGATCGACCACGTCGTGGGCCAGGATCCGCCGCAGTTCGCGTTCAACCTGCTCACGCGCAGCCGCCGCGTCACCTACGACAACCTGAAGCTGCGCGACCCCGGCTACATCGGCTCGCTGGACCGCTGGTTCAGCGAGCACACACCGGGCGGGCGCCAAGACGGCACTCCCCCGTTGTTCCAACCACTCGTGCTGGCGGGGCGGCACTTGCGCAACCGCGTGGTGGCCGCGCCGATCGCGACGTACAGCGCCGTCGACGGATTGCCGGGCGAAGCCGAGCTGCTGCACCTGTCGGGCAAGGCCCTCGGCGGAGCCGGGCTGGTGCTGGCCGGGATGACCGCCGTGACCGCCCACGGCCGGGTGACGCCGGCGTGCCCCGGGCTGTACACCGACGAGCAGACCGCCGCGTGGCGCCGCATCACCGACACCGTGCACGCGCACAGCGGCGCGCTCGTCGGCGTGCAGCTGAGCCACTCCGGGCGCAAGGGTTCGACCGCGGTGCCGGACAGCGGTTCCCTCGGCACCGCGCTGACGGCCAACGGCTGGCGGACCGTCGCGCCCTCGGCCCTGGCGTTCGGCGACCTGCCGGTGCCCCACGCGCTGACTGCGCTCCAACCCCTCGTCGAGGACTTCGCGGCCGCCGCCCGCCGGGCCGACCTCGCGGGCTTCGACGTGCTCGAACTCCAGGCGGGGCACGGGTTCCTGCTCTCGACGTTCCTCTCGCCGCTGACCAACCACCGCACGGATCGCTACGGCGGCGACCTCGAGGGCCGGCTGCGGTTCCCGCTCGCCGTGGTCGCGGCGGTGCGCTCGGTGTGGCCGCGCTACAAGCCGCTGCTCGTGCGGCTCTCGGCCGTCGACTGGGCCGAGGGCGGCACCACGATCGAGGACAGCGTCCGCGTCGCCGCCGCGCTGGCCGAACACGGGGTGGACGCGATCGACGTGTCCAGCGGCGAGGTCGTCGCCCACGAACGGCCCGCGTACGGCCGCAGCTACCAGACGCCGTTCGCCGAACGCATCCGCGCCGACGTCGGCATCCCGACGATCGCCGTCGGCGGCATCTCCACGTGCGATGACGCGAATTCGATCGTCCTCGCCGGCCGCGCGGACCTCGCCGCGATCGGCCGCGCGCAGCTGCACGACCCGTCGTGGGCACTGCACGCGGCCACCGAACTCGGCTACTCCGGGCCCGGCGCCTACTGGCCGCCGACGCAGGCCGGCGGCGCGGCGAAGCCGCCCAGCGGCGGCCGCGCGCGCCCGTTGCTCACCCTCCGCCCGGCCGAACCGGGCCTCGCCCGCTCGCGCTGGACCCCCGTCACCGCCGCAACCCCGGACAGGAGCGTCTGACCCGTGGAAGAGTTTCCCCGCTTCACCGCCGCCGCCGTGCAGGCCGCGCCCGTGTACCTCGACACCGCCGCGACGGTCGCCAAGGCCGTCTCGCTCATCACCGAAGCGGCGTCGAACGGCGCTTCGCTGATCGCGTTCCCCGAGGTGTTCGTGCCCGGCTACCCGTACTGGAACTGGACGATGAACCCGGTCCAGGGCTCGCCGTGGTACGAACGCCTGTACCGCTGCGCGATCGACATCCCCGGCCCGCACCTGGACGCGCTGCGCGCGGCCGCGGCCGCCACGAAGACCACGGTGGTCATCGGCGTCAACGAACGCAGCCGGCACAGCCTCGGGCTGATCTACAACAGCGTCGTCACCATCGGGCCCGATGGTTCGGTGCTCAACGTGCACCGCAAGCTCGTGCCCACGTGGGCGGAAAAGCTCACGTGGGGCGGGGGCGACGGCAGCACCGTGCGCGTGCTCGACTCCGCGGTCGGCCCGCTCGGTGCGCTCGCGTGCGGCGAGAACACGAACACCCTCGCCCGGTTTTCCCTGCTGGCACAGGGGGAACTGGTGCACGTCGCCAGCTACATCTCGCTGCCCGTCGCACCCGCGGACTACGACATGGCGCAGGCGATCGCCGTGCGCAGCGCCGCCCACGCCTTCGAGGGCAAGCTGTTCTCCATCGTCGCCTGCTCCACCATCACCGACGAGATGGTCGAAATCGCCGCCGGCGACGACGCGGCCATCGCGAAACAAATGCGGCGCCCCCACAGCGCCCTGTCGGGGATCTTCGGCCCCGACGGCAACCCCGTCGGCGAGCCCCTGATCGACGAGGAAGGCATCGTCTACGCCGAGATCGACCTGGCCCGCTGCATCCAGCCGAAGCAGATGCACGACATCATCGGCGCCTACAACCGCTTCGACGTCTTCCAACTCCACCACGACACCACTCCCCGCGAGCCGGTCGTCTTCGGCAACCGGGGACAGGCCACCGAAGACCCCGGTCCGGTGATCGGCCCCTGGCGACCCGACGAAGACACGGCCCGCGGCGCCTGATCCCAGTAGGGGGGGGGGGGGCCCCCCGGCGCCCCCCCCCCCCCCCCCCGCGGGGCGGGGGGGGGGGGGCCCGCCCCCGCGGGGTGGGGGGGGGCGGGGCCGCCCCCCCCCCCCCCCCCCCCCGGCGCCGCGCGCCCCCCCCCCCCCCCCCCCCCCCCCCGCTAGTGTCTGCGAGTGCTGTATGACTACTTCGTGGCCGTCGACGACGCGATGGCGGCCCGGACGTTCGCGGACCGGTGCGGGGATTACCCCGAACTCGCCGTCAAGGGGGCCGATCCGTTCTTCGAACTGCTGCCGGTCGAGGCGGCCCTGACCGGCCGGACGGTCGCCGAGGTCGAGGACGATCCGCTCCACTGTCCGGAGGTCGCGCAAGAAGGCGACAGCGACGGCGAAGCCTGCGTGGTGTCGCTGGCCGACGCGTTCCGCGACTCGCTGGCGGCCGCCGACGACAACGTGTTGCACGCCGCCGCCGTCGCCTTCATCGCCCGGAACGAGAGCGGCGAACTCGAGCACATCGTCGCCTTCCTGAGGGAACTCGCCGTCCTGGCCAAGGGCGCGGTGGCCGGCGGGCACCGGCTCTACTGCAACGTCGTGATCTAGGGGATGCCTGACAAACCTGGTGCGTGGCGGCCGGGATGCTCGGTTGTGTCGCGGTTTCAGTTGCTGTCGGACGAGCAGTGGGCGTTGATCGAGGATCTGCTACCGGTGCGGACCGGTAAGCAGGGGCGCCCGTTTTCGGATGCGCGGGCGATGGTGGAGGGGATCATCTACCGGTACCGGTGCGGGATTGCATGGCGGGATGTGCCGGCGGTGTTTGGTCCGTGGCAGGCGATCTGGACCTGGCACCGGCGGATGGCCGGGGACGGCACCTCGGACGCGGTGCTGCAGCCGCTGCTCACCGTCGCGGACGCGACCGGTCTGGTGGAGTGGGCGGTGTCGGTGGATTCGACGATTGCGCGGGCGCATCAGCACGCCACCACCGTCTGGCGTGTCACAGGGGGCTGGGTCGAACTACACGGATCTGCTCGCCGAGCAGCCTGATCGCCCGCGGCATCACCGCCGCGATCCACGAACCCGCCGACAGAGTCGGGCACCGCACACGCCGGGACTCACGCGGCGGTCGTCCGTCGGCGTTCGACCCGGTCGACTACCGCGGTCGCATCGTCATCGAACGACGGTTCAACCTGCTCAAGCAACGGTGCGGCCTGGCCACCCGATACGACAAGTTGACCATCGTCTATCGCTCCGCGGTCGTCCTCTATGCGGCGACCACCTGGACCAAGGCTTTGTCAGACACGATCTAGCCGGCCGGTGGTCTTCGGTGGCCGGCGATCGCACGCCGGCCGCCGAAGGTCGTGGGTCAGCGGGTGCCGTCGTCCGTTGTGGGTGACGTGACGAGGGTGCGGCCGGAGGTGGCTGGGCCCGCCGCGCGGGCGGGGGCGAACCACACGGCGATGAAGGACACCGCGCACACCGCGATCAGGTACAGCGCGATGGAGCCGGACCAGTGGGTGCCCGCGAGGAGGGTCGTGGCGATGATCGGGGCGAACGCGCCGCCGAGGACGGAGCCGAGCTGGTAGCCCAGGGAGATGCCGGTGTAGCGGACGCGTTCGCCGAACAGGTCCGCGAACAGGGCGGGCGACGGGCCGTAGGTCATGGCGAAGAACGCCTGCCCGACGACCAGCCCGAGGCCGACGAGCACGGGTGAGCCCGATTCGACGAGCCAGAAGAGCGGGAACGCCCACACCGCCAGCAATCCGGCGCCCAGCAGGAAGACGCGGCGCCGGCCGGCCACGTCGGACCACGCGGCGAACGCGGGCATCACCAGCGCGCACACGACGGCGGACACCAGCACTCCGATGAGGACGGTGCCGCGCGACTGGTGCAGGTGCCCGGTGGCGTACGAGACGAGGTACACGGCCAGCAGGTAGTAGCTGGTGCCGCCGACCATCGTCGCGGCGGCCGCGAGCAGGATCTGGCGCGGGTAGCGGCGCAGCAGTTCGACCAGCGGCGCGCGGCCTTCGCGGCGGGAGCGGTCCGGCGCGTGCTCCTCGACGCGGCTCTGCGCGTAGAGCGCGACGCCGACGAGCACGATGCTCAGCAGGAACGGGATCCGCCAGCCCCACGCGAGGAACGCGTCGTCCGGCAGCGCCGCCGACGCGAGGAGGAACACGACGTTCGAGAGGATCAGCGCGATCGGCACGCCCAGCTGGGCGAAGCTGCCGTAGAACCCGCGGCGGTGCTCCGGCGCGTTCTCGGTCACGAGCAGCACGGCACCGCCCCACTGGCCGCCGAGTGCGAGGCCCTGCACGAGACGCAGCACGACGAGCAGGATCGGCGCGGCGGCACCGATCGACGCGTAGGGCGGCAGGAGCCCGACGGCGGTCGTCGCGATCCCCATGGTGAGCATGGCCGTGACGAGCGCGGGTTTGCGGCCGACGCGGTCGCCGAAGTGACCGAACAGGGCCGCGCCGACGGGCCGGACCACGAACCCGACGGCGAAGGTGCTGAACGCGAGCAGGGTGCCGGCGAAGGGATCGGTCGCCGGGAAGAAGAGCTTGGTGAACACGAGCGCGGTCGCCGAGGCGTAGACGAAGAAGTCGTACCACTCGATCGCGGATCCGGCGAGGCTGACGAGCACGGATCTGCGCAAGGTCGATGAAGCGGTGCTGGACATGGACACTCCGGTGGGTCTCATGTGGACGAACGGGGAAACGGGCCGGCGGGGGGGGGACGCCCCCGCCGGCAGCCGGGCGGGGTCAGTGCTCGAGCGTCTGCACCGGGTCGGTGCCGGCGACGTAGGGCGGGTCGTAGATCACGACGAACTCGAGGTCGGTCTCGCCGGTGTTGGAGAACCCGTGGATCTCGCCGGCGGGGATCTTGATGACGCTACCGACCTCGACGTCCCACGAGTCCTTGCCGATGCGCACCGAACCGCTGCCCGCGGTCACGTAGAACGCGTGGTTGTACGGGTCGCGGTGCAGCTTCGACTTGCCACCCGGGCCGATCTTGGAGAGCTGGACGCTGTAGACGGACGTGTAGTCGGCGTCGACGACGCTTTCGCTGAACTCGAACCCGATGCCGGGGAAACCGGGCTTTTCGAGGCGGTGCCAGGAGATGTCACCCGGGTTGAGGACGTAGTCCACTTCGGCTCCTTTCAGAGGGCCACTTCGGAAACTGGGGTCAGGCGGTTGAGGTGTTCGCAGACCTCCGCCGGCGGGGTCGCGGCCGCGAGCGCGCGCCGGCAGCCGACGAGGGCTTGGGGCCAGTTGACGACCACCGCGCCGGCGAAGCGGTCGGCGGTGCCGAAGACCGTGGCGAACGAGTCCTCGGCCCGCGCGAGAAGGCGGCCTCCGGTGCCGGCGGCAGGGGTACCGACGATCTGGATCTTCCAGTCGTACTGGTCGGTCCAGACGTATTCGACGGGCGTGTGCGCCCGTGGGTCTTCGGGGTGCACGAGGGTGTGCGCGACCGCCGCGGCCTGTTCGACCGCGTTGGTCCAGTGCTCGACCCGCACGGCGCTGCCGTGGCGGGACGTCTGCCAGCGGGACACGTCACCGACGGCGAACACGTGGGACGCGGCGCGGCCGAAGCGGTCGCACACGATGCCGTCGTCGACCTTCAGCCCGGAGCCGGCCACCCACGCGTCGTTGGGCACGGCGCCGATGCCGACGACCACGGTGGCAGCGTCCACTTCGGACCCGTCGGCGAGCCGGATCCGCAGCCCGCCACCGATCCGGTCGACGCCGTCGACCTTCACACCGAGCCGCAGTCGCACGCCGTTGCGCCGGTGCAGTTCGGCGACGCGGTCGCCGACGACGGCGGGCACCGAGCGCGCGAGCAGTGTCGGCGTCGCGTCGAGCACCGTCACCTCGGTCAGGCCGAGCCCGCGGGCGGTGGCCGCGACCTCGGCGCCGATGAAACCGCCGCCGATGACGACGAGCGGGCCGCCGCGGTCGAGGTCTTCACGCAGCGCCGAAGCGTCGGCCGCGGTGCGCAGCACGTGGACGCCGTCGAGGTGCTCCCAGCCGGCCGGCCGCGCGCTCGCCCCGGTGGCGATCACCAGGTCGGTGTACGGGAGCTCGGTCCCGTCGGCGAGGTGGACGACGGAGCCGGCCAGGTCGAGCCGGGTCGCCGCGCGGCCCAGTTCGAGCTCGATGCCCTCGTCGGCCGCGTCCTCCGCGGTGAGCAGCCGGACGTCGTCGAGCCCGGCCGACCCCGCGAGGACGCCCTTCGACAGCGGCGGTTTGTCGTACGGGAGCTCGTCCTCCTCGCCCACCAGGACGATCCGGCCTTCGTGGCCGCGGGACCGCAGGGCCTGCGCCACGCGCACGCCGGCGACCGACGCCCCGACGACGACCGTGCCCGGTTTCATGCCTCGTCCACCGCCAGCGCCGCCTCCGGGCACGTGCGCGCGACCTCGCCGACGCGGCCGGCCTCGTCCGGCGCGATGGACTCGCGCAGCAGCGTGACCACGCCGTCGTCGTCGATGTCGAACACGTCGTCGGCGCCCGCCACGCAGTTCGCCCAGCCCTTGCACTTCGCGCGATCCGCGTGAACAACCGGCATCTTGGTCTCCTCTCATATGGCGTCCCTGTGACGACCGCAATGAGAAGAGTAGTCATCTGCACAGCAGAACGACAAGACCGCGCGAGGGGATCCGCTCGGCCGGGTGACCCCGGCCGGACCGGTCGCAGACCCGAAAAAACGGCGGTGACCTGGGCCCGGGCCCGGTCACCGCCGTGGTGAAAAAAGCCGGCGCTAGCTGTGCAGGAGCGGCGCCGCCTCGCGCACGATCGTCTGGAGGGTCTTCGCGACGACCTCCTGCTGCGACTCGGCCATGCGGCTCGCCGGCACGGCGACGTTGAACGAGATCCGGCCGGCCGCGACCGTGACGGGGAAGGCGACGGCCACCGACGACACGCCGGCCTCGCTCTCCTCGGAGCTGGTCCCGTAGCCGCGCCGGCGCACCAGGTCCAGCTCGGTTTCGAGCTCGTCGCGGGTGCGGATGCTCTTCTCGGTGAGCCCCTCGATCCGCTGCTCGGGGTACAGCACGCGCAGCTGGTCGGTGGTCAGCTGGGCGAGCATCGCCTTGCCCGACGAGGTGGAGCTCGCGGGCAGCGAACTGCCCAGCCGCGAGGCCACGCGCACGGCCTGCGGGCTTTCGATGGCGTCGACGAACCGCACGCTCGTGCCGTCGAGCACGCCGAGGTGCACGGTCTCGCGCAGCTGGGCGTTGAGGCGTTCCAGGTAGGGGCGCAGCACCTGGCGGAAGTCGAACCGCTCCAGGATCGAGAACGCGACGCCGGTGAGCGCGGTGCCGGGCTCGTAGGTCTTCGTGGCCGGGTTCTGGCGCACGAAGCCGCGGTAGAGCAGCATCGCCATGAGCCGGTGGGCCGTCGACGAGGCGACGCCGAGGTACTCGCTCACCTCGGCCAGGCGCACCTCGGACCGTTCGCCGAACAGCAGCAACAGCTTGAGTGCGTTGTCGACGGATTCGATCGGGTACTGCGGCGGCGGGTTGGCCCCGGCCGGAACCTCGCTCCTGCTCATGCGGACGACTGTATTCCGGTCAGACCGGACGAGGCGCGCTGGGCACGGGCGAGCCGCGAGTCCGCAGTTCTCTGGGTACCGGCGAGCGGCGCGGCCTTCGTAGGGTCGGCACCGAGATCCCCGACCACAAAGGACTTCCCGATGGACGAGAGCGGATTCGACTACGTCGTGGTGGGCGCAGGCTCGGCCGGGTGCGTCGTGGCCGCGCAGCTGCTGCGGCGCACCGAAGCGCGGGTCCTCGTGCTCGAAGCCGGGATCGGGCGAGCCGAATCGCCGACCATCACGACGCCGGCCCGGTGGGTGGAGAACGTCGGCTCCGAGTTCGACTGGCAGTACCGCTACGAGCCCGCGCCGCACACCGCCGGGCGCGCGATGTCGTTGGCGCGGGGGAAGGTCGTGGGCGGCTCCGGCAGCGTCAACGCGATGGCGTGGGCGCGCGGCCACCGCCGCGACTACGACACCTGGGCCGGGCTCGGCAACCCGGGCTGGGGCTTCGATTCGCTGTTGCCGCTGTTCAAACGGGCCGAGGACTGGGAGGACGGCGAGGACGAGTACCACGGCGCGGGCGGTCCGATCCGCGTCGAGCGCGAACACGACCTGCGACCCGCGACGACGGTGTTCGTCGAGGCAGCGCTGAACCTCGGCCTCCCCTACCTCGCCGACCACAACGTGCCCGAACCGCTCGGCGCCGGGCCGGTCGCGATGAACGTTCGCGACGGCCGGCGCTGCAGCCCCTGGAACGGGTACCTCGAACCGCTGCTCGGCCACCCGCGGCTGACGCTGCGCACCGAGGCCCGGGTGCACCGGCTCGAGTTCTCGGGCTCGCGGTGCACCGGCGTCTCCTACGACTGGCGCGGGCAGCGGCACGTGGCCACCGCGTCGGCCGAGGTCCTCCTGGCGGCCGGCGCGGTCGACACCCCGCGGCTGCTGCTCGTATCGGGCGTCGGCCCGGCGGACGAGCTGCGGCACTGGGGCGTCGACGTCGTCGCCGGCCTGCCCGGCGTCGGGCGGAACCTGCAGGACCACCCGCTGCTGGCGGGGCTGTCCTTCGAACCCGCCGAGCCCCAGCCGCCGGTCAACGCCGATCTGTCCGGCACGGCCGCGTTCTGGAAGAGCCGCCCGGACCTGCCCGCCGCGGATCTCATGGTGCTCGCGATGCAGGTGCCGTACCTCTCGCCGGAGATCGCGGCCGAGTACCCGCCGCCGCCCGGCGCGATCGGCATCGTGCCGGCGCTCGTGCGCCCGAAGAGCCGGGGTTTCCTGCGCTTGGTGTCGGCCGGGGGCGAACTGGAGATCCAGCCGAACTTCCTCGCGGAGCAGGCCGACGTCGACGCTGCGGTCGCGGGCGTCGAACTCGGGCTCGAGATCGCGGACCAGCCGGCGTACCGCAAGCTCGTGCGTTCGTGGATCGCGCCGCGCGGGCGGCTGAGCCGCGCCGAACTGGTGCGGTTCGTGCGCACGTCCTGCGTCTCGTACTTCCACACCTGCGGCACGTGCGCGATGGGCCCGGGTGAGGACGCGGTGGTCGACGCGCGCCTTCGGGTGCACGGTCTCGACGGGCTGCGGGTGGTCGACGCGTCGGTGATGCCGGTGATCACGTCGGCGAACACGCAGGCCCCGACCGTGGTGATCGCGGAAAGGGCGGCGGACTTGCTCACCGACGGTCGGTGACGACTGGCTCACACACCGCCGCACCGGCGTCCGCGGCGGATCTAACATGATCAACTGTGGTGAGTACCCGAGGCACCGCGGCGCTGCGCCGGGACGTCCGCGCGCTCGCGCGCCGCGGCCTGGCTTCCGCGGCGTTCCGGCACGAATCGGCGGCGCGGCTGGCCGCCGAGGTCGCCGCCGACGCGTACTGCTTCGCGGAGATCGACCCCGATTCGGCGATGACGACGGGGATCGTGTCGAGCGGCGTCGACCGCGCCGGCGCGCCCCTGCTCTACCGCAACGAGTACGGGCAGGCCGATTTCCTCAAGCTGCCCGCGATGGTCCGCACGCGGACCCCGGCCGCGTCACTGCTCGCCGCGACCGGCGGCGACCTCCAGCGCAGCGAGCGCTACCGCGAGCTGATCCACCCGGCGGGCTTCGGCGACGAGCTCCGCGCCGTCGTGCGGGACGGCGACCGCGTGTGGGGGTTCCTGCACCTGTTCCGCCGCGACCGGCGCGCGGCGTTCGGCCCCGACGACGTCGCCGCCACCGCCGAAGTGGCGGGCGAGCTGGTGAGCGGCGTCCGCGACGGGGTGCTCGGGCCGTCGGCCGCCGCGCCCGTCGCCGGCGCACCGATGCTGGTCGTGTTCGACGACGCCGACCGCATCGTCGAGTCGACCGCGCCGGCCGCCGCCGCGCTCGCCGACCTGCGCGACCCGGACGAGACGAAGCAGCTGACGCCCGAGATCGCGCTCGGGCTGGCCGCCGTGGCCCGCACGGGTGCACCTGCGGCTCTGCGCACGCGAAGCCGCTGCGGGCAGTGGCTGTCACTGACCGCCTCGGTCACGACCGCGGGCCGCGTCGCGCTGATCCTGCAGCCGGCCGCGCCGCCGCCGACCACCGAAACGTGGCGGGCCCGCTACGGCTTGTCGGCCGGGGAGACCGAGGTCGTCGCGCTGATGCTCGCCGGGCGCTCGACCGCCCAGATCGCGGCCGAGCTGGTCATCTCGAGCTGGACGGTGCAGGACCGCTTCACGAGCGGGTTCGCCAAAACCGGCGTGCGCAGCCGGCGCGAGCTCACCGCGCTGCTGCGCCCGGCGGGCTAGGACGTGCCTGACAACGCGTGGGTCCAGGTGATCACGGCATGAGGGCGACCGCGCTGCGACAGACGATGGCGAGCGCGGGGAATCCGCAGATGCCGCAGCAGGTACCCGGACAGGCGCGTCCCGGCCTGACCGGGCCCGACCAGCGACACCAGCGGCCGGTGACACGCCTGACGCTCGTGGCGTGCTGATGCGCCCGCGCAATCGTGGAATCCACCGACACCGCCCACTCCACCAGCCCGGTCGCGTCCGCTGCGGTCAACAGTCACTGCAGCACGGTGCCCCGGGTGCCGTCCCCGGCCACCATCACCCGCGCATCCGAGAATCGACGACCACGCCTACCCGCCCGGACCCGCCGCAGATCCTCGATCAAGGCCCACTGCTCGTCTGACAGCACCTGAAACCGCGACACAACCGGCAACGTCCCAGCCGCCAGACCTGATGTTTGTCAGACACGCCCTAACGGCCGGTGGCGAGCAGGTGCCGGTTCTCCGGCGGTTCGAGCGCGAACTCCGCGGCCTTGCGGTAGAGGCCGGCGTCGACGCCGGTGATGCGTTCGTGGTGCTGGCGCAGGTGTTCGGCCCAGGTGCCGACTTCGAAGACCTCGTAGTACCGGTCGGGGGCGGCCAGGTCGCGGTAGGCCGACCACTTCCGCGCGCCCGTGCGCTGGCGCGAAACGCCCACGCGCGCGAGGACCTTCAGGAACTCCGCCGCGTTCTCCGGCGGCACGTGGTAGCAGACCTCGACGAGCACCGGGCCGGCCGCGGGGTCGAGCTCCGCTTCGCCGTCGCCGAGGAGGCCGATCTCGGGGTCGGGCCACGGCATCACGACGGTCCGGTCCAGCTCGCCCGTGCGCGGGTGGATCGGCAGCACCACCAGGGAAAGCGCGCCGAGCACGAGCAGCACGGCGGAGATCGTCAGCGTGGCGGACGCGCCCAGGCCGGCGGCCACCAGGCCCCAGATCAGGGCGCCGACGCCCTGGCCGCCGAGGAAGATCATGAGGTACACGGCCAGCGCCCGCGCGCGGACCCAGCCGGGCAGCGCGAGCTGGAGCGTGGTGTTCAGCGTGGACAGCCCGATGAGCCAGCCGACCCCGCCGAGCACCAGCAGCAGCGCGACGGCGACCGCGTTGGGCACCAGCGCCGCGGCGAACACGCCCACGGCGTACGCGACAGTCGCGGCGGCGAGCATCGCGTTGCGGCCCAGCCGCGCCCGCAGCGGCCGCATCACCACGGCGCCACCCACGGCGCCGAGGCCGAGCGCGCCCAGCAGCACGCCGTACCCGCCTGAGCCGAGGCCCAGCTGCGCGGCCGCGACGACCGGCAGCAGGCCCCACAGCGCCGACGCGGGGAGCACGAAGACCAAGGCGCGCAACAGGATCCGCCGGACGCCGGGCGCGTAGCGCACGTACCGGAGGCCGGCCCGCAGGGCGGGGAGCAGCGGTTCCCCGGGGCCGGCCGCATCCGCCGGCTTGCGGCGCCACCTCAGCACAGCGGCGAGGATCAGGACGTCGGACACCGCGTTGACACCGAAGACGACCGCGGGCCCGGTCAGCGCCAGCACGAACCCGGCCAGCGCGGGACCGATCGCGCGGGCGATGTTGACGTTGAGACTGCCGAGCGCGGCCGCCGAGGGCAGTTCGGCGCGCGGCACCAGCTCGGGCTGGATCGCCTGCCACGCGGGGCTCATCAACGCCTGGCACGCGCCGAGCAGCAGCGTGATCGTGATCAGCGTCGCCGGTGGCAGGAGCTGCCGCGCGCTCAGCACGGCCAGGATCGCCGTGATGGCCACCATGACCGCGGTGACCACCGCGATGAGCCGCCGCCGGTCCAGCACGTCGGCGAGCACCCCCGCCGGCAGCGACACGAACAGCACCGGGAGCAGGCTCGCGGCTTGCACGATCGAGGTGAGCGTGGCGGCGTCGGGCTGGTGCACGACCGTCCACTGCGCACCCACGGACTGCATCCAGCTGCCGATGTTCGAGCCCAGCTGCGCGATCCACAACGCGCGGAACGCCTGTCGCCGCAACGGCGCCCACGTGGACGACGGGGCCTGCACTGCTGTCGTCAACGGCTGCTCCTCGGGCCGGGCCCGCGGCTCGGACGGCCGGCGGGCAAGCCGAAGTATGCTACGTCGCCGGGAAAACCGCCCCGGGACTCCGATCCACGGGGAAGCCTTTCACCGCGGCCGTTTCCGGCGGTCGCCGGAGCAAGACTCCGCCGATGAGCGAACGCGTCGAGGTCACGCGCACGGGCGGCATGGAGTACCGGGCCGTCGTGCAGGACGGGCTGGACACCACGCAACACCGGATCACGATGTCGCACGCGGTGCTCGACGATCTGCTGATCCCCGACCTCGACACGACGCCGTGGCCCGCGAGACGGTGAAGTACCTGCTCGACCGCGAGTCGGGTGACGAGCTGCCGCGGGAGATCGACCTGGATCACCTGAGCAACCACGACCAGGGCTTCCTGACGGAACTCAAGGCCCGCCTGACGAACTAGGCGCGGCGGCCGCGCACGGCCACCAGGCCGAGCGAGGCGAACCACCGCCCCGGCTGCGCCAGCTTGTCCTTCCAGCGCTCGATCGTCTCCGCGTCCAGGATCTGCCCGCCCGCGCGCTCGTTCAGCTGGTCGAACGTGAGCGCGAGCCACTCCGTCCCGAGTGAACCGCCCTCGGCGTACGGGAGTTCGCACTCCACGCCCACGTCGGTCAAACCGCGCGAAACCACCAGGCGTGGCAGTGTGCGGCCGAAGTCGACGTCGGCGACGGTCGCGAGGACGTCGCACCAGGCGCGCATCGCGCGGGCGTGGTCGGCGTCCTCGTCGATCGCGCCGATGGAGAACGTGTCGCCCTCCTCCAGCAGGAGCCAGCCACCCGGGCGCAGCGCAGCGACGAGCCGGTCGAGCACGGCCTCGCGCTCGGCCAGGTGGTTGAGCAGCAGCCGAGCGTGGACAACGTCGAACTCGGCCTCGGGCAGCGGGTCGGACCGCACGTCGGCCTGGCGCACCTCGACGTTGGCCGGCAGCTCGCGCAGCCCGCTGACGTCGAGGTCGACGGCGCTCACGGAGCCCGCCGGACCGACCTGCTCCCCGAGCCACCGCGCGATCGACCCGGCGCCCGCGCCCACCTCCAGGCACTTCCAGCCGGGCGCGAGCCCCAGCGCGCCCAGGCGCCGGCGCGTCGTCGGGTCGTAGGTCTGTTCGAGGCCGGTCAGCCTGCGCCGGGCGCGTTCCCACGCGTTGGTCAGCGCGTAGTCGGGGGATGTGATCATCGCGCCACGCTAACTCCGGCCGGCCCCGCCCGACCGCCACGAACGGCACTCGACGGCCGAGCGGCCGGCAACAGTGCCCCACGGGCTCCGGCGCCGCCGGGATTGACATGACGGGGACCGTGACCCACTATCTCTGTTCGTCAGACGTCCATGTGTACGTCAGTCGCACACACCATGCTCCCGTCAGCGCGGAAGGGAACCGAGCATGAGAACCATGAGAACCGGGCGCACGCTGGTCTACTTGTTGCTGCTGGGCGCGGTGACGGTCAACTACGTCGACCGCGTCATCCTGTCCGTGGCCGCGAAGCCCGTCTCGCAGGAACTCGGGCTCTCCGCACCCGAGCTGGGCCTGCTCCTGTCCGCGTTCCTGTGGAGCTACCTGGTCTTCGTGCTGCCGTGGGGCATCCTCACCGACCGGATCGGCACCAAACCGTCGACGGTCTCCGGCCTCGCGCTGTGGACCGTGGCGACGCTGCTGACGGGACTGTCCGGCGGGTTCGGCTCGATCTTCGCGTTCAGACTCATCATGGGCGTCGGCGAAGCATCGACCTACCCCGCGGGCGCCGCGGCGATCCGCGAGTGGATCCCGACGCGCGAGCGGGGGCTGGCCACCACGGTCTTCAACGCCGGTGGCTACGCCGGGCCCGCGATCGGCTCCGTCGTCGTCGGGTTCCTCGTCGGGCAGTTCGGGTGGCGCAGCGGGTTCTACTTCGGCGCGATCATCGGCGCCCTCGTGCTGCTGGCGTGGATCTTCGTCTACAAGCGACCGGAGCAGGCGCGGTTCATCGGCGAGGCCGAGCGCGCGAAGATCCTCACCGAACGCGGCGACATCGGCGGTGCGGGCGTTTCGGCGGGCGGGAATTCGCTCGGCACGCTCCTGCGCTCGCGCACGATGTGGGGCATGTTCGTGGCGCAGGGCTGCGCCGTCTACACCGTCTACATGTTCCTCACGTGGCTGCCGAGCTACCTGCAGGCGACCCACGGTCTCACCGTCCTCAAGTCCGGCCTCTACACCGCCGTGCCCTACGCCGTCGCGGTCCCGGGGACGATGCTCATCGGCTACCTCAGCGACCGCCTGCTGCGCGGGCAGCCCGCCGGCTCCGGACGCCGCCGGGTGATCGTGACCGTGACGATGCTGGTGTCCTCCTGCATCCTCCTGACCCCGTTCGTTTCGAGCGCACCGCTGATCCTCGTGCTGTTCTCCCTCTCGCTCACCAGCATCGGCAGCGCGGTCGGGCTGAACATCGCACTGCTCAACGACTTGCTGGCCGACCCGGCCGACACCGGGCGCGCCAACGGGATCCTCATGGTGGGCGGCAACGGGTTCGGCGTGCTGGCCCCGATCATCACCGGGTTCGTGATCTCGTGGTCGGGCGGGTACGGCATGGCGTTCGTCGTCGCCGGCGCGCTGCTGGTCGTGGGCGCTGTCCTGACCATGACCATGACCCGCTCCCCGATCGCCGCGCGCGGCGCGGTCACCACCGAGCTGGTGCCGTCGTGAGCGCCGCGTCCAAGAAGGACGACATCCGCGAACTGCTCGCCGAGTACTGCTTCCTGCTCGACGGCTACGAACTCGCCGAGTTCTCCCACCTGTTCACCGAAACCGGCACGTGGGAATCGCGCGACGGCAGCGCGACCGGGCCAGCGGCCATCGAGGGCTTCCTCCGGGCTCTCGTGCCGCCGCCCGGCCCCGGCACACGGCGCAAGCACCTCACGACGAACGTCGTCATCCGGCTCGACGGCGATCGCGCGACGGTGCGCTCGAACTTCCTCGTCGTGCGCGACACGCCCGCGGGCCCGGCGATCGCGGTGGCCGGCACCTACACCGACCTCGTGGTCGAGACCTCGGGCGGCTGGCTGTTCGAACACCGGAAGCTCGCGCACGACATCACCGGCGAGTCCGGGCTGAACCCCGTGTGAGGCGTCAGCGGACCGTGGTGTGGTGGCCGAACACGCGCCGTTCGCGCGCGGTCACGGTCGCCAGCACCCGGTCCCGCCACGGCGTCGACGTCGCGTGCCGGTAGCCGGGCTCGTCGAACAGCTCGACGCCGGAGATCTCGTGGAACGCCAGCAGTTCCGGCCCGGCGCCCGCCACCAGGCGGTAGCGCCGGACGCGGTGCCAGCCCGGCACGCGCAGCAGCAGCGGCACGTGCTCCTCGCGGTACCACTCGTCGAGCGCCGGCTCGTCACCGGTCAGCGCGACCGACACGATCACCGGCGCCGGCCCGGTGAACTCGCCGCAGGTGGCGGTGAGTTCGTAGACGCGCCGGTCGAGCGTCGCGAGCCGGTCGACCACCGACTGCTCGCGGGGGCTGCGCCGGCGCGCGGCGGCGTACTCGGGGCTCGCCAGCGCGGCGAGGTCGAGCTCGTAGGAGGCCAGCCACGTCGGCGTCGCGCCGTCGAGCGCGCGGTAGCGGTGCCCGCTGCGCACGCCGGGCACGGCCACGCGCGCGGGCGCGTGCTCGGTGTCGTACCAGTCGTGGAACTCGTCCTCACCGACCGCACCGGGTTCGGACAGCACGTAGAGCAGCCCGTCCGTCATCCGTCGTTCCTCGCCTTCGCTCGGGTACCGTGCTCGTCAGGCAGCGACCAGGGAAAGGGACCGCAGTGTCGAGAGAAGACCCCGACGTCATCGATTCGGTCGAAAAGGCCTTCCGGTTGCTGCAGGTCTTCTCCGCCGAGCGCTCCGCGATGACGGTCAGCGACGCGGCGGCGGCCACCGGGTTCACCCGCGCCACCGCGCGCCGCATCCTGCTCACCCTGCAGCGCCTGGGGTTCGCCGAGGCCGACGACCGCCACTTCCGCCTCACCGCGCGCGTGCTGCGGCTCGGTTACGGCTACCTCGCGGCCCTGCCGTTCTGGGAGCACGCCCAGCCGCACATGCGCGAGCTCGCCGACGAACTGCGCGAATCGTGCTCGATGGCCACGTTGGACGGTCCCGAAATCGTCTACGTGGCCCGCGTTCCGGCGTCGCGGTCGATGTCCATCACGCTCAACGTCGGCTCGCGCCTGCCGGCCTACCCGACCTCCATGGGCCGGGTCCTGCTCGCCGCGCTGCCGGAGGCGGAACTGCGGTCCTATCTGGACGGTGTCGAGCTCGAACCCCTCACACCGCACACCATCACCGACGCCGCGGCGCTGCGGGCCGAGCTGCGACGGGTGGCCGAACTGGGGTACGCCGTGGTGGACGGGGAACGCGAAGAGGGCGTGCGGTCCGCGGCCGCACCCGTGCGCGGGGCGGGTGGCCGGACCCTGGCGGCGCTGAACGTGTCCGTGAACGCCGCGCGCGTGTCGCTGGACGAGCTGCGCGAGCGGTTCGTGCCCCGGCTGCTCGAAACGGCCGACGCGATCACCCAGGACATCGCCGGCTTGCACTAGCGGTCCCGGAGAGCGCGGTCCGGGAAGTCGAAACACGCCGCCGGGTTCGTGACGAGCAGCCGCTCGCGCGCGGCCTCGTCCGGCGCGATCTCCGCGATCAGATCGGCGAGATCACCGTCGCTGGGCACGAAGCCGTTCGTGTTGGGGTGCGGGAAATCCGTGCCCCACACCACGCGCTCCGGCGCCTCCGTGGCCAGGATCCGGGCCAGCGCCGCGGAATCCGCCAGGTCCGGCGGCCGCGTCGCGAGCCGGTCGGCGCCGCTCAGCTTGACCCACACCGAACCCGTCGCGAGCAGCCCGAGCAACGCGCGCACGGCCGTGCTGTCGAGTCCCCGCCGCAGATCGACGCGGGCCAGGTGGTCGATCACGACCCGGATGTCCAGCGACCGCACCAGATCCGCGTGCTCGGTGATGCCGTCACCCGCGACGTGCAGCGCCACGTGCCAGCCGTGGGGCCGGATCAGGGCGACGATCCGGTCGATCTCTTCGCGCGCCGGGGCCGGGCCGAGGTGCGGCGTGAAGTTCAGCCGTGCGCCGCGGACCCCGGCGGCGTGCAGCCGCCGCACTTCCTCGGGCGAGGTGTCCGGCCGGACCAGCGCGACCCCGCGGTAGCGGCCGCCGGAGGTCTCCAGCGCGTCGAGCAGCGCCGAGTGGTCCGCGCCGTGGCACGCGGGCTGCACCAGCACCGCGCGCTCGAACCCGAGCACCCGGTGCAGCGCCCGGAGGTCTTCCTTCGGCGACTCCGGCGGCGTGTACGACCGGCCCTCGGCGTACGGAAACCGCACCGTGGGGCCGAAGACGTGGCAGTGCGCGTCGCAGCTGCCGGCGGGCAGCGGGATCGCCGGCGGGTGCGGATGGGGGTCGGGACCCGGGTTGCGCGGGTCGGTCACGAGCCGACCTCGAGCGCGACCAGGAACCGCGACACGAGGTTGTACGCGCCGACGGTCACCGTCAGCTCGACGATCTCCTGCTCCGCGAAGTGCTTCTGCAGAGCCAGGAACACCTCGTCCGGCACGGCGATCCGCGTCGTCATCGCGTCGGTGTACGCGAGCACGGCCTGTTGCGCTTCGTCGAGCACGCCCGGGTCACCGCTGCGGCGCAGTGCCGCGATCCGCTCGGGCGCGAGCCCCTCCGCCTCCGCGACGCGCGCGTGAGCGGCCCACTCGTACTCCGCGCCGTTGAGTTCGGCGACGCGCAGGATCGCCAGCTCGCGCAGCGCGCCCGGCAGCACACCCTGCTTGCGGATCGCGCCGAGCAGGCTGTTCCAGCCGTCGGCGAACGGCGGGCTGTGCAGCAGCATCCGGTCCAGCGGGGTCAGGCGCCCCCCTCGGCGCGCGCGGATGCGGTCAGCGACCTCGCTGTCCTCGTCCGCGTAGTCCAGCCTGGCCATGAGTCTTCTCTCCTTGTGTTCGTCAGACGTACACTTGAACGTCTGACGAACGAGTATGGCCAGTCCGCCCGGGACGGGTCAACCCGGACCGAGGAGAGATCACGCTCACCGCGCCTTCAGCGGACCGCCCAGCGACTTGCGCAGGCTCGCGGGCCCCACGATCCGGAGCACGGAGGCGAGCAGCTTCCCCTTGACCGTCGCCGGGGTGCGGGTGAGTTCGACCTCGACGCGCGTGCCGTCGCGGTCCGGGCTCAGCCGGAAGACCCAGCCGCCGCCGGCGCCGAAGAGCTTCGAATCCAGGGTGGTGGCGGTGACGCGGCGGCGGGTGGCGTCCCATTCGTAGCGCTCGCGTTCCCAGGCGGCGCCGGTCCCCTCCGTCACCTCGGCCCACGTGTCGCCGCGGTCGTGGACGGTGAAGTGCTCGGCGTCGATCGAGGACCAGTGCTCGGCGCGGGCCGGGCCGAAGTCGGTGAGCACGGCGAACGCGTCGGCGGGGCTGAGTGCGGAGTCGACGTGGAAGCGGATGACGGCCATGGTGCGTCCCTTCGGAGTTGGTGGCGCCATCGTCACCGCGCGCGCGACCCCGTCACCCCAGGGTGCGGCACGGGTGCGGACCCCGGGCGCGCGGGCACCGGTGGGGCCAGGGTGCACCCCCGTGGGTCACCCTGGCTCCACGGACCGCCCGCCGGACGAGGGTGATCGGCATGAGACGACTCATCCTGCTGGCGGCCGCGCTGCCGCTGGCGGCCGTGCTGGTGCCGGTCGCGAGCGCCGCAACAGCCACCCAAGCCGCCGGCGAAACGACGTGTTCCGCCCTGCCCGTGTCCGCCCCCGCCGGGGCGAAGGTCGAGTCGGTGACCACGGTCGCGCACGACGGCGGCACCGTGACGTTCCCGGCAGCACCCCCGCTGCACCCCGAACCCGTGACGATCACCGACCTGCCCGCGTGGTGCGACGTCACCGTCACCCTGACCCACCCCGGCGCGGGCGACCACGTCGCCGTGAAGGTCTCGCTGCCGAGCGATCCCGCCCGGTGGTCCGGACGGTTCCTCGCCACCGGCGGCAGCGCCTACCTCGCCGGTGACTTCGGCAGCCCGCTGGCGGCCGCGGTGAAGGACGGCTACGTCGCCGCCGCCACCGACGCCGGGGTCGGTGACAACCCGCTCAGCGTCGCCGGCTGGGCGCTGAAGCCCGACGGCCAGGTCGATTCCGCGCTGCTGAAGGACTTCTCGTCCCGCTCGCTGCACGACCTGGCCGTGGTCGGCAAGGACGTGGCCGACCGCTTCTACGGCAAGCCCGTGAGCTACGCGTACTGGAACGGCTGCTCGACCGGCGGCCGCCAGGGTTACGTCGAAGCGCAGGACTACCCGAAGGACTTCCAGGGCATCCTGGCCGACGCGCCGGCGATCAGCTGGGACCGCTTCGCCGTGGGCACGCTCTGGCCGCAGGTGGTGTTCAACGAGGAGCAGGCGCACCCGTCGGTGTGCGAACTCGAGGCGTTCAACACCG
Organism: Amycolatopsis sp. NPDC051903; assembly: GCF_044452505.1. NCBI lineage: Bacteria > Bacillati > Actinomycetota > Actinomycetes > Pseudonocardiales > Pseudonocardiaceae > Amycolatopsis > Amycolatopsis sp. NPDC051903. Next base: position 10,883 of record NZ_JBITBT010000055.1, on the reverse strand, counting down.
CCGCGGTCGCCGCCTGCGACACCCTCGACGGAGTCAAGGACGGCGTGATCGGCGACCCGACGGCGTGCCGGTTCGACCCGCGCACGCTGATCGGGAAGAAGGTCGTCTGCGAGGGCAAGGAGATCACCATCTCCGCCAAGACGGCCGACGTCGTGCGCAAGATCTGGGCCGGGCCGACGACACCGGCCGGGCAGAAGCTGTGGTCCGACAACAACATCGGCGCGCCCTTCAGCGGGCACGCGGACACCTTGCCGTTCTTCGTGGCGGACAGCTGGGTCAAGTACTTCGTGACGCAGGACCCCTCGTTCGACACCACGAAGCTGACCTACGCGTCGTTCGCGCGGCTGTTCGCCGAGTCGCAGCTGAAGTTCCACTCCGTCATCGGCAGCGACGACCCGGACCTCTCGGCGTTCGCCCGCGCCGGCGGCAAACTGCTGAGCTGGCAGGGCCAGTCCGACGAGCTCGTGCCCACCCAGGGCACGGTCGACTACCGCGAGCGCGTCAACCGGCTGCTGGGCGGCAACTCCCGGGTGGACGACTTCTACCGGCTGTTCCTGCTGCCGGGCGTGAACCACTGCGGCGACGGGCCGGGCGGGCAGCCCACCGACGCCATGGGCGCGCTCGTGAAGTGGGTCGAGCACGGCCAGGCACCCGCCACGCTCGCCACGGCGGTCAAGGGCCCGGACGGCACCACCGTCGCGACCCGCGACGCGTGCCGGTACCCGAAGGTCTCGCACTACAGCGGACACGGTGACCCGAACGCGGCGTCGAGCTACCGCTGCCGCTGACCCTCCCCCGGCGGTCCCGGCTCCCGTCACGGAGCCGGGACCTGCCTACTTCAGCACCGGGCCGAGTTCCCGACGGGACGCGATGCCGAGCTTCGTGAACACCTTGCGCAGGTGCCACTCCACGGTGCGCGGGCTGAGGAACAGCGCCTCGGCGATCTCGGGGTTGGTGCGCCCGGCCACGGCGAGGCGCGCGATCTGCGTCTCCTGCGGCGTGAGCTCGTCCCAGCTGCCCGACGAGCGCTTGCGCACGGTCTCGCCGGTCGCGGCGAGCTCGCGCCCGGCGCGTTGCGCGAACGCTTCCGCGCCCATCGCGGTGAACGCTTCGTGCGCGGCGCGCAGCGGGGCCCGGGCGTCGGCGCGGCGGTTCTCGCGACGCAGCCATTCGCCGTGGAGCAGGCGGGCGCGGGCGAGGTGCACGGCCATCCGGCTCGCGGACAGCCGGTCGATCGCCTCGCGGTAGCGGTCTTCGGCGCGGGTGCGCGGACCGGCCACCGCGTCGGCGAGGGCCTGCACGCCGAGCGCCCAGCCGGTGCCGGCGGCCGCGGTCCGCTCGGTGAGCTGTTCGCGGGCTTCCGCGGCGAGGGCCACCTCGCCCGCGTGCGCGGCGGCCTCGACGAGTTCGCCGAGCGCGCTGTTGTGCACGGCGAAATCCGGGTGGGCGACCACGTCCCGGGCCGCGTCCAACGCCGCTGGGTAGCGGCCGAGTCCGTTGTACAGCACGGCTTTCGCGTACCCGGCTTCGGCGAACAGCCGCCCTTCACCGGTCGTCTCGGCCGTCCGGATCGTCGTTTCGACGCGGTCCAGCGCGGGCTGCTCGCGGCCGCGGTGGGCGGCGAGCGCGAGCCCCGCGGACGGCGGCACGGCCAGGCCGGTCGCCGAGCCGAACGCCTCCGCTTCCGCGACGAGATCCCCGGCGTCGGCGAACTCGCCCGCGAACAGGAGCGCGCCGGCGCGGAACACGAGCGCCGCCGGCAGCAGCGCCAGCGCTCCGGTGGCCCGGGCGAAGCCGATCGCGTGCTCCGTGAGCCGGTGCCACGCCGCGTCGTCCCACACCTCGACGGCGACCGGGACCGTCAGCCACACCAGGCCCACGTCGGCGTCGGTGACTCCGTCCAGCGCGTGGCGCAGTGCGGGCACCGCCTTCGCGTAGCCCTCCCGGCTCCACGCCGTCATCCCGGTCAGGAACCGGCCGGCGGTTTCGGTGCCGCCGGGCACGGCTTGCGCAGCCGCCGCCACGGTGGCGAGGGCGTCGCCGCCGAGGCGCCCGGCGTGCACGGCCGCGCTGGCGGCGAGCAAGTAGGTCTCGCGCGCCGCGGCGAGGTCGAGCTCTTCGAGCCGGCGCGCGGCGGCCAGCAACGGCGGACCGGCCGCGCGGCCCCGGTTGAGGGCGAAGGCGACCTGCGCGCGCAGCCGCTCCACGCCGGCGCGGTGCAGCGGGTCGAGCGAGCCGAGCTCAGCGGCGGACAGCAGATCCGGCACCTTGAGCGGCGACCCGGACGCGAACCGGGCCCGCGCGGCTTCGAACGCGCGGGCGGCGCGGGTCTTGGGGTCCGGGGTGAGTTCCGCGGCCCGTTCGAAAAACGCGCCCGCGGCGGCCGGTCCCCCGCGCGCGAGCGCGCGGCCGGCCGACTGCTCCAGCTCGGCGGCGACGGTTTCGTCGGGCCCGGTCGTCGCGTGGGCGCGGTGCCACGCACGGCGGTCGGGGTGCTGTTCCGGGTCGGTCGCCTCGGCGAGCGCGCGGTGGACGTCGCGCAGCTGCGCAGCGTCGGCTTCGCGCCACGCGGCCGAGCGCACCAGCGGGTGCCGGAACCGCACGCGGGTGCCGAGCTCCAGCAGCCCGGCGGCTTCGGCGGGCGCGGCGGCGCCGGGGTCGACGCCGAGGTGGTCGAGCGCGCGCCACAGCAGCGGCACGTCGCCGGTCGGCTCGACGGCCGCGGCGAGCAGCAACCGCCGCGTGCTCTCCGGCAGCGCGGCCACGCGCCGGCCGAACTCCTCCTCGATCCGGTTCCCCACGGGCACCGCGGCCCGCGTGCCGAACCCGAACGCCAGCTCGGCCGGCGTCAGGCCGCGGCAGAGTTCCAGCAGCGCCAGCGGGTTCCCGCGCGTTTCGGCGACGATCCGGTCGCGCACGCGCTCGTCGACCGGCCCGGCGAGCGTCGCGTCGAGCAGCGCCCGCGCGTCCGCGTCGGCCAGCCCTTCGACGACGAGCTCCGGCAGGCCGCCCAGCACGTCCTCGTCCACGGGCCGCACCGCGAACACCAGCGCGACGGCCTCCGCGTCGAGCCGCCGCGCGACGAACGTCAGGATCACCTCGGACATGCGGTCGAGCCACTGCACGTCGTCGACGACGCACACGAGCGGCTTCTCCGCCGCCGCTTCCGCGAACAGCCCCAGCACGGCGAGCCCGAGCAGCAGTCCTTCCGGCGGGTTTCCCGCGGCCAGCCCGAACGCCGTCGCGAGCGCGTCGCGCTGCGGTTCGGGCAGCCGGTCGAGCAGCCCCAGCAACGGCCGGCAGAGCCGCTGCAGACCCGCGAACGAGAGCTCGGACTCCGACTGCACGCCGACCGTTCGCACGACGCGTCCCGGTGCCTGGCCGGCGAGGTGGTCGAGCAGCGCCGTCTTGCCCACGCCGGCCTCACCGCGCACCACGAGCACCCGGCTCCGCCCGGCCCGTACGTCGCGCAGCACGTCCTCCAGCGCGGCCCGCTCGCGGTCGCGCCCGCGCAGGCCCAGCGCCCACCCCTGTCCCGGCACAGCCACCTCCCCGGCCGGACGTTACACGGTCGAACCGGGCGAAGCGCCATCCGGTTCACTGGCTTCTTCGCTGGTCAAGACCGTGCTCGGGGGAACCCGGCGCGATCGGTGGCGGGCCCTCGGGTGCGGCCAATCGCGGCGCTCACGGCGGCGACAGGCGGAACACGGGCCAGCCGAGCTCGGTGCGCCAGCGCCGGGGGTCGGGGGTGTCGCGGGGGCCGCAGAGGTACGTCTCGTGCACCGGCCCGTCGACGGCGAGGGCGTGCTCGACGACCCAGCCGCCGAGCCGGCCGTAGGTCACGTCGAGGTCGTCGTGCGGTCCGGAGTGGACGGTCACGGCGAGTTCGACGGCGGGCAGCGTCCGCGGGGCGACCCGGCCCGTCGCCGGGGCGTCGGTGACGGGCCGGTACACGAGCATCGAGCCGCGGCCGGCGGTGAACAGCTCGTTGGCGTACACGCCGCCCGGCGGTGCGAAGCCCGCGCGACCGGCAACAGCGGCGTCCAGCTCGGCCATCGCACCGTCGTACCAGCCGAGCACCGCGTCGAGGTCCACGACGGCCTCGATCGCCGCCACAGTGCGTGCGGGCAGCGAGCGCAGTTCGACCGCGAGCCCGGCGACGTCCGGGCGCAGCAGCTGCCGCAGCGAGGTGACCGCGGCGCGGGTGCGGTCGAGCTGGTCTTCGAGGCGCTGCAGGTGGCCCGCGATCAGGTCCGCCCGGGTACCGGGGTCGTCCGTCGCGAGGACGCGTTCGACCTCGGCGAGCGGCAGGTCCAGCTCCCGCAGGCGGTGGATCACCTGTGCCTGCGGGATCTGCTCGCGCGAGTAGTAGCGGTAGCCGGTGGCCTCGTCGACCGTCGCGGGCTCCAGCAGCCGCGCTTCGTGGTAGCGGCGCAGCGTGCGCACGCTCAGGCGGGTGAGCTGGGCGAACTCCCCGATCGTCAGGCCACGGCGCATGCCGTCACTGTGCACCCTCTCCCGGGGCGAGGGTCAACCCGGCCCGGGGAGGCGCCTTGACCCTCTCCCCGGGAGAGCCCCGACGGTGGAGGCGAACCCGAGACAGGAGCACGTGATGACACTGCCGAAGCCGATCACCGACTACCTCGCCGCGCACGAGAAGCGCGACGCCGACGCGGCCCTGCCGCTGTTCACCCCGGACGCCACCGTCGTCGACGACGGCCGCACCTACCGCAGTCCGGACGAGATCGGCGCGTGGCTGCGGCGGGCGGGCAGCGAGTACACCTACACCAGCACGCTCACCGCGACAGAACACGTCGACGACTCGCGGTACGTCGCGACCTACCACCTCGAAGGGGACTTCCCCGGTGGCGTCGTCGACCTGCACCACCGCTTCACCCTCCACAACGGACGGATCAGCCGGCTGGTCATCGAACCGTGACGCCCACCTCGGCACACGCCACCGCCAGCCGGCGGACGCCCTCGGTGATCTCGTCGGCACCGGCGGTGTCGGCGAAGCCGAGGCGCAGGTGCGGGGCCGGTGCTTCGGCCGCGAAGTACACCCGGCCAGGCGAAACCGCGACACCCGCGCGCAACGCCGCGGTGGTCAGGGCCGTCTCGTCGGTGCCGGCCGGCAAGCGCGTCCAGAGGCAGTGGCCGCCGGCCGGCAGCGTGGCCGAGGCGAGCGCGGGCAGGTCGCGCCGCAGCGCGGCGGCCAAGGCGTCGCGTCGGTCGCGCAGGCCGGTGCTGAGGGCACGCAGGTGCCGGGGCCACGCGGGCGCGCCGACGAGGTCCAAAGTGGCCTCCTGCAGCGGCCTCGGCACGAAGAACGAGTCGACGACCTGCACGGCGCGCAAGCGTTCCAGCACGGGGCCGCGCGCGGCCAGCGCCGCGATCCGGAAGTTGGGCGAGGTCGCCTTCGTCAGGGATCCGATGTGGACGACGGCGCCGAACGGGTCGTCGGCCACCAGCGGAGCCGGCAGCGGGCCACCGTGGCCGAGGTGGCGGGCCCAGTCGTCTTCGAGGAGGAAGGCGCCGGCCGCGTGGACGAGCTCGAGCAGCTCGCCACGGCGGTCCGGGGCCAGCACGGCGCCGGCCGGGTTCTGGAACAGCGGCTGGCAGTAGACGACCTTGGCGCCGGTCGCGGTCAGCGCGTCGCGGAGGAGATCCAGCCGGATCCCGCCGGCGTCCGCCGGGACCGGCACGGGGCGCAGGCCGGCGGCACGGGCGGCGGCCAGCGCGCCGGGGTACGTCGGGGATTCCACCAGCACGGCCGAACCCGGCCGCGCCAGCGCGCGCAACGCCGTGGCCACCGCGGCCTGCCCGCCGCCGGTCACGAGCACCTCGGCCGCGGTGACGCCGAGCTCGCGGGCGAACCAGGAGCGCAGCGCGGGCAGGCCCGCGAGCGGCGGCCGCTCCCACGCGCCCGGCCGGCGAGCCGCCGCCGCCAGCGCCGCGGCGAGTGCGCGTTCCGGCTGCAGCGTCGGGTGCAGGTAACCGCCGTTGAACGCGATCACGTCGGGCGGCGGCACGGCGAGGTTGGCGCTCACCCCGGACGCGTCGAGGGCGACGTGCCCGTCCTGCGCGGTCAGCGCGACCTGCTGCCACGACGTGTCGACGGTCCGGGTCTCCCCCGCGCCGGGGTGCGCGCGGTAGGCGCCGGCGCCCGGACGCGTGACGACGAGCCCGTCGGCCACCAGGACGGCCAGCGCGCGCGACACCGTCACCGGGCTGACCCCGAAGCGCTCGACGAGCGCCCGGCTCGACGGCAGCTTCTCCCCGGGCGAGTAGCGGTGAAGCTCGTCTCGCAGCTGGCTGGCCAGAGTGCGGGAGCTGCTATCGTCGGACATGAAGGACCATGATAGCGCTACTGCCGAGCGCCGAGTAGCAATCGGCAGCGAGACCCCGTCCGTGCTCCCGTCCGTGCTCGATGCGATCGGCACCACCCCGGTGATCCGGCTCGACCGGCTCACCGAAGGCCTCGAGGGCACATTGCTCGCGAAGCTCGAGCACCTCAACCCCGGCGGGTCCAAAAAGGACCGCGTCGCGCGGCGGATCGTCCTCGACGCGGAGGCGGCCGGCCTGCTGGCGCCGGGACAGCCGGTGGTGGAGCTCACCAGCGGCAACACCGGTGCGGGCCTCGCCATCGCGTGCGCGGTGACCGGCCACCCGTTCGTCGCGGTGCTGTCGCGCGGCAGCTCGGCCGAACGCGCCCGCATGATCGCCGCGCTCGGCGCCGAGGTCGTGCTCGTCGACCAGGCACCCGGGTCGGTCCCCGGCCGGGTCTCGGGCGCCGACCTGGCGCTCGTGGAGCAGCGGGCCCGGCGCATCACCGCGGAGCGCGGAGCGTTCCGCTCGGACCAGTTCGAGAACCACAGCAACGTCGACGCCCACTTCACCGGCACCGGCCCGGAGCTGTGGGAGCAGACGGGCGGGCGGCTCGACGCGTTCGCCGATTTCGTCGGCACGGGCGGCTGCCTGGCCGGCGTGACCCGCGCGCTCAAGGACCGCGACCCGGCCATCCGCTGTTTCGCCGTCGAGCCGGCGGGCGCGGCAGCGCTCGCGGGCCAGGACGTCTCCCGGCCTGGCCATCCCATCCAGGGCGGCGGGTTCGGCCGGGCCGGGCTCACGCACCTGCGCGACGTCCCCCTCGACGGGTACCTCCAGGTTTCCGGCGACGAGGCGCGCCGCACGGCGCGGCTGCTCGCCACCCGCGAAGGCGTGTTCGCCGGGTTCTCCGCGGGCGCCAACGTCGCCGCCGCCCTCGACCTGCTCCGCCGCGACTTCGCCGGTGCCACCGTCGCCGTCGTGATTCCCGACTCCGGTCTCAAGTACCTCTCGACGGATCTTTGGGAGTAACCACGCAGGAGGGGCGCCGCCGGACGCGAGCACCGGCGGCGCCCTCGCGGCCGTGACACCGGAACGAACTTCCCGTGAACTGCTTTTGCGGTGGTGGCAGGAAAGCGCTCGGCGCCGGGACGATTTCGGTATGACTCCACCGATGCGGCCGCGGTAGGCGGGCGTGCGCATCGCCTTCGTGACCGAGACGTGGCTGCCGTCGGCCGACGGCATCGTGACGCGGCTCGTCGCCACCGTGCGCGAACTGCACGCGGCCGGTCACGACGTGCTGGTGATCGCCCCCGACGGCGCCTCGACCGCCCTCACCGGCGCGGAGGTCCGCACCGTCCCCACGTTCGGCGCGAAGTTCCTCTACGGCGGCAAACGCTGGGGCCTGCCACTCCCCCGCGCCGGCCGCTACCTGCGCGAGTTCGACCCGGACGTCGTCCACCTCGTCAACCCGGTCCTGCTCGGTACCGCCGGACTCGCCGCGGCGCGCAGCCAGGGCCGTCGTGTCGTGGCCTCATACCACACCGACATCGCCCGCTACGCCCGCCACTACCGCCTCGGCCCCGCCGTACCGTTGATCCGGAGCCTGCTGCGCGCCCTGCACGGACGGGCCGACCTCAACCTCGCCACTTCCACCGCCTCGATCGAGGAACTGGCCCGCCACGGCATCACCGGCGTCCGCCTCTGGCCTCGCGGCGTCGACCTCCACCGCTTCCACCCCGCACCCCGTCACCACGCCACCGGCCGCCCCGTCGCCCTCTACGTAGGCCGCCTCGCCGCCGAAAAAGGCCTCCACCGCCTCGCTCCCCTCGCCACGCCCGCCGGCGGCTTCCGCCTCGTCCTCGTCGGCGACGGACCCGCCCGCACCCACCTCCAGCGCACCCTGCCGCCGTGCACCACCTTCACCGGCATGCTCCACGGCGACGCCCTCGCCGAGGCCTACCGCACCGCCGACCTGTTCGTCTTCCCCTCCACCACCGACACCCTCGGTCTGGTCCTGCTCGAAGCGCTCGCCAGCGGACTCCCCGTCCTCGCCGCCGAAAGCCCGGCCGCCCGCACCACGCTCTCGGGCACCACCGCCGCCCGCTTCTTCCCCGTCGACCGCCCCGCGGACCTGCCTGCCCACGCCCGCACTCTGCTGGGCGGCGACCACCGCACCGAAGCCAGACGCCACGTCGCCGAGTCCGGCTGGGACACCGCGACGGACCGATTGCTGGCGCTGTACGCCGAAGCGGGGGCGCGCGTGCACGTCCGCCCGCGGTGAAGGGCGAAAAATAGCGCGACGCACACCGGTTCCCATTGCTACCTTCATCAGGTGCTTCCGGCGCGAACCCCCCGCGGTTCAACGCCGAAGCCGGATTCAGGTGGGCCCGGTGCGCAGGCAACGGTTACTTCCACTGGTGATCGCAGGTTCGATTCCTGCACCCCGGGCAACCGGGGTGGCGCCCTGGCGACAGGGCAGACGGTACCGTCGCCGACCTTTTCTCGGGCACACCTGAATCCGGCTTTCACGGAAATCCCCGCACCACAGGGAAATTCGCGCGATGCAGCACATCGACTTCGACAACAAGAAAACGCACTCCCGGTGCGAAGCCCGCGGTTACTTCCTCGACCGAACTCGACCGCAGGGCGACTTTTACTCGGGAGCAACCACTTCCAGGCGAGCCCGGTGCGCAGGCAACGGTTACTTCCACTGTTAATGGGCGGGTTGCGGGTTCGAATCCCGTCACCGCGGGAAACCGCGGTGTAGCTCAATCCGGCAGAGCAGCAACAGTACCGTCGCCGACCTTTTCTCGGGCTCGCCTGGGGTGGCGCTCCCCTCCACGAAGAGGGGTTTCCATGGCCAAGTTCACCATCTTCGGCGCGCGCCGCGCCGCCGCACGGTCCCCGGTCCGCACCGAGGCCGTCGCGAGCGGCCGCACCCACGAAGGCGGCGCCGGCTACGCGCGCGACGCCCGGAGCGAGCTGTTCCTGCTCGCCGTCACCAACTTCGTGGGCGAGCACACCTTCTACGAGAGCGCGGAGCAGCGCGACACCCGCTACGCCGAGCTCGTCCGCGCCGCGACGCTGGCCGATCCCGAGTGGACGGCGCGGTTCCTCGCGTGGCTGCGCGGTGAGGCGAACCTGCGCACCGCGGCGCTCGTCGGCGCGGCCGAGTTCACGGCCGCGCGGCGCGAAGCCGGCCTCGACGGCCTGGCGCGCCAGGTCGTCTCGAGCGTCCTGCAGCGCGCCGACGAGCCGGGCGAGCTGCTCGCGTACTGGACGGCCGTGCACGGCAAGAACGTGCCGAAGCCGGTGAAGCGCGGCATCGCCGACGGCGTGAAGCGGCTCTACACCGAGACTTCGTACCTCAAGTGGGACTCCGACGCGCGTTCGTTCCGCTTCGCCGACGTCCTCGGGCTCACGCACCCGGACCCGGACCGCGAATGGCAGGACGCGCTGTTCGAGCACGTGCTCGACGTGCGCTTCCACGCCGACCGCCCGATCCCGGCCGCACTGACCACCCTCGGCGCGCACCGCGAGCTGATGGCGTGGCCGGTCGAGCGGCGGCGGGAGCTGTTCGCCTCCGCCGGCGCGCCGGAGACGCTGCGCCGGGCGGGCCTGACGTGGGAGTCGCTCGCGGGCTGGCTCCAGGGGCCGCTGACCGCGGCCGGGTGGGAGGCGATGATCCCGTCGATGGGCTACATGGCGCTGCTGCGGAACCTGCGGAACTTCGACCAGGCGGGTGTCTCGGACGAGGTCGCGCAGACCGTGGCCGCGCGGCTGGCCGACCCGGCGCAGGTCGCGCGCTCGCGGCAGCTGCCGATGCGGTTCCTGTCGGCCTACCGCGCGGCGCCGTCGCTGCGGTGGGGCTGGTCGCTGGAGCAGGCGATCACGCACGCGCTCGGCAACGTCCCGGCGCTGCCGGGCCGCACGCTGGTGCTCGTGGACACCTCGTCGTCGATGCACTCGGGGTTCTCGCGCGACGGCACGCTCCTGCGCTGGGACGCCGCCACCGTGTTCGGCATCGCGCTCGCCCTGCGCTGCGCCGACGCCGAAGTCGTCTCGTTCTCGCACCAGACGGCGCGGTTTCCGCTGTACCGCGGGGAGTCGCTGCTCAAGGCGCTGGACCGGTGGCGGGCCGGCGGGTACTTCCTCGGCGGCGGCACGGACACCGCAGGCGCGGTACGCCGGCACCTGCGCGGGCACGACCGCGTGGTGATCCTCACCGACGAGCAGGCGTCCTACGGCGACGTCGGCCACAGCGTGCCGGCGGGCACCCCGCTCTACACGTGGAACCTCGCCGGCTACCGCCTCGGCCACGCGCCGAGCGGCGGTGGCAACCGGCACACGTTCGGTGGCCTGGGTGACCAGGCGTTCCGGATGATCCCGCTCCTGGAGGCCGGGCGGGACGCCCGCTGGCCGTTCGCGTGACGGGTCGCGGGGGGGGGGGGGGGGGGGGGGGGCCGGCGCGGCGGGGGGGGGGGGGGGGCGCGGGGGGGGGCGGGGGGGGGGCGGGGGGGGCGGGCGGCGGGGGGGGGGGGGTGGAGCGCGCCGGG
>NZ_JBITBT010000054.1:0-56440 GCF_044452505.1 Amycolatopsis sp. NPDC051903 | reverse complement strand
CGGTGGCGGTCACCCCGACGCTGGAGGCCAGGTCCCAGGTATCTCCGTCGCTCCTCCCGGAAGCCATGCGCTGTCCCCTCATTCCGTCGAGCCGGGTCGTCTTGAGAAGTGCGTATTTTTCAAGATTTGGCTTGGCTTGCCGGGCTCGGAAAGTTCGCAACCAGAGGGTGGTCGATCTCCCTGCCCCGACGATGCCGAGCCGGTGGTGTCTGCGCGTTCTGTTCGATCAGGGCTGATCAGTGGACCGTAGCGGACACCCGCTTCCGTCCCGCTAAAGTGAGAGCGGTGACCGCTCGTTTGCCTCGCAACCGGCGTTCCGACGCCCGGGACAACCGCGCCCGCATCCTCGAGGCCGCCCGCTCGACGTTCGTCACCGATGGCCTGGACGCGCCGATCCGGGAGATCGCCCGGCGAGCCGAGATCGGGCCCGCGACCGTCTACCGCCACTTCCCGACCAAGGAGGTGCTGTTCACCGACGTGTTCACCGAGCAGAACCTCGCATGGCGATCCATTTTGGACGAAGGGCTCGCCACCCTTGATCCCTGGCACGGCTTCTGCCTCGCGGTCGAGAAGCTCTGTGAACTGCAAGCACGCGACCACGGCTTCACCGCGGCCTTCAAATCCACCTTCCCGCACGCGATCGACTTCGCCGCGAACCGCACCTCCTCGCTGATCTCCGCGGCCGAACTGATCCGCCGTGCCAAGGACACCGGTCACCTGCGCCCCGACGTCGTCTTGGACGACCTCGTCCTCATGATCATGGCCAACGACGGCATCCACGCGGGTACACCGGCAGCACGAATCGCGGCCTCCCGGCGCTTCGCCGCGGTCATGATCCGAGGATTCCACGCGTCGCCGGCGTCCTCGCCACTGCCGCCCGTACCGCGACACGGACCAAGAGGCGGAATCGCACGGTGATCGAGCGTCGAACGCCCGGTCACCGTCTCCTCGGTGAATGCCGACGCCCGGTCGAATCAGCCAGCAGAGCTGCTTTCGCCGGTAAGCCCCGGTGGTTCGACCTCCCTCCAGCACCACGGCAGACTCGTCCGGCGTGTCATTCCGTGGTGAGAACGCCGAGGAAGGCGGTCGCCACGGGGTGGCGTTGGCGCGCTGGGTCATGGGCGAACGGGAGCATCACGACCGCGAGGCCCGGCGCGTGATGTGGCTCGCGGTGGCCGGCGGTTGCGCAATCCCGCGCAACCAGAGTGCAAAACTGGGCATGGCACCCAGCGAGATGAGGTAGGCGAAGCCAACGACGTGCCAGGTCAGCCTCACGCTCGCCGCCGCACCGGACACCTTCGAAGCCGCCATGTCGATCAACACGCTGGGGTACAACACGTCCATCGCGCTCGGGGCGTTGTTCGGCGGACTGGTCGCCGACGATTTCGGTGTCGACGCGGCCGTCTGGTTCGGCGTCGCGCTGACGGCGGCTTCGGTCCTCGTCACGCTCGGCACCCGGAGCACGACGTCGAGCTCCGTCGAAGAAGACGAACTGGCCGCCGGTGAATGAGCCGATACCCGGGAAGGAGCTCGAGTCGACGAGACGGGTGCGTAACCGGCGGTACAGTGGGCACTTCGTCGGGTTTCCGCACACCAGCCGCGCTCCTCCCTCGCGCGGAACGGGCGGCTTCCAAGCCCGCGACTCACCCGCAGCCGGAGGTTCGGATGGACCTGATCCACATCCGGGCGGTGAGCCCGCCGGACCTCACGGACCGCACCGTAGCTCTGCTGCGCGCCGAGCCGTGCGTCCTCAACCTCATCGTGCAGCCCGGCAGCGTGCGAAACCCCGACGGCGACGCCATCGAGTGCGACGTGCTGACCGGAGCCGCGAACGAAGTGTTGCGCGGCCTGCGAAATCTCGGCATCGACCACCACGGCTCGCTCGTCCTCACGCCGGTCGATCTGGCGTTCTCGGAACGCGCGGCGAAGGCGGGAGCCGAGGAGCTCGGCACCCGGGCGCGGGCCCCGGTGTGGGAACAGGTCGAGGCCCGGATCCGGGGCGAAGGCAAATATCCCCCGAGCTTCTACCTCTTCCTGGTCGTCGCCGGCGTCCTCGCCGCGGTCGGCATCATCACCAACTCGCAGATCCTCATCATCGCGGCCATGGTGGTCGGACCGGAGTACGGCGCCATCTCCAGCATCGCGCTGGGGATCGACCGGCGCTCCTGGCCCCGGATCCGGCGTGGGCTCAGGGCGCTGGTCGTGGGCTTCCTGCTGGCCATCGCCGCCACGTTCCTCTTCAGCGTCCTCGTCCGAGGACTGGACCTGCAGCCGAAGGCGTTCGAGCTGGGCTTCAGGCCGGTGTCGAACCTGATCGACACGCCCAACTTCTTCTCGCTCGTGGTGGCGGTGCTGGCCGGCGTCGTCGGCATCGTGTCACTGAGCGAGGCCCGGACGAGCGCACTGCTCGGGGTCTTCATCTCCGTCACCACGATCCCGGCGGCGGCCGACATCGGCGTGTCGTGGGCGTTCGCCGCTGCGCGGGAGGCTTGGGGGTCGCTGTTCCAGTTGCTCCTCAACATCGTCGTGCTCATCCTGGTCGGGACCGGCACGCTCAAGTGCCAGCGGGCGATCTGGCGGCGGGTCAGCCGGCAGCGCGATCAGCGTGCGAGCAGCGGAACGGCCGAGGGCTGAAGAGCGAGGATCGGGGGGCCGGCCGCGTCGCCGCGAGAAAAATTTTCCGAAACCGTGTTGATCCGCGGGCCGCTCGTTCGACACAGGGGGGCGAGGGCCGAGACGCGGCCCCGCCGGATGAGGAGAACACGATGCCGAAGTACATGCTGATCATGCGGGGTACCGACGAGTCGAACGCGGCGATGATGGCGAACATCGAGGAACTGATGGTCACGACCCGCCGGTACATCGAGGACCTGGTCAAGGCCGGCGTCTTCCTCGCGGCGGAAGGACTGGACGCCGCGAGCGACGGCGTCGTGGTCGACTTCAGCGGCGAGACCCCGGTGGTCACGGACGGGCCGTACGGCGAGACCAAGGAGCTGTTCGGGGGCTTCTTCCTGATCGAGGTCGCGTCGAAGCAGGAGGCGGTCGAGTGGGCCAAGCGGGTCCCGGCGGCACCCGGGTCCAAGATCGAGATCCGACGGGTTCCCGGGGAAGAAGAGGTTCCGCAGGTCGACGCCTGATCGGGCAGGACAAAGCCATGAGCACTGCCGATGTCGAGGCCGTCTGGCGGATCGAGTCGGCGCGGATCGTCGCCGCGCTGACCCGGTTCACCGGCGACTTCGGGCTGGCCGAAGACGCGGCCCAGGAGGCGGTGGCCGAGGCCCTGGTGTCGTGGCCGCTCGACCCGCCGGCCAATCCGGCCGGCTGGCTGAGGGCCACGGCCCGGCGGCGGGCCATCGACGCGATCCGCCGCCGGACCGCCCTGCGGGATCGCTACGCCCTGCTGGCGGCCGCCCCGGAAACCGACGACGACCTCGACCCCGACCGGATCGACGACGACGTCCTCGCGCTGATGTTCATCAGCTGCCACCCGGTGCTCTCCCCCGAGGCCCGGGTGGCACTGACGCTGCGCGTGGTCGCCGGCCTGTCCAGCGAGGAGATCGCCCGCGCATTCCTCGTCCCCGTGCCGACTGTGCAAGCCCGCATCACCCGCGGCAAGAAGACGATCGCGGCCGCGGGGGTGCCGTTCGAACTGCCGCTGGCCGGCGAGCGCCGCAACCGGCTGGGCGGCGTGCTCAGCGTCATCTACGTGATCTTCACCGAGGGGTCGACAGCCACGTCGGGCGACCGGCTGCTGCGTCCCGACGTCGCGTACGAGGCGATCCGGCTGGCCCGCACGCTGGCCGCGCTGCTGCCGCACGAGCCGGAGGTGCACGGCCTGCTCGCGTTGTGCGAACTGACCGCCGCGCGCTTCCCGGCGCGGACCGGCCCGGACGGTGCGCCGATCCTGCTCGAGGACCAGGACCGGCGCCGGTGGGACGTCTCGGCGATCCACCGCGGACTGGCCGCGCTGGCCAAGGCCTCGCCCCGCGGCCTCGGCCCCTACGGCCTGCAGGCCGCGATCGCCGCCGCCCACGCGTCGGCGCCGTCGGTGGAGGCGACCGACTGGGACCGGATCGTGGTGCTCTACGAAGCCCTGGGCCGGGTGGCGCCCTCGCCGGTGGCCGAGCTCAACCGGGCCGTCGCCGTAGCTATGGCCTCGGGCCCCGAGCAAGCACTGGCCATCGTGGACGACCTCGTCGCCGCCGACCGGCTCCCCGGCTCACACCTGGTCCCGACCGTCCGCGGCGAACTGCTGGCCCGCCTCGGCCGGCACCCGGAGGCGCGCGCCGAACTGGAACTGGCGGCGAAGCTGTGCGCCAACGACCGTGAACGCTCGGTACTGCTGCGCAAGGCGGCCGCGCTGGACTGAGTTCTCCTGCTCGGCCAGTGCCGGCGCCGCGCGGTCCTGATCTCGGGCAGCCCGCTGACGTCGATCGCACCGGCCGCCGGTGCGAGTCGTCGACCGGATCGCGACGGGAGCAGGTGCAGGGGTTCTCGATCCGGCGGCCGCGGGTGGTCGTGTCGAGCCGGTCGGCGATGCGGTGCGGCGGCGGGCCGCAATCACTCGCCCTGACCGCCGGCGAAGCGGTCGGTGGCGGCGATGATCGCCGCGGTCATGCTGCCGCCGCCGTGGCCGGTGTCGTCGAGCACGACGAGTTCGCTTCCGGGCCAGGCCCGGTGCAACGCCCAGGCTGTGCCGAGTGGACCGCTGACGTCGTACCGCCCGTGGATCAACACGGCCGGAATCCCGTGGAGCCGCTCGATGTCACGCAGAATCTGCCCCTCGTCGAGAAAGCAGCCGTGGGACCAGTAGTGGGTCACGATGCGGGCGATGGCCAGCTGGAATGCCGGGTCGGCGACCGACAGGGACGGTGCGGCGTCGGGGGCCAGCGACATGTGCGTGTCCTCCCACTCGCACCACCCGCGGGCGGCCTCGGCGCGGACGTCGGGGTCGGGATCGTGGAGCAACCGGCTGTAGGCGGCCGACAGGTCGCCGTCGCGTTCGGCGGCGGGCACGCCATCGCGGAACCGTTCCCACTCGCGCGGGAAAACGCGGCCCATGTCACGGGTGATCCAGTCGGTCTCGCTCCGATTGCCGTTGGTCACGGCTGCGAGCACCAATTCGGTCACCCGCTCCGGATGTGCCTGCGCGTAGGCGAGAGCGAGGGTGACGCCCCACGAGCCACCCTCCACCAGCCAGCGCTCGATTCCCAAGTGGACCCGCAGCGCCTCGATGTCGGCGACAAGGTGCTGGGTGGTGTTCGTCGACAGGTCGACGACCGGGTCGGTCGCCGAAGGGGTGCTGTGCCCGGAGTTGCGCTGGTCGAACACGACCACGCGGTAGCGGTTCGGGTCGAACAGGCTCCGGTATCGCGGAGAGCTCCCCGAGCCGGGACCGCCGTGCAGCGCGACGGCCGGTTTGCCGTTGGGGTTACCCGACACCTCCCAATACAGCGAATGGCCGTCGCCGACTTCCAGCATGCCTGACTCGTGGGGCTCGATCGATGGATAACGCCGGTCGGATGTACTCGCCATACCGGCATGATCGCGTACCGGCGCGGCGCAGGACACCGTGGCGTCTACCTGGCCGACCGGGTGCTCGCCCTGTCGCTCTCCCCCGTTACCGTCGTGCAGACGCTGAAGACGGGCCTGCCTTCGCCGCGGGACCAGATCACCAGCCGGGGCGGCGACTCCTGCGTACGCGGGGCCCACCTCATCCGGCGCTGAGGGGATTTCGTGGACGACCTGCTGGAGATCGCCGGCGCGCTGCTGCCCGGCGTCCGACTCGACTCGGCGCGCTTGGCCGCCGACGGCAACGTCCACCACGTGCTGCTGATCCCGGGCGTCGCCGCCGTCCGGGTCAGCAAGCGTCCCCTGGCCGCTTCGGCGATGCCCGCGCGCGTGGCGGTGTTGCGGCAGCTGGCCTCCGCGGGTCTGCCGTTCCAGGTGCCCGAGCCGCTGACGCCCGTCACCGTGTTCGGCGATCGGGCCGCCGTCGCCGTGTCGTGGATCGACGGCGTCGCCCTGCCCGAGGGGGCCGGCGATCCCGTTCAGGTCGCCGAGGTCCTGGCTGCCGTCCGGGCCGTGCCCCTTTCCCCGGAGCTGATGGGCGTTCTGGACGGCCGGGGTGCCGGCCGTCCCTGGTCGGAGCTCATCACCGACGAGGTGCTGCCCCGCCTGCCTTCCCGTTGGCAGCAAGAGGTTCGCCGTCGGCTCGACGCCGCGCTGGCCCTCGACCCCGTGCCCGATGCCTTGGTGCACGGAGACCTCGGCGGATCCAACGTCCACTGGTCGGCCGACGGCAAGCTGGTCGGGATCCTGGACTGGGACCTGGCCATGCCCGGCGACCCCGCCATCGACGCGGCCCTGATGGCTTGGCACGGCTGGGACAACGTCCGGCAGGCCGTTTCCGCGCAGACGTACCGGCGGGCCCGGGTGTGGGACGCCCTGCTCGGCGTCGGCCACCTCGTCGCCACCATGAACGGCCGGGCGCTAACCAACCCCGACGGCTTCCTCGCGGCGGTCCTCCCCTGGCTCGAAGCCACCACCTCCGAGAGTCCCGCCTAGCGGTCAAGGTTTGCGGGCGACTCCGCCGACCATGATCCGCTGCGCGACGTTCGGGGGATTGAGCAGCGGTCCGTCCGGCCACCAGTCGATCAGCGGCACGATCTCCGGGACCCGATTCGGCCCGGGTGGGATGAGTTCGGCCTCGTGGAACAGCTCGCGGATCTCGGCCTTGGTGCGGGCGATCACGCCCTTCAGCGAGCCCGACCGCAAGACTTCCTGGAGTTCCGCGATGGCCTTGTCGTCGCCGGATCCGTCGCTCGGGTCGACGAGGTGGGAGATGACGACGTACGAACCCGAGGGCAACCGCTTCACGAATTCCGCCGTGACCTCGGCGGGCCGGCCCCGGTCGCCCTTGTGGTGGTGCAGCGTGGCGACGAACAGGACGGCGATCGGCTGGTCCCAGTTCAGGTGCGTTCGCACGGTGTCGTCGTCGAGGATGCTCTCCGGCTCGAAGATGTCGGCCTCGACGTAGCGCGTGCGGTCGTTGTCTTCGAGCAACACGCGGCCGTTCGCGGCGACGATCGGGTCGTAGTCGGTGTAGACCACCTTCGACTCGGCGTTGATCCGCTGGACCACCTGGTGCACGTTCTCCGCGGTCGGCAGCCCCGACCCGCAGTCGAGGAACTGGGTGATGCCCGCGTTGGTCGCGAGGAACCGGCACACGCGGATCAGGAACGCGCGGTTCTCCCGTGTCGCGTCCGCGATCTCCGGCATCGTGACCATGATGCTCTCGGCTACCTTGCGGTCCGCCTCGTAGTGGTCTTTCCCGCCGAGCAGGTAGTCGTAGACGCGGGCGACGCTGGCCCGGGTGGGGTCCACCCCAGGAGGAGCGTTGAGCTCATCCGCCACAGGACACCATCCTCCTCGGAATCGTGGCTTTCGCCACACACAGTGTAGTCATTGGTCCGGACGTCAGCGCGCCGGATCGCCCGCGGGCCAGCGTCGGTGTCGCCGTTCGAGTGACTCGACCGCGTGAATCCCGCCGGCTGCACCGGTGACGATCGGAGCGGGCCTGGTCAGCACCCCGGAACCGCCACCACGCGGGGCCGCTCAGGTGAGCATCGGCTCGATCGGGAACGGCCGGTAGCCCGCGATCTCGGGGACGTCGAAGTGCTCGAACACCCCACTCCGCAGGTGCCACCGGATGATGCGGTGGGTCGACACGTGGTGGGGCTGGGAGAAGACCAGTGTTTCGGGCGTTTCCCAGATCGGGGCGAACGGCGGGGTTTCGCCGACTTCGCAGCCCGCGGGGAGCGGGTGCTCGGTGGTCGTCCCGGTGGCGAGGTCGAGCAGCACCACGGTGGGCCCGTTGTGCCGGAACGAGTACACGCTCGCGCCGCCCGGGACGAAACGGCCGGGCGGAGTGCCCATCGTCTGGCGCCGCTCACCCGATGCCGTGAACGCCGTCGGTCCCTCGGCTTCTTCACGGACAGTGGCGCCGGACAGCGGGTCGAGCCGGTGGACCGGCGAGGCGAGTTCCAGGGGTTCTCGGCCCGGTACCCAGCGAGAGGTGGTGAACGTCCCTCCGCCCGGCCGCGTGAAGAAGTGGACAGCACCGTCGTGGATGTCCAGGACGTGGCGCGTCAGGTTGCCGGACTTCGGCAGGCTCCGCAGTTCTTCCGTTGTCACGTCGAAGAGATGCACCTGGTCCCACGGTCGCCGGCCGGTGCGCATCTGGACGCCGGCCAAGTACCGGCCGTCCGCGCTGCGAACGGGCCGGAAGCCCAAGTCCACCGGAAGCCGGCGCGTGGCCCCGTCCCAGGTCATCAGGTGTCCTCGCCCACCGGAGGCGGCGACGTAGATGCCGGCCCTGGTCTCGAACGCGCGGTAGCGGTGATCGCTCTCGACCCGGCCCAGGACCACGGGCTCCCCCGCACGCCACACCACGACCGTGCCATCGCCGGCAACGAACCCCACGCGCGGCGGCGCGCCGGACACGGTCACCGGCTCCGCGCGGCGAACGCTCCGCGCGACCAGCCGTCGAACCGGCGCGGCCCGTGGCGCCGGGCGGGGAAGCGCGCCGTGACGGCACCGTTCGCCCGGCGGATCAGCCTGTCGCTGACCGCGAACTCGAGCAGCGGTTCGACGGTTTCCGCGGGGACAGCCAGCAAAGCGGCCAGCTCCTCGACGCGCGCCGGATTCGACCACGCGGCGATGCTGGTGACATCGGACGCGAGCCAGCTGTACGCGGTGCGAAGTGCGCCGGCCTCCACTCGGGCTCCCACTGTGCCCGGCAGATCGAGCACTTCCGTGGCCGGCCGCGGCGTTCCCGCTGAGAACCCCCCGGCGCCGTCGTCCACGAGCAGCCCCGCGGCGACCAGCAACGGAATCGCGTCCCGGCGGGTACGCGGCGGATCGACGCCGAGCTGGGCGCACACGCTGTCCGGCGGCTGGGCAGTACCGGGCAAGGGTTCGTCGAGCCACCCGTCCGGTCGCTGCACACCGGCGAGCGTGAAGAACCACGACACTTCGACGACGTGGTAACCGAGCACCTCCCGCCAGCCCGGGTCGGGCCGGTGAACCGCCGCTCGCGTGCGGGTGAGCCACCGCGGCGGCTCCGGGGTGCCCGGCTCCGGTCAGAACTGGATCAGCCAGACGTCACCTGCTTCGCCGTCCTCCGCGGTCTTCCGGCACACCCGGACGCGAAAGAGCCCCTTGGCACCCAGATCCAGCTCGTCGCCGTAGGTGCCGCCAGTCAGCTTCGCCAGGCTCACGATCCCCGAGCGGCTGTGGAACGGCGTCTCGACGACCTCTTCCCAGTCCCCGAGCCGCACTCCGGGCGGTCCGTCGTGCGCCTCCCAGCGAATTGCTTGGTACGGATCACCGGTCGTGCCGTGCAGCCAGCCGTCGCCCGCCGTCGCGACCGTGCCGGACAACGCCGTCGTCGCGAGCTCGCCGAGCAGCTCGTTGCCCAGTGCCGGCAAACCGTCCGCGCGGTGGACGTCGCGGAGCACCACGGTGCCGTGGTCGGGCAGGTACTCGTCGTCTTCGCAAAACCCCAGAAGCGTCACGTCGGGGACGCTATCGCCGCGGACCGACAATTCAGGGCCGTCCGCTGGTTCTCCGGCTCGGATCGCCGCCCTGCCAACCAAAACCCCACCGGATCATCGACGAGTCACGGTCACCTGTCGCTCACACCCGGCTCTCGGCTCGGGAGCGAGCGAGGGAGGCCGAACGACGGGAGCACCGTGTTCTCGAACCGGGTCATGGCCCGGATTCCGTCGCGGGTGAGGGTGAGGACGTACAGGCCCGTCCCGTGGCTGACGCCGTTCGGAGTGCGCAGGTAGGCGCCGAACGCGGGCTGGCCGTTGGCCCGAGTCGGCACGAGGTCGAACCTGCGGCCCGCGCCGAACAAGGTGGTGAAGAACCCGGCGACGACGGCACGGCCCTCGTATTCGAGCGGTAGTGGTGGCATCGACACGAACACGTCGTCGGTCAGGAGTGCCACGAGCGCGTCGATGTCGGCGGACTCGTAGGCGCTGACGAACTTCGCGACGATCGTTTCCTCGGCGGACGAGCCTGCGGACGGCGATTCGCGGTCGGTGCCCGGCAACCGTCGGCGCTGCAAGCCGGCGCGCGCCCGTTTGAGCGCGCTCTTGACCGAGTCGACCGTCGTGTCCAGCATGCCGGCCACCTCGTTCGCCGGGAATCCGAGGACGTCGCGCAGGATGAGCACGGCAAGCTGGCGCGGCGGCAAGGCTTGGAGAGCGGTCACGAAGGCCAGGGAGATGGATTCGGTTTGCTCGTACCGGGCCTCCGGGCCGAGCGGCACGGTGATCGCGCCTTCGAGCAAGGCGTCGGGATACGGCTCGAGCCAGACGACTTCGCCGAGCCGCGTCGGCTCAGGCGGCTCGACCCCGGGAACGTCCCACGCCTTGGCGGGGCGCCGGCTGGCCGCGCGAAGCACGCTGAGACACCGGTTGGTGGCGATCCGGTAGAGCCAGGTGCGGATCGACGCACGACCGTCGAAGCCGCCCAGACCCCGCCAGGCGGCCAGCAACGTGTCCTGCAGGGCGTCCTCGGCGTCCTGGAACGAACCGAGCATCCGATAACAGTGCACCTGCAGCTCACGGCGGTGCGGCTCGGTCAGCGCGCGGAACGCTTCCCCGTCGCCCGCCCGCGCCCGGCTGATCAGGTCCGCTCTCACCGGCTCCACGATGACCACCTCGTCTCCCGCGTCTCGTCGCGCTTCCACCTCGTGGTGACGCCGGGCGAAGGCGGAAGGGGGCGGTCGACGAGCGCCCCTTTTCCGGACATCGCGGCGTCTGCCCGAGTGGCCGCCGACAACACCAAGATAGGAGAAGGAAAATGGGGAAGATCGTGATCAGCGAGAACGTCTCGCTCGACGGAGTCATCCAGGACGACCCGACCGGCGAGGACGGCGCCGGGCGCGGCAGCTGGTTCACCCGGATCAGCACCAAGGACCGCGAAGAGTGGGCCGAGGTCGAGTTCAAGGAGGCGCTGGGAGCCGACGCCCTGCTGATGGGGCGGCGCAGCCACACGTGGTTCGTCGAGCGTGGCTGGGCTTCCCGCACCGGCGAATGGGCGGACAGGCTGCGGAGCCTGCCCAAGTACGTCGTCTCGTCCTCCGCCCTGGAACGTCCCGAGTGGACCAACTCGACGGTCCTCACCGGCGATCCGGTGGCGGCGGTCTCGAAACTCAAGCACCAGGTGCCCGGCGAGATCGTCGTCTACGGCAGCGGCCGGCTCGTGCACACGCTGGTGGACCACGGCCTCGTCGACGAACTGCGGTTGATGACCTACCCCGTCGTGGTCGGAGCGGGCGAGCGGCTCTTCGGCGCGACCGGCGGCGTGAAGCCCCTGCGCCTCGTCGACACCCGCACCATCGGCGACGCGCTCGTTCTCCTGACCTACCAACCCGTTCACGAAGGCTAGGCCTCGGTTGCGCGGGACCGGTTCCGGCCGGGCGGTTGCGGCGATCCGTCGCCGTCCGTTGAGAAGCGGCGGAAACCACGTCCGCACAGCCAGCCTCCCGTCGCGCGCTGCTGAGCGCTGGCAGACCTTCAAATCCGGGTGGGGTATCAACCTCTTGACGAGATGTGATTTCAGACACACTCTGTAGAGAAGTGTGAGGGAGCCCGTCGAGCGCAGACCGCCTCGGAGCCCCTCGCGCAGGGGAGGTCCATGTGGGGACCACATCGGGCGGGCAGCCACCGCCAAGCGATTCTTCCCAGCAGCCGGGCGATCCCGCCCAGCAGATCACCTACGCCACCCCGAGCACCGGTCGCACCGTGCTCGTCGCGGCGACGGCGGCGCTCGGCGGCTTCCTCTTCGGCTACGACACCGCGGTGATCAACGGGGCCGTCAAAGCCGTGGGCGAAAACTTCGCCGCGTCACCCTTCGTCCTCGGCTTCGCGGTCGCCGCGGCGCTGATCGGCTGCGCGATCGGCGCCTGGTTCGCGGGCGCGATCGCCGACCGCTACGGGCGCATCCGCGTCATGTGGCTCGCGGCGATCGCGTTCGCCATCAGCGCACTGGGCAGCGGGTTGGCGTTCTCGATCTGGGACCTCGCGTTCTGGCGGCTGATCGGAGGTCTCGGTGTCGGTGCGGCCTCCGTGATCGCGCCCGCCTACATCGCGGAGATCTCGCCGGCCTACCTGCGTGGCCGGCTGGGTTCGCTGCAGCAGCTGGCCATCGTGACGGGCATCTTCGTCGCGCTACTCGTGGACTACGCACTGGTCGCCGGTTCCGGCGGTGCGTTGGATCCCCTGTGGTTCGGGCTCGACACCTGGCGGTGGATGTTCCTGTCGCTGCTGATCCCCGCCCTCGCCTACGGCCTCCTGGCCCTGACGATCCCGGAGTCCCCGCGGCACCTGGTCCAGAAGCAGCAGCTGGCCAAGGCGGCCGAGGTGCTGCGCCGGTTCGTCGGCGGCGACGTCGACGCGAAGATCGCGGAGATCGTCCGGACGCTCAGGGGAAAGACGGAACGCACCGGCTTCGTGACCATCCGCGGCCCCAAGCTGGGGTTGCTGCCGATCGTGTGGGTCGGCATCGGGCTGTCGGTTTTCCAGCAGTTCACCGGCATCAACGTGATCTTCTACTACTCGTCGGCTCTCTGGCAGGCGGTGGGGTTCAGCGAGCAGAACGCACTGGCGATCACCGTGATCACATCGGTGACCAACATCCTCACCACGGTCATCGCCATCGCACTCGTCGACCGGATCGGCCGCAAGCCACTGCTGCTGATCGGCTCCATCGGCCAGTTCGTCTGCCTGGGCGTCCTCGCGATCCTCTTCGG
Source organism: Amycolatopsis sp. NPDC051903 (assembly GCF_044452505.1). Taxonomy (NCBI): domain Bacteria; kingdom Bacillati; phylum Actinomycetota; class Actinomycetes; order Pseudonocardiales; family Pseudonocardiaceae; genus Amycolatopsis; species Amycolatopsis sp. NPDC051903. The sequence goes on along the minus strand of NZ_JBITBT010000054.1, from coordinate 43,614 downwards.
CACCGCGCCGATCGTGAACGGCACGCCGGACCTGGGTGCGGCCGGGCCGGTCGCGCTGATCGCCGCCAACGTCTACGTCGTGTTCTTCGGGGCGACGTGGGGCCCGGTGGTGTGGGTGCTGCTCGGTGAGATGTTCAGCAACAAGATCCGCGCCATGGCCCTGTCCGTCGCCGCGGCGGCGCAGTGGCTGGCCAACTTCCTCATTTCGACGACCTTCCCGGCGCTGTCGGATGTCGGGCTGGGTCTCGCTTACGGCGTCTACACGTTCTTCGCCTTCGTGTCGATCTTCTTCGTGATCAAGTACGTCAAGGAGACGAAGGGGCGGGAGCTGGAGGAGATGGCCTGACGATGACCGAGCCGACCTCGACGGTCCGAGACCTCCCCCACGCACTGCGCGACGGTGATCGGTTCGCCGAGCGGCTGGCCGGCCGGCGCCCGGCGGTGTTCCTCGACTACGACGGGGTGCTGGCCCCGATCGTGGCCCATCCCGAGGACGCCGTGATCTCCGACCGGATGCGGGACACGGTGCGAGCGCTGGCCGTGCGCTGCCCGGTGTGCGTGGTCAGCGGCCGCGACCGGCTCGACGTGCAACGGTTGATGCGGATCGACGACCTGGTGGTCGCGGGCAGCCACGGCTTCGACATCTGGAGCCCCGCCGCCGGCGAGATCCACCACGACGCCGCGAGCGGGTTCGAGGACGTCGTCGGCGAAGTCACCGACCGCCTGCGCGCGGAAACCGGCTCGATCCCGGGCGTGGTGATCGAAGCGAAGAAGGCTTCGGTCGCCGTGCACTACCGGCTCGTCGATCCGGACCAGCGCCACCGGATCACCACCGCGGTCGACACCCTCCTCGCCGAGCACCCGGACCGGCTGAAGATGACGCCGGGCAAGATGGTCTACGAGCTTCAGCCGAAGATCGACTGGCACAAGGGCAAAGCCGTGCTCCACCTGCTGCGCACCCTGCGCCTGGATTCACCGGACGTGGTCCCGATCTACCTCGGCGACGACATCACCGACGAGGACGCTTTCCGGGCGCTGGCCGATCGTGGTGGCGTCGGGATCTTCGTCGGCAGGGCCGACGACCCCGAGGTGGCCGATCGGGCCACGGCGGCCGACTTCATCGTCTCCTCCCCCGAACAGGTCGAGCAGCTCCTGTCCACTTTGGCCGCCGACGAGGGCGCGGCTGCGGACGAGCGGAAATCCGCGTCCGACTGCGTTCTCGTCTACGACCACTTCGATCCCGGCGCCGAGGGGCTGCGGGAGTCGCTGACGTCGACGGGCAACGGGTACTTCTGCACCCGCGGCGCGGCCGAGTGGGAGGACGCCGGCAAGGTCCACTACCCCGGCACCTACGCGCACGGCGGGTTCAACCGCGAGACCACCATCCTCGGCGGGCACCCGGTGCAGAACGAGGACCTGGTCAACCTGCCGAACTGGCTGGTGCTCAAGCTGCGCATCGACGGCGAGGAGGCGATCAGGCTCGGCAACGTCGACGTGATCTCCTACGAGCACTCCTACGACATCCGGCTCGCCACCGTGCAGCGCGTCCTGCGCTTCCGCGACCGCGCCGGCCGGGAGACGACGCTGCGCAGCCGTCGCTTCGTGAGCATGGCCCACAGCCACCAGGCGGGCATCGAGTGGACGCTGACGCCCGAGAACTGGTCCGGTCGCGTCGAGGTGATCTCGGGGCTGGACGGCCGGGTGACCAACCAGATGGTCGCCCGCTACCGCGAGCTGGAGGGGCGTCACCTCGATCCGGTGTCTCCCCGTACTTTCGGCCCGGAGACCATCGCGCTGAAGGTGCAGACCCGGCAGTCGAACATCTACGTCACCGAAGCCGCCCGCACCCGCGTCTTCCGCGACGCCGAGCAGCTTCCGGCGGAGCGCACCCTGCACCAGATGGACGACTACATCCAGCAGGTCATCGCGTTCGACGTGGCGCGGGGACAGCCGGTGCGGGTGGAGAAGATGGTGTCGCTGTTCACCTCGCACGACAACGCGATCACCGAGACGCTGGCGGCGGCCGGCCGGGGCGTCCTGCGCTACCCCAGCTTCGCCGAGGCACTGGCGGAGCACGTCTCGGCGTGGAGGGAGCTGTGGGAGGTCTGCGACCTCCGGCTCCCGCGGGAGCCGCGCGTGCAACTGCTGTTGCGGTTCCACGTGGCGCACGTGTTGCAGGTCTGCTCCCGGCACACCGCGCGGCACGACGCGGGCGTCCCGGCGCGGGGGCTCAACGGCGAGGCCTACCGCGGGCACGTGTTCTGGGACGAGCTGTTCATCTACCCGTTCCTCAACTTCCGGCTGCCCGGGATCACCCGCGGGCTGCTCCTGTACCGCTACCGCCGGCTCGCCGAGGCCCGCGCGGCCGCCCAGGAGGCGGGCTTGCGGGGCGCGATGTTCCCGTGGCAGAGCGGCAGCGACGGCACCGAAGAGACCCAGATCGTCCACCTCAACCCGCTCTCCGGCCAGTGGGACCCCGACCTCAGCCACAACCAGCGCCACGTCAACGCCGCCATCTTCTACAACGTCTGGCAGTACTACCAGGCCACCGACGACCGGGAGTTCCTGCGCGATTACGGCGCCGAGCTGATGCTCGAGATCGCGCGGTTCTGGGCCTCGATCGCCCGGTACAACCCGGAACGCGATCGCTACGAGATCCACGGCGTGATGGGGCCCGACGAGTTCCACGAACGCTACCCCGGCAGCGAAAACGGTGGCCTGAACAACAACGCCTACACCAACGTGATGGTGGCCTGGATCGCCGACACCGCGCCGCGGGTGCTGAGGTTGCTGCCGGCCAGCCGCCGAGCCGCGCTGCGCGCCCGCCTCGGGTTGACCGACGAGGAGCTGCGCACGTGGGACGAGATGAGCCGCAAGATGTACGTGCCGTTCCACCCGGACGGCATCATCAGTCAGTTCGAGGGTTACCTGGACCTGGACGAACTCGACTGGGAGCACTACCGGGCCGAGCACGCCAACATCCAGCGCCTGGACCGGATCCTGAAGGCGGAGGGCGAAGAACCGGACCGGTTCAAGCTGGCCAAGCAGGCCGACGTGGTCATGTTGTTCTTCCTGTTCTCCGACGAGGAGCTGCGCACCCTCTTCCACCGGCTCGGGTACGAACACGACGGGGAGCGGACGCGGCGCGCGATCGACTACTACGACCGGCGCACCTCCCACGGTTCGACGCTGAGCCTCGTCACCCACGCCGGCGTGCTCGCCGCGCTGGACCCGAAGAGTTCCTGGGACCGGTTCATCGTGGCGCTGGAGAGCGACATCGGTGACGTGCAAGGAGGAACGACCAAGGAAGGCATCCACATGGGTGTCATGTCGGGGACCTTGGACCTGCTGCAGCGCTACTACGCCGGCACCACCGTCCGGGACGGTGTGCTGTACTTCGCGCCGACCCTGCTCGACCGGCTCGACGGGCTGGTCTTCTCGATGCAGTTCCGCGGCGCACCGCTGCGGGTGTCGATCGCGGGCGACGAGCTGACGGTGTTCGCGCTTCCCCAGGGCGTGCGCGGACCGATCCGCGTCGGCGTCGGGGACGAGGTCCACGAACTCGGGGCGGGCGACAGCCGGGTCTTCACCGTGTCCCGCGAATCCGGACCCGCAACCCGGGAGAGCCACCGGGACCACGCGGAAGGGAGCCACCATGGCGACGGGCTTTGAGGGCGCGATCTTCGACGTCGACGGCGTGCTCGTCGACTCCCCGCACGAGCGGGCCTGGAAGGATTCGCTGCGCGAGCTGATGGAGACCGACTGGGCCGACATCCGCGACCGGACCACGTGGTCGGACGACCGCTTCACGCCCCAGGTCTACCAGCAGGTGATGTCCGGCAAACCGCGGGCAGCCGGAGCGCTGGCCGCCCTCGAGCACTTCGAGGTCCCCGACGCGAAGGATCGCGCCGAGACCTACGGTGCGCACAAACAGGCCATGGTCATCAAGCTCATCGAGGCGGGCGAGTTCGAGGCCTACCCCGACGCGCTGCGCTTCGTCCTCGCGGTGAAGGCCGCGGGCATCCCGACCGCCGCGGCGTCGTCGTCGAAGAACGCCGGGCTCTTCCTGCGCCAGATCCGCCTCGACACCTTCGCCGCGCAGAACGGGCTTTCCTACGACTTCGTGACGCCCGGGCTGAGCCTGCTCGGCTCCTTCGACGCCGACATCTCGGGCCGCGACTTCGCCCACGGCAAGCCGCACCCGGAGATCTTCCTGACCAGCGCTGCCGAGCTCGGTGTCGCCCCCGAGGACTGCTTCGTCGTCGAAGACGCGGCCAGCGGCATCGAAGCCGCAAAGGCCGGCAGGATGGCGGCGCTGGGCGTCGCCAGGGCCGACGACGAAGCGCTGCTCACCGCCGCGCGGGCCGACCTCGTGGTGACCTCCCTCGACGAGATCGACGTCGCGGCGCTCGGCAACCACGAACTGGCCGGGCGGGCGTCGTGACCAGCCAGGCGCCGGCGGCGGAAGCGGTTCCCCGGCAGGTCCGCGAAACCGCCGAGAAGACGCTCGCCATCGGCGTCGACATCGGCGGCACCAAGATCGCCGCGGGGGTCGTCGACGAGGCCGGGCACATCGTCGCCCGCACCCGGCGCCCGACCCCCGCCGACGACCCGGTGCGGACCCAGGAGTCCATCGCCGACGCCGTGCGTGAGCTGGCCGCCGAGTACCCCGTGGCCGGTGTCGGTCTGGGCGCGGCGGGCTTCGTCGACGAGAAGCGCTCGACCGTCATGTTCGCGCCCAACCTCGCCTGGCGCGACGAGCACCTGCGCGAGGCCCTGGAGGACCGGCTCGGCATGCCGGTGGTCGTGGAGAACGACGCCAACGCCGCCGCGTGGGCCGAAGCCCGCTTCGGCGCCGCCCGCGGCGAGACCCACGCCGTCATCCTCACCATCGGTACCGGGATCGGCGGTGGCGTCGTCGTCGACGGGAAGCTGTTGCGGGGCCGGTACGGGCTGGCCGCCGAGATCGGGCACTACACCATCGTCCCCGACGGCCGGCGCTGCGGGTGCGGCCTGCACGGCTGCTGGGAGCAGTACGGCAGCGGGCGGGCGCTCGTCGTCGAGGCGCAGGAACAGGCGACCGTGGCGCCCTCGATGGCCCGGGAACTGCTGCGGCTCGCGGGCGGGCGCCCGGAGGGCATCAACGGCCACATCGTCACCGCGGCCGCGCAGTCCGGGGACGTGACCGCGCTGAGCTGCTTCGACGAGCTCGGCAAATGGCTCGGGCGCGGGATGGCCGCGCTGGCCGCGATCCTCGATCCGGGCATGTTCGTCATCGCCGGCGGGGTGTCCGAAGCCGGGGAGATTCTCCGTGCACCGGCCGAAGTCGTGTTCCGCAAGAACCTCACCGGCCGCGGACACCGCCCCACCGCGAAGGTGCGCATCGCCGAACTGGGCAACGAAGCCGGGCTCGTGGGCGCCGCCGACCTGTCCCACTTGCGGTGAACTCCAGGCACCATCGGGAATTCGCACCGGGAAAGTCCTTTGTGGACCTCTCGGCAGAGGTGGTGCCGCCGACGTCTTCTTCGGGGCACGGAGACCTTGCGCGGCGCATTATCATGAACTAGTACACCTTGTCAAGGGCTGACCGAGTGGGTGGTCTTCATGCGCAGGTACCTCGTGGTCGCGAACCAGACCCTCCTGGGGCCGGAGCTGCAGAAGGAGCTCCGCGCCAGGATCGAGGCGGGGCCGAGTTCCTTCTACGTGCTCGTCCCGAACACCGCCGCCGCGCACTACCACGCGGTGCCCGCCGCCGGTGGTGTCGTGCCGATGCCCAGCGTGGTACTGGACTTCGGCCGGCCCGCCTCCGACGAGGAGGCCACGGCGCAGGCCCGGCAGCGGCTGGACCAGGTGCTCGCCGACCTCGCCGCGCAGAAGGTCGAGGCGGACGGCGACCTCGGGAGCGCCCAGCCCCTCGAAGCCATCGCGAAGGTGCTCGCGGATCGCCACTTCGACGAGATCGTCGTGGCCACACTCCCCCGGCGCGCCTCACGCTGGCTCAAGGCCGACCTGCCGCACCAGGCCGAGCGCCGCTTCGGCCTGCCGGTCACCACGATCACCGCGAAACGCTGACCGGCGCCTGCCGCAGGTGCGCGGGCGCTGCACTGGATCTCGCGCCGACCCCTGCCAGGGACGCGCCTGGTTCGCCTCGACGACGAACGGCATCCGTCAGGCCGGCTGAGCCTTCACCGCGAGCAAGCTCTCCGCCGTGTCCACAATGGTCTCTTCGACCGGCCGCGGGGACCAGCCCAGCAGGCGCCGCGTTTTCTCCGAAGTCGCGTCGAAGTTCCGGCCCAGCTGGGGCAGCAGCAAGCGCAGCGAGGGGTTGACGCCCGCAGCACCCGCACCGCGCTCTCCCGCGGGCACGATCATCTCGTCTTCGTGTTCAGGCACCTTGGTGAGCGTCGGCGAGGCTACGTGCACCACGTAGTCGCACCGCCTCGCCCCACCCGGCGTCCTGCCGCAGACCCGCCTGCACCACCACGACCTTCGCGTCATCCGGCGCCGCGCTTTCTCCGAGCATCGCCCGCAGCTCGGGCTTCTTCTTCAGGTTCCGCACCGTCGTGCGCACGGAGTGCCCCTCCGCGAGCAGCGCGAGCACGCACCAGCTGCCGATGTACCCCGAACCAGCCACAGTCTGTAGCGGCTCCGGCTGTTCCTCCTCCGGCTCTCCTGCGTCGATGAGTCCCAGTAAGATCCACAAGGCACGTTCCGTCACTCAACGGAACCCCGGAGTGGGGAGTTGGATGCCCGACGCCATGCTGCGGTCATGAGCACGCCGCGCCATCATCTGCGGCTGATGTCGCGCAGGCCCGAACCACGCGGACAACGAGAAACAATGGCGCATCGAGCCCTCGGCAGCCACGGCACGAGGACCTTGGTGGTCGCCGGGATCGTGCTCGTCGCGGCGGGCCTGCTCAGCGGGTGCGGGCCGGTGAAACCCGACCGCGTGCTCTCCCAGCGACCGGCACCGGCGCAAACCGGCGCGCCGCTGCCGCTCACCCAGGTCGATCACCCCGTCAACCTCGCCAAGTTCGACGCGGACCCGTGCAGCCTGCTCACCAAAGACCAGGCCGCCGCCGTCGTGGCCGACCCACCCAACGACATCCGCGCGAACGTACGAAACGGTCCCGTTGACTTCGGCTGCTCCTGGAACAACCACCTTGGTGCGCTCATCTCGGCACTGAAGCCGATCGGAACCCCGAAGACCCTCGCCGAACTGTCGGTGGACGGCTTGAAGAAGGACGGCGAACTCGAGCCCTGGACCGAGACCTCGATCGCCGGCCTCCCGGCCGTCGTCTACCACGTGTTCCAGCACACGTACGAGTGCTCCGTCTCCGTCCAAGTCACCCAAAACCAGATGCTCACCTTCGACATCCAAGGCAAAGACCTACCCGGCAGCTACTGGGACAACGACCGCTGCGGCGGACTCGCGAAAATGGCCGAATTCGTCATCGGCAACCTCCGGCAAAGCTGAAACGCCCGGGCCGGCACGGCCTGTGGCGACAATGACTCGGTGAAGAGCGTGAACGAGCTGATCTCCCCGCTCTCCGGGAGGATCCGCACGGTCAACGACGCTCTGACCAATGACCCCAGCCTCGTCAACACCAATCCCTGCCAGGCCGATTGGCTGTTCGCGGTCGAGCCGGCTCAGGCCACCCTCGAAAGCGCGCCGGCCGATCTGTTGGACGCCCAGCCCTGCCTGACTGATTTCTCGCGATCGGTGGATCCAGCCGGCGACGAGGCGCCCGAGCGACGCTAGGCCACGGTGACCGGCAGGACGCTGAGCCCGCGCAGCGTCGCCGTGGCCGCCCATTCCGGCTCGCCGCCGAGCCGCAGCCCGGGTGCGCGGCGTGCGAGCTCCCGCAGCACCGTGCGGCCTTCCAGCCGGGCCAGCGGGGCGCCGAGGCAGAAGTGGATGCCGTGCCCGAACGCCAGGTGCCGCGCCGGCGGGCGCGTGATGTCGAACGTGTCGGGTGCGTGGTGCGCGCGGGGGTCGCGGTTGGCCGCGCCGACGAGCACGAGCACCGAGTCGCCCGCGGCCAGCTCGACGTCGCCGAGCTTCGCGTCGTCGAGCGCGGTGCGCGGGGCGAGCTGGATCGGCGAGTCGTAGCGCAGGATCTCCTCGACCGCCCCGTCGACGAGTGAGGCGTCGCGCGAGAGCGCGGCGTATTGCTCGGGGTGACGCAACAGGGCGAGCACACCGTTGCCGATGAGGTTCGTGGTGGTCACGTGCCCGGCGAGGAGCAGCAGGGTGAGCGTGACGAGCAGCTCGCCTTCGCTCAGCGTCTCCCCCTGGTCGGACACCGCCACGAGCGCGGACAACAGGTCCTCCCCCGGCTTGCGGCGCCGCTCGGCGGCCAGGTCCCGGAAGTAGGCGATGAACTCGCGGCGCGCCTGCGCGGCCCGCTCGCCGACGCCCGGCGGCAGCAGGAACCCGGGATCCGAGGCCCGCGCCATCGCCGCCGACCAGTCGCCGAAGCGTTCCCGGTCTTCAAGCGGCACGCCCAGCAGCTCGGCGATCACCGTCACCGGCAGCGGCACGGCCAGGGCCGCCATCAGGTTGGCCCCGCCGGCGTCGAGGATCCGGTCGACCGCCTCGGCCGCCAGCGCCTCGATCCGCGGCTTGAGCTCCTCGACCACGCGTGGTGTGAACGCCTTCGACACCAGCCGCCGCAGCCGGGTGTGGTCCGGCGGGTTGAGGTACACGAACGCACGCACCACCCGTCCCCGCGCGTCGACGGGGTGGTCCGGATCGCCGCCGTCGACGACTTCCGGAGCTGGGTGCCCGAACTCGGCGCCCCGCAGCACCTGCTCGGCCTCGCCGTGGCCGAGCACCACGAACGGCCCGCCGGCCCTCACAACCGGCGCCTTCTCCCGCCACCCGGAGTACACCGCGTACGGGTCGGCGCGATTCCTCGGGTCGAGCAGCTCTGCGAGCATGTTCACCACGGCACTTTCTCACGCTGGGCGGCCAAGTGACGTGCGAACGCACCAAGTCGACCGCGCCGTCGCCCGGGGTGCGGGGAATGTGCACCGCGCGATGCCAGTCAGGTGAGGGCGGCGGCCAGCAGGGCGAAGGCGGCGATGAGGACGGCGACGCGGACGTAGTGGTAGCGGTCCCAGCGGTTCATCTGCTCCTTCCAGTCCCCAGGCCGGTTCTCGGGGGTCCACGTCTTGCCCCGGTTGTTGATCGGGACGAGCAGCAGCAGCGACATGATCACGCTCACGATCAGCAGCGCGGCGGCGAGGACGACGAGGCCGGTGCCGGGCCGATGCCATCCGGCGATGGCCCAGACCGCGCTCAGGACGAGCGAGCCGACGTACCAGAACGGCATGAGCGCGCCGAGCATCCGGCCCCCGTGGGCGCGGCCGAGCTGGTTGCTGTCGTCGGGGAGCCCGTTGAGGATCGGGTTGACGACGAAGGCGACGGAGAACTCCACCCCCACCATCACCCCGACGACCACGACGGTGACGACCTCGAGTGCGCTGAACATGGCGACCTTCCCGGAATCTAGTGTTGCTAGCTGATGAGGCAACGCTAGTACTACTGTCGCTCGATTGTCTAGCAGTGCTAGGATCGAGTCATGTCGGTACAGGAACGCAAACAGCGCGAACGGGCGGACCGCGAGCGCCTCATCGTGGCGACCGCCCGCGAACTCGCCGAGCAGCAGGGCTGGGACGCGGTCACCACCCGCCTGCTCGCCGAGCGCATCGAATACAGCCAGCCGGTCCTCTACAGCCACTTCCGCGGCAAGCGCGAGATCATCGGCGCCGTCGCCCTCGAGGGCGCCGCTGAGATGGCCACGGCACTGCGCGCCGCGACCGCCGCCACGGACGGCCCGCGCACCCGCGTCACCGCCCTCGCCCGCGCCTACCTCGACTTCGCCGAACACAACCCGGCCGTCTACGACGCCATGTTCCAGCTCGACGGCGGCCTGACGTTCGCGAAAGACGACACCCCGGAGCCACTGAAAGACGCCTTCGCCGCCCTGCTCGAAACCCTCGGCGCCGTCGCCGGCGACGGCGTCCACCCGGGACTGTTCACCGAGCTGTTCTGGGCGTCCCTGCACGGCCTGGCCACCCTGACCCGCGCCGGACGGCTGCCACCCGAATACGCCGAACGCAGGATCGAGCTACTGGTGGACCGGCTCCCCCTGCTCTGACACACCGCCCCTGCGGGCAAGACCGGGCACCGAACGCACCGTTGACTGAACCAACTGCAGGGTTCGAGCAGCGCTATGCGGCGCGGACGTCGGGGAACAGGACGACGATTGCCCGTCGGCAAACGATGTTTCGGGCAGGACCCGTGGTTCGGGAACATCAATGGTCAGCGGACAAGAATTGAGACATCCGTCCTGTTGCCCGACGCGGCATTTCGTGGCCGATGCCGGTGGAGTTGGCCCACTGTCGACGCTGTGAGCTGCGGTGGGCCATTCCCGATGGCAGAACGAGTGCGCGACTTCGCCGGTGCACATGGCCCGTTCGACTTCCCTATTGCAGAAAATTGCGTTTCATGGCCTCTGCGGCAGGCCGATAGCTTCGGATTCATGGACTGGAGTTTTCTCGCGGCCGACGACCTTTCGGCTGCCTTGCGCGCCGGTGACGTGACCTCGGTGGAAGTGACCGACGTGGCGATCGCCCGTATCGAGTGCGACAACAAGGTGATCAACGCGATCTGCGTGCCGGACTTCGACCGTGCGCGGGCCGCCGCGCGCCGTGCCGACCAGGCGCGCGCCCGCGGCGAGGATCGGCCGTTGCTCGGTGTTCCGGTGACGGTCAAGGAGTCCTACAACATCGCCGGGCTGCCCACGACGTGGGGCATGCCGCCGCACCGGAACTACGTGCCGGCCGAGGACGCGGTGCAGGTGTCGCGGCTCAAGGCCGCAGGCGCGGTGGTGCTCGGCAAGACCAACGTGCCGTTGGGGCTGCAAGACATCCAGAGTTTCAACGAAATCTACGGCACCACCACCAACCCGTGGGATCACGGTCGTACCTCGGGCGGGTCCTCCGGCGGGTCGGCGGCGGCCCTGGCGTGCGGATTCGGCGCGCTGTCCATCGGCTCCGACCTCGCCGGCTCGTTGCGCACCCCCGCGCACTTCTGCGGTGTCTACGCGCACAAGCCGACACTGGGGCTGGCGGCGAACCGAGGGATGGTCCCGCCGTCCGCGCCGGCATTGCCGGCCGATTTCGACCTCGCCGTCGTCGGTCCGATGGCGCGCACCGCCCACGACCTCACGCTCCTGCTCGACGTCATGGCCGGACCGGACCCGCTGACGCTCGGCGTCGCGCACCGGCTGGCACTGCCGCCCGCCCGCCACGAGCGGCTCAGTGATTTCCGGGTCTTGGTCCTCGACGAGCATCCGCTCATTCCGACCGGGTCCGCCGTGCGGGCCGCCGTGAACCGGGTGGCCGCCGCGCTTGCCGACGGCGGCGCCCACGTCGAACGGCACAGCCCGCGGCTGCCGGATCTGACCGAAGCCGCGACGCTGTACATGCAGTTGCTGATTTCGGGCTCCGTCGCGCGTTTTCCCATCGAATCGGACGAGCAGCTGCGGACCCGCGCCACCGGATTGAGCGCGGGCGACCAGAGTCTTGACGCCGTGCGGCTGCGCGCCATGGCGTTCAGCCACCACGACTGGCTCGAGGCGAACTACCGCCGCGAACTCCACCGCCACGGCTGGCGGCAGCTGTTCGCCGAGTTCGACGCCGTGGTGTGCCCGATCACGCCGACGCCCGCGTTCCCGCACGACCACACCCCCAATCCGATGGAACGGCGCCTCGACATCGACGGCGTCGAGTACCCGTACTTCGACCAGCTCGTCTGGGCCGGTCTGGCCACCACGCCCGGCCTGCCCGCCACCGCCATACCCGCGGGCCGCTCCCCCGAGGGCCTGCCGGTCGGAGTGCAGCTCATCGGTCCGGCGTTCGAGGACCGCACCCCGCTGCTGCTGGCGGAACTGCTCGAACAGAAGATCGGCGGCTTCCAGGCACCGGAATAGGGCGTACTGGCAAGGCGGGTCCGAGCAGCCGTGCTGCGATGTGGACGGACACGCCGGTGGCGAACATCGGCCTCGTCGCCGCACTTGCCTTGTGCCGCCGTATTCGTGTCGCCCTTGACGTGGCTCGATCGCGGCCCGTGGTCACGACACCGTCGTCGGGCTTCGTGGTGCGTTTCCGGCTTTGTGACGGGGTGGATGTCACGGTGACGGGAAGTCCTGGGTCAGGCGGAACGTGAAGTAGTCGACCCGCCAGCCGTCCTTCTCCAAGCCCTCCTGGGCGACGACCTCTGTCCTGAAGCCTTCCCGGTCGGCCAGGTGCTTCAGGTAGGCCAGGTCGCCGGAGGTGCCGAAGAAGATCAGCATCCTGCCGGTCGGGGTGAGGTGGCGCTTCGCGGCGCCGAAGAACTCGGTCATCGCGCGGTAGTTCTCGTCGGTCATCGCGGCCTCGAGCCGGTCCCGAGGGGCGAACCACCGGAACGGGGGGTCGAAGACGATCAGGTCGAATTCGCCGTCGACAGCGCTGAACACGTCGCTGCGACGGACCTCGACCCGATCCGCGACGCCGTTGCGCGCGGCGTTTCGCCGGGCTGCCTCGACAGCGCCGGGGTTGATGTCGACCGCCAGGATGTCGGCGGCGTCCGAGGCCGCGAGGATGGCGTTGACGCCGCTTCCGGTCCCCATGTCCAGCACGCGGTCGCTCTCGTGGACCTCGGCCAGGACGGCCTCGCCGAGGAGGTGGGACACGCCCGTGATGGGCATGACCTCGGGCGGGATGACCAACGTCCGGCCCAGGTAGGTGACCGTTCGACCCGGGCCGGCTTCCGCTTTCCCGCTGTTGTAGGCCTTCTCATGCCAGTGCCGGATGCGCTCGGCGTGCTCCTCGGTGACCATCGGGGTGTAGTCAGCGGGGCTGGCTGGGCGTGGGGCTGGCGGGTCGGTTTCGGCCATGTCGGCACCTTATGCAGTGCACTGGCTCGTTCGTGCGGGCTTCTGGAGAATTGGCCGCGCGGCTTCGCAGACCGCGGCGGGTTCGGAGAAAGGAAGCACGGAATGCAGATCCAGATGAGCACGGACAGCAACCTGCGCGGTGGTGAGGAACTGCTCGAGCGCCTCGAAGCCGAGCTCACCTCGAAGCTGGCGCGGTTCAGCGACCACCTGACGACGCTGAACGTCCACCTGAGCGACGAAATGGGTAAAGGCACCGACGGTGAAGACCTGCGCTGCGTGATCGAAGCCCACCCCGCCGGGCGGAAGCCGGTTGCTGTCACGAACTACGCGGGCTCGGTGGCCGAAGCGTTCAACGGCGCCGTGCACAAACTCGAGCGGGTCCTGGAAACGCTGTTCGGCCGCGCGGGCCACCACAAGGGCGGCGAAACCATCCGGCACATGAAGGAGGACGGAACCAGCTGAGCGGGTGATCGGCTCCGGTCGAGCGGCTGGGCGGATGAGCCCGCACTTGTCCGGGAACCGGTTCCGCAGGACCAGCTTCTGCTCAGTGTCCGCCCGGGTCGCGTGCAGACCCAGGGCGACGTGTCCATCACCTCGTCGGTACCGAGCCGGCAGACCTTGGCGCCCGCGATTACGCGCTGGCGGAGTTGGTGGGGGCAAGCCAGGCGAGAGCGCACTGGGCAAACCGGATTCGCCAGTGCCCCGCGTGATGACGACGGCTGGGCGGGCCGGCCGCGACGCGCAGTCAGACCGCCGGCGCTATTCGGCAAGGGATGTCGGTGTTCTCGTCGGTGTGGTAACTCGCGCACACCCGGTGGTAGCCGTCGGCGATGTGCAACGCGATACCGCGGCGCAGGTCGCCGCGCACCAGCAGGATCGGCGAGAGATCCTTGTGGTCGTGGATTTTGCGCAGATCGGAGCTCACGTGCGGGTTGTCGGCCGGTAGCAGCGGCAGGCCCGCGGCGCGCAGGATGTCCTTGGCCTTGAAGGAGGCGGCGTTGCGGCCGTCCCGCAGTTCTTCGATGAGGTGGTCGACGAGGTCGGCGCCCGCGATCAGGGTGAGGTAGGCGGCGGCAGCCGGGTAGTCGTGGTGCTGGGGTTCGTCGAGCCAGGTCACGGTGGTCATGGGTCAGGCCTTTCGCTCGTCGAACGCGTCCAGCGCTGCGCCCGCGGTGGCGAAGTAGCTGTCCGCGCCGATCGTCCGGGTCAGCCCGTACCGGTCCAGTTGCGCGCGGACCTCGGGCAGCACGCCGGAGAGCACGAGGCGCGTGCCGCGCGCATCGAGGCCTTTGGCGACCGTGGACAACACGCCGGCCGAGGTGTAATCGACGTCGCCGACGGCAGCGCAGTCCAGGCAGAACCAGGCCACGGCGCGGCCGCCGGTGAGCAGGGTGGTCACATCGGTGCCCAGCCGCATGGCGTTGGCGAAATACAGGCTGCTGCCGAAGCGGTAGACGATCATGCCCTCGGTCGTGCGGCGGCCGGGCGTGACCGGCTCGGATTGCCAGTGGCCCGCCGGTGATTTGACCAGAACGCCGCTGTGCGGGCGGTAGCTGTGCCGCAGGTGATCCACGATGGACACGACGATGGCCAGCACGACGCCCTGCTCGACGCCGGTGAAAACCACGGCGGCCGCGGTCAGCAGCGCCACCACGAATTCCGCGCGCCGAACCCGGAAGATGCGGCGCATCCCGGCGACGTCGATCAGGTGGACGCCGATCAGGAACACGACGGTGGCCAGCGCCGCCAGCGGCAGCGCGCCCAGCGGACCGGTGAGGAAAACCAGCACGACCACGGCGACCACCCCAGCGGCCAGTGGCGCGATCTGGCTACGGCCGCCCGCTCCGTCCACGATCTGCGTTTTGGTGGGGCTGCCGTTGACGACGAAGGTGCCGGTGAACGCCGCGGCCACGTTCGCGGTGCCGAGTCCGACCAGATCGGCGTCTTCGTCCACGGTTTCCTCGTAACGGGCTGCGTACGCGCGCGAGGTCGCGGAACTCTGGGCGAGGATCACCACGAACATCGACACCGCGATGCCGAGCAACGTGGACATGTCGGGCAGGTCGAAGGAGGGCAGCGCGACGTGCGGGACGCCCTGGGGAACCACACCCAGCACGGCGACCCCGTGCGCGGACAGGTCGAGGAGCTCGCTGACCACGATCGCGCCGACGACGGCGATCAACCCGCCCGGCACCTTCTTCGCCACGAGGCCGATCCCGACGACCACGACGACCACGGCCGCGGACACCAACGCGGTCGTGACGTTGACGTGGCCGAGACCGCGAACGAGGTTGATCAGCCTGGGCACGGTCTCGCTGCCGACGGCGGGCACACCGAGCATGTCGGGCAGCTGGCCCGCCGCGACCTGGATGCCGACGCCGGTGAGAAAGCCGACCAGGACCGTGCGGGACAGGAAGTTGGCCAGGAAGCCGAGCCGGATCAGCCGGGCCAGCAGCAGCATCGCGCCGACCAGCAACGCGGCCGTGCCGGCGAGCCGGACGTAGCCGGCCGACCCGGGAACGGCCAGCCCGGCCAGACCGGCCGCGAGGATCGCCGCGGTCGCCGAGTCCGCGCCGACCACCAGGTGCCGGGACGCGCCGAACAACGCGAACAGCACCACTGGCGCGAGCATCGTGTACAGGCCGGTGACCGGCGGCATCCCGGCGATCTTGGCGTAACCGAGCACCTCGGGGACGGCCAGCGCGGCCAGCGTGACACCGGCGAGCGCGTCGGACCCCGCGGCACGCCGCCGGATCGGCACGATCCCGGCCAGCAACGGGACCCGCCGGGCGGCGCTCGGAGGCGGCGCGTCCTCATGGGGCATCTGAGGAATTGTGGCAGCCGGCCGGAATCGCCGCAGCTCCTCACCCCCGCCGGGCGGCTGCTGGTGCGATGCGTTGAGCGAGCCCTGACGGAACCGGGCATCGACCCGCCGGCGCGAGGTTGCCGCTGCTGCCGCGACCGACTCGCAGTCAAGTGGCCGTTCATCCCCCACGTTAAATGTACGTACATTTGATCGGTTCTCACCCGGGCCGCGCTGCACAGCACATCCAGGAGGAGAGCCATGCCCAACGTGGACACCACGCACTTCGATCTCGTCGTGACCGAGTTCAGACGGGGTGGCAAGACGCTCGCCGCGATGGACGCGCCGGCCGGCGCGCCGCCGTGCTCGAGCGGTCGGCGGAGATGTCCGGCGGCACGTGCCCCACTTCCCGGAGCTGGCCGAGGAAAAGCGATCCGGTCCACGGCCTCAGTGCTACTTCTTGACCTCGATCATGCAGTAGACGTACTGCTCCACTGGCACGCCGTTCATCGTGTACTGCTCGCCGAAGGAGAACGGCGTGCGGGGGTTGCGGTAGGTGTCGCACTGGTGGAGATCGCTGGTGCCGGTGAGCGCGTGGATCACCTTGTAGTGCGCGGCTTTCGACGAGCACGGCACCTCGGTGAGGTCACCGGCAGGGACCTCGACGCCGCTCGTGTCGGGGATGGTGCCGCTCAGGCAGACACCCTCGTCGTAGTGGTCACTCGTCGAGGTCGCCGCCGCCGCGCTGGTGGCAGGAATCTGCGGGGCGGGCGACGGAGCGGAGGCAGTCGACGGGAGTGCGGAAGTGGGCAGCGGCTGGGCCGCCTTCCCGGTAGGCGCAGTGACGTTGACGGCCGGCGCGGTGAAAGCCAATCGGCCGGCGAAGATGGCGGCGGCCACCACGACCACCGCCAGCGCGACGAGGCAGGCCTTCCGGTGCCGCCGGAAGAACCCTGCGATGCTGCCAGTGAACCGCCGCCACCGCGACTCGGGCCGCGTCCGCACTGTCCCGAAACGCGCGGCGGACACCACTGGCGGCTGCCGCTGCATGCGACCCCGCTCGGGATTCCAGTACCACGGCCCGTCGTCATCCGGACTATCCCCCATGAACCGATGGTGACAGAACCAGCCTCGCGAGACGCGAGGAATGCCTCAACTCGTCCTTCGAAAAGCCTTCCCGCAAACCGAGTTCACCTGCATGGATCACCACCGGCAATGGTGGCGTGATCAGCGGAGCCGTAGGTTGGCGACGGGGTTCGAGGTGATCAGTCACGCCCGCCGGAACCGGTGTCCGAGTGCTCTTCGGTGTCGCGGGTCGCTTCGAGGATCCGGTAGGCGGGATCACGCAGGACGAGGGGCGGGCCCGGCTGGACGCGTCCGGTGAGGCACAGGCGCTGCCCGGGTTCGAGATCGGGGTGAGCCTGGTGAAATTCGAGGGTGAGCGTTCCGGAGGCGTCGACGAGCTGCCCGGCCAGAACGGCGCCGCGGCCAGGGGCGTCTTTCCTGAGGGCCAGCTCGTGCAGCCGGCCGTCGACCGTCGCGGTCGTGTCGGGCCGCAGGTCGGCGATGGGAGTGCTGCCGGGTTCAGCGGCGGGCTGGTCATCGGTGGTCGCGGAATCGCCGGGGTGCGCCGAGCCGGTGCGGGTGAGGAAGCGTTCGACGACCGTGGTGATGTGTTCCTCGGGCAGGGTCGGCATCTGCGCGCGGATCCGGGTCTGGACGTCGTAGGGCACGATCGTCGCGGCGGCGTGCGGGATCCGGCTGACGACCCGGGCGATGCGGTCGGCGGTGCGGTCGTGCAACAGCCGGCCCAGCAGCGGCGCGTAGCTGCGCCGGGGCAGGAGCACGGTGATCCCCGTCCTCGGCGCGGCGGCGATCATCTTCTGCACCAGGGTGTACGCGGCGCGGGCGATCCGCCGGTCGGGGACGTCGATGAGCCGCAACGCCGTGTTCATGCCGAGCTCTTCCCAGCGGGCGCGGAGCCGTTCGGCGGCCTGGGCGTCGATGACGAAGTGGACGGCGGTCACCTTGTCCGGGCGGAGGCTGCTGCCGTAGCGCAGGGCTTGGATGACCGCCACGTCGATGGTGTTGACGAAGACCACGACCTGGTGGCGCGCGTACCTGGTGGGATTGGCCCGGTCGGCCGTGATCCGCTCGAGCACCGCCGCTTCCGCGCGGTATTCGCGGTTGAGCCGGATCAGCACGAACACCAGCACGGGGAAGACCACGACGACCAGCCAGGCGCCCTCGGTGAACTTGGCGATGGCGAAGATCGCCACGACCACCGTGGACAAGATGCCCGCGGCGAGGTTGACGCCGAGGTTGAACCGCCAGCCTCGCTCCCGCAGCCGCAGGTGGTGTTTCGTCATCCCGTACCCGGCCATGGCGAACCCGGTGAACACCCCGATCGCGTAGAACGGCACCAGCGCGGTGACCGTGCCGCCGGAGAACAGCAACAGCGCCACGGCGAGGACGGTGAGCACCAGGATGCCGTTGGAGAAGACCAGCCGGTGGCCACGGGTCGTCAGCTGCCGGGGCAGGAAGCGGTCGCTGGCGACGAAGCTGGCGAGGAACGGGAAGCCGTTGAAGCTGGTGTTGGCCCCGGTGTAGAGGATCAGGGCGGTCGCGGTCTGGATCGCGGCGAACATCACCTGCCCGAAGGCGCCGTGGCCGAACACCGCGCGGGCTTCCTGCGAAACCACCGACGGGTACCCGCTCTGGTACGGCGTCGCGTGGGTGAAGTACGCCAGCAGCGACACGCCACCCACGAGGAAGCCGAGGATCGTCGCCATCGCGACGAGGACCTTGCGGGCATTGGGACCGCGGGGACTGCGGAAAGCGGAGACCGTATTGGAAATCGCTTCAACGCCGGTGAGCGAGGAGCCGCCGTTGGCGAACGCGCGCAGCAGCACCAGGATCGTGGCACCCTCCACCAGGCCGGACCCCTGCCGCACCGGTATCGCGCCTGGCAGGCTGGCGGAGTCGTAGGTCGGCAACCCGACGGTGGCCGCCTTGACCAGCCCGACCACGATCATCGCGACCAGCAGCACCGAGAACAGGTAGGTCGGCACGGCGAACGGCCGCCCGGCCTCGCGCAGGCCCCGCAGGTTGGCGTAGCAGAGCAGGACGACCACGCCGATCGTGATCTCGAGGCTGTAGGGCCCCAGCGACGGAATCGCGGACACCACGGCCACCGTGCCGGCCGAGGTCTGCACGGCGACCGTGACGACGTAGTCGATCAGGAGCGCTGCGGCGGCGACCTGCGCGACCCGCGGCCCGAAGTTCTCCCGGGCGACGACGTACGACCCGCCGGCACGGGTGTAGGCCATCACGACCTGCCGGTAGGACGCGGCGACCAGCACCAGGATCACCAGGATCACCCCGGTGATCGGCAGCACCAGACTGAATGCGGCAAGCCCGGCATACGGCAGCAACTCGACCAGGATCTGCTCGGTGCCGTACGCCGACGATGAGATCGCGTCGGGGGACAACACGCCCAGGGCGGTCGTATTCGACAGCCGTTCGTGCGTCAACCGCGCCGTGATGAGGGGCTTGCCCAGGAACACGCGCTTGATCGCGTATCCGAGCGCACCCGGCTCCAGTCGGCGCACCGGTTCCTCGGATTGCGTCACCCCATCAGAATGCCAAGAAACAGCGGTTTTGACACGACGTTGACGCCGGTCAATTCCATTTTTACCCCGGCAAATCTCAAGCCGAGAGTTACCTTCTCTTCAACAGTCATGAAACGTCAAAATTATCGAAAAGTTCGTCAATATTTCGTCAAGAGCGCGGTTTGCTCGCAGACGCTTCGGCACACTGCGCTACTAATTGGCCCTGAGTTGTCCGTTTTGGACGGATGGGCGGGCGGAGTCGGGCTCGAACCGACGCGGACACGGCGAACCGCCCGTCGACCACTCCACGTGCCACGCCGCTTCCCCACGCGAGGAGTACCGCCTCGTCCACAGTGGATGACTGCTCGCCCCGCCCATCGACTCCCCCTCTGCACGGACACTTGCTGCTCGCGGCCCTCGGCGGTGCCTGCCCCGTCCGGCTTCGGCCGGCCCCACGCAGGCCACGCTCAGCCAGGGATAGATCGAACATGGATGAGCAGCCGCCGGGCGCCGATCGTGGTCGGTATGAGCGACAATTCGACTGACTTCACCATCACCGGGCACTGGATCAACGGCCGCACCGTCCCCGCGACCGGCCAGCCGATCCCCGTCACCAACCCGGCCACCGGTCTGGTGATCGCCACCGCGCCTGGCGGGACGCCCGCCGACGTCGACGCCGCCGTCGCGGTCGCGCGCGCCGCGCTCGCCGGCTGGGCTGCCACCACGCCTCAGCACCGCGCGTCGTTGATCACCGACCTCGCGGCCCAGCTCACGACGCGGGCGGAGGAGATCGCCCGAGCCGTGACCGCCGAGATCGGCGCGCCGATCTCGCTCGCGCGTGCCGCGCAGGCGGGCTTGCCACCGATGGTCGCGATGACGACCGCCGGTATCGCCGGCGAAATCGCCTGGGAGAAGGAGATCGGGAACTCGCTGGTCGTGCGCGAACCGGTGGGCGTGGTCGGCGCCATCACACCGTGGAACTTCCCGTTGCAGCAGATCATGACCAAGCTCGCCCCGGCGCTGCTGGCCGGCAACACCCTGGTCCTCAAGCCGGCGGAGCTGGCGCCGCTGACCGCGGGGATTCTCGCCGCGGCGGTCGCGGCCGCCGGCATCCCCGACGGCGTCTTCAACGTCGTCTACGGCACCGGGCCGATCGTCGGCGAGGCGATCGCCGCACACCCCGGTGTCGACATGGTGACATTCACGGGGTCGACGGCCGTCGGCAAGCGCATTTCGGTGCTCGCGGCCGAGAAGGTCAAGCGCGTGGCGCTCGAACTCGGTGGCAAGTCCGCCAGCGTCGTCCTCGACGACGCCGATCTGGAGCTGGCAGTCGGCAAGACCGCCGAGACCGCGTTCGTCAACAGCGGCCAGGTTTGTGGTGCGTGGACCCGGATGATCGTCCCGGTGTCCCGGCAGGCGGAGATCACGCGGTTGCTCGCGGCCGTCGCGCAGGAGTTCACCCTCGGCGACCCCAGCGATGAAGCGACCCGCGTCGGCCCGCTCGCCTCCGAACGCCAGTGGCAGCGCGTCAACGGCTACATCGAGCGCGGCATCGCCGAAGGCGCCACGTTGGTCACCGGCGGCCCCGGCCGGGTTCCCGGCTTCGAAACCGGCGCCTACATCCGCCCCACGGTGTTCGCCGACGTGGACCCGGGCGCGGCCATCGCGCAGGAGGAGATCTTCGGCCCCGTGCTGTGCGTGATCCCCTACGAGGACGAGGAAGACGCCGTGCGCATCGCCAACGACAGCATCTACGGGCTCACCGGCGCGGTCTTCGGGGAGCCGGAGCACGCCCTCGCGGTCGCGCGCCGCTTGCAGACCGGCCAGGTGGACGTCAACGGCGCCCCGTTCAACCCGCTCGCGCCGTTCGGGGGCTACAAGCAGTCCGGCAACGGACGCGAATTCGGGCACCTCGGCGTCGAGGAGTTCACCGAGGTGAAGGCGATCCAGCGCTGACCCGGCCGCGGCGGCCGTCGCCTTTCCCGAAGGGAATCCGAATGCCCGACAACACCCTCGCGACTCGCCTCCGCACCTGGGTCGCCGACCTCGACCCGGCGGCTGTCCCACCGGACGCCGTCGAAGCCGCGAAGCTGTTGATCCTCGATCAGCTCGGTCTTCAGCTCGCGGGCGCGACCTCACCGGCAGTGCAGCCGGAGCTCCGGCTGGTCACCGCACTGGGCGCGGCCCCGGAGGCGACCGTCGCCCACTCCGGCGTCAGAACGGCCGCGAGCTACGCCGCGTTCGCCAACGCCACCCTCGCCGACAGCAGCGAGTTCGACGACGTCCACACGCTGGCGGGCCACCTCGGCTCGCCGGTCGTGCCGACGGCCCTCGCGTTCGGCGAAGCAGTGCGGGCGCCCGGGCGCGAGGTGCTCACCGCCGTCGTCGCCGGCGCGCAGGTGATGTCCCTGCTGGGAGCGCGGTCGATCGTCCCGATGGTCGTGCGCGGCCGGCCCGGCTCGAAGATCCTGGGGACCTTCGGCGCACCTGCTCGGCCTCAGCGGCCCCTCGACGGGTGAGCGAACTGCACCTCGAAGAGGGTCGAAGTCGGCCGTCAAACCACGGCCGGCACGATCTCGGACTTGCGGGTAACGCCACGCCCCGTGGACTGGTGCTGGTTCAGGGCTATCGCCGCGTCGCCGTCGGGTGTTCGCGTCACCTTCGGTTTGCGCAGGCGATGCAGGTTCGCGTCGCCGGCAGGGCCGTGAGCCGGCCTTCGGCGATCGGACCGCCACAGCGTTCACAAACCTCGTAGACGCCGGCGCGCACCCGCTCGGCTGCTCGGTCGAGTGCCGCGAGTTCGTCTCGGGCTTGCGTCAGCAGTGCCTGGACCTGCGCCCGTTCGAAGGCGATGGTGGCGCCTTCCGGGTCGTGTTCGTCGTCGCCACTGGTGAACTCCGACGACGCCACGATCTCGTCTCGCTGCCGCGCCAGCGCGGCGGCCAATTGCGCGGTCTCGGACCGCGCCCGCTCGACCAGCTCCATCGCGGCGCGCTCATCCATGACGCACAACCCGCCGCGCGACGACCAGCCCCCACACCACAACCACCTCCAGGAGCCCGACACCGGGTGCAAGCACCACCCCTACCATCGTGCAGCCCGCTCAACCCACGACGCATCCGCGCCATCGCCTTTCCCGTCGTGACCTGCGCGTTTCGGGACGTGGTTGGTCCATCGGACGTAGCCCGGCCGCCGGTAGCGCGGGACAAACGGCCTGCCGCCGGGGTACCCATAACGAAGACTCATGACCTGAGACACCGCGCACCGGAGCGGAGTTGAGGATCATGGGCTCCGATGATGTGGCGGACGGAGTCACCACCAGACAGCACAACGGCGTGCCGGGTCGGGCTGACCCCGGCGCGGCGTGCGGCCACGCTGCGGCCGGACGTCACCGCCGGGGAGCCCTTCCGTGATGCGCCGGCATCGAAATCGTTCACCGACACCTTGGAGTAACCATGCCGCGTCCCTACGCCAGCGGAGTCGTCGCCGCACCCGCCGACCAAGTCTGGGCCCGCGTCCGCGCCTTCGGCGACATCCCCGACTTCCTCGCCGCCATCGGACACAGCGAAATCGTCCAAGGCACCGACGGGCAGGTCGGAGCCGTCCGCCGGCTCACCCTCGCCGACGGCGGAGACCCCTTCGACGAACGACTCCTCGTCCTCGACGACCCCGGCCGCACCCTCACCTACACCTTCACCGGCGCCAACCCCTTCGGCGTCCGCCGCTACATCTCCACCGTCCGGGTCGCCCCCATCACCGACACCGACCAATCCTTCGTCGAATGGTGGGCCGAATACGACGCCAACGCCGACCAAGAAGAAGAACTCACCCAGACCTTCGCCCAAGGCGTCTACGGCACCGGCATCGAAGGCCTGCGCAAACTGTTCACCTGACACCGCCCTCCGGGATCGGTGTGGACGTCCGCACCGATCACCGGAGGCCCTCATGACCGGCGCTGACTTCGACCGGGCGGCCGCGTCTGCTCGCTGTGTGGTGGACGAGCGGCGAGCGGCGGGTTGCCGACGAGTGCGGCCAGTCTGGTGAGCTCCGCCCAGTCGCCGCGCGCGACGAGCGGGGCGGGGGTGAGCCAGCTTCCGCCGGCGCAGGGCACAGTGGACAGAGCGAGGTAGCGGGCGAGGTTGTCGGCGGTGATCCCGCCCGTGGGGCAGAACCGCGCCTGCGGCAGCGGACCCGCCAGTGCGCGCAGGAAAGCCGCGCCGCCGCCGGCTTCGGCGGGGAAGAACTTCATCTCGGTGAGACCGCGCTCGAGCAAGGTGAGCACCTCGGTCACCGTCGCGACTCCGGGCAGCACCGGCACGCCCTGCGCGAGCATCGCGTCCAGCAACGCCGGCGGCGAACCGGGCGACACCAGGAACCGCGCTCCCGCCGCGACCGCCCGCTCGGCCTGCGCCGGAGCCACGACCGTGCCGGCGCCGACGACGAGCTCCGGGACCTCGGCGGTGATGCGTTCGATGCCCGCCAGCGCGGCGGGCGTCCGCAGGGTCACCTCCATCGTCCGGACTCCGCCTGCCAGCAACGCTTTCGCGAGCGGGACGGCCCGCGCGGCGTCGTCGAGGACGACCACCGGGAGCACCGGCCCGAGCGCCATCAGCTCACGCGCGTCCATCGAGCACCTCCCGCAGCACCGCGCGCGGGTCCTCCGTCACGAGCCGGTCGTGGGCCGCGGCGACCTGAGCGCGGAACACCGGGTCGCCGCGGAAGATCACGTCCAGCGGGAACGCGGCGGCGCGCAGATCCGCGGCCAGCGGGTCCGCCAGCCGCACGGCGGTCGCGACGTGCCGCGTCCAGGCCGCGACCACGAGCGGGAGCCAGCGGGGTTCGCGTCCCGCCGCGCGCAGGTCCGCCACGGTGCCGAGCAGGCGCGGGCCCAGCTTCTGGGAGCCGTCGCTCGCGACCTGCGCGGTGGTGTGCCGCAGCGCGCGGTTGGCGAAGCGGGCCAGCGTGGTCCGGACGTACCCGTCGACGTCCACTTCGGACGGTGGGCGCAGGACCGGCAGCACGTCGTCGGCGAGCATGGCCGAACACGCGTCGCGCAGCACGGGGTCGTGCACGGCGTCGGCGATCGACGCATGACCCAGCAGGAGCCCGAAGTAGGCGAGCATGGAGTGGCTCGCGTTCAGCACGCGCAGCTTGAGCCGTTCCCACGGCTCAATGTCCGCGGTCAGCACCGCGCCGGCTCGGTCCCACGCCGGCCGTCCGGCGGCGAAGTCGTCCTCGAGCACCCACTGGCTGAACGGTTCGGTCACCACCAGCGCGTCGTCGCGGTAGCCCAGCTCGTGTTCCGCTTCGACGAGGTCGGCACCGGTGGTGGCGGGTGCGATGCGGTCGACCATGGTGCCCGGGAACCGGACGTTGTCCTCGATCCAGTCGTGCAGTGCGGTCAGTCCGGCCGCCTGGCAGAACGAGCGGACCAGCGCGCGCAGGAACTTCCCGTTGCCGGGCAGGTTGTCGCAGCAGACGACGGTGATCGGCGGGCCGCCCAGCCGGCGCTGCAGGCCGTGGACGAGCTGCCCCACGACGGTCTTCGACTGCCCGCCGGTCAGGTCGGCGGCGATCTCCGGGTCGGCGAGGTCGAGCAGACCCGTGGCGGGGTCGTGCCGGTAGCCCTTCTCGGTGACGGTCAGCGTGACCACGCGGATCGACGGCCGCGCGAGCAGGTCCGGCACCCGCGCGCCGGGCACGACGCCGGTGAGCGCGCCGACCACGCGCGGCGGGGCTGCGCCCTCGCCCCGCTCCAGCACCGTGTACAGGTAGTCCTGCGGCGCCAGCACCGGGCGCATCCGGCTGCTGACGCCGATGATGCCCCACGAGCGGTCCCCCGTGACGCGCATCGCGTCGTCGGTGTACACCGCCTGGTGCACGCGGTGGAACGCCCCGAGTCCGAAGTGGACGATCCCGGCCGATTCGGGGCGGAACCGCGCCCGCATCACGCCCGGACTCCCGCGTGCGCCCGCACCTCGGCCAGCGGGGCGATGCGGCCGGTGCCGCCCTGCCCACCGACGGCGAGCGAGGCCGCCGCGGCGCCAAGGCGCACCGCTTCGTCGATCGGGTCGCCCAGCGCGAGCCGGGCGGTGACGGTGCCGGCGAACACGTCCCCGGCACCGGTCTGGTCGACCACCTCGGGCGCCGGCACCGCCGCGTACCGCCGTTCTCCGCTCGCGTCCGAGACGTGCACGCCCGCACTGCCGCAGGTGACGGCGACGGACCGCGCTCCCCGGGCGAGCAACGCCTTCGCGGCCGTCGCGGGATCGTCGGTGCCCAGCAACACCGACGTCTCGCCGGGCGCCGACGGCGTGACGAGCGCCGCCAGCGGCGCCAGGGTGGCCAGCACCTGCGCGGCGTCGCCGGGCGCGCTCAGCCGCGGCCGGTGGTTCGGGTCGTAGACGAACCGGCGGCTCCACCCGGCCGCGGTTCGCACGGCCGCCCGCGCGGAAGCCGAGACGGCACAGGCGATCCCGCTCGCGAGCACCGCCCCGGCCGACGTGATGACGGCGCGGTCCAGATCCGCCGGCGAGAGCTGCGAACCCACCGAACCCGTTCTGGCGTAACAGAACTGGCGATCCCCGTCCGGGTCGCTGTACTGCACGTACACGCCCTGCTGTCCGGGGACCCGTCGCAGCAGGGCGTCGTCGATGCCCAGCTGCCGGATCCGGGTGGCGACGGCGTCCCCCAGCTCGTCGTCGGTCACGCGGGCGACCAGCCCGACCCGCGCCCCGGCCGCCGCGGCCGCCGCGGCGGCGTTGACGACGTCACCGGAGATGCCCATCCGCGCCGGGACGCCGTCGCCGAACGGCGCGAGCGTCGAGAACTCCACCAGCGGCTCGCCGAGGAGCACCACGTCGTAGCGGCTCACCAGTCGTGCACCGACCCGTCGCGGCGGCGGTTGACCGGCAGGTACTTCGGGTCGTAGGGGAACTTCGCCGCGGCCGCCTCGTCGACCTCCACCCCCAGCCCCGGCACGTCTCCCGGATGCAGGTAGCCCTGCGCGAACGTGTACGAGGTGTGGAAGACCTCGCTCGCCGGCTCGGCGTGGCCCATGTACTCCTGGATGCCGAAGTTCGGCACCGAAAGGTCCACGTGCAGCGCGGCCGACAGCGAGACGGGCGACAGGTCGCCGGCGCCATGCGAACCGGTGCGCACCCCGTAGAGCTCCGCGAGGGCGAAGATCCGGCGCAGGTGCGTGATGCCGCCCGCGTGTGAGACCGAGGTGCGGATGTAGTCGATCAACCGCTCGGTGATCAGGTGCTGACAGTCCCAGATGGAGTTGAACACCTCGCCGACGGCCAGCGGCGTCGTGGTGTGCTGCCGCACGAGCCGGAAGGCCTCCTGGTCTTCCGCCGGCGTCGGGTCCTCCAGCCAGAACAGCCGGTGCTGCTCGAGATCGCGGCCCAGCCGGCCCGCCTCGATCGGGCTGAGGCGGTGGTGCACGTCGTGCAGCAGGTGGAAACCGAACCCGAACCGCTCGCGCACCGCACCCAGCATCTCCGGGGCGAACCGCAGGTACGGTGCGGTGTCCCAGAGATCCTCCTGCGGCCGTGCGCCCGAAGCCGGCTCGTACACGGTCTGGCCCTCGGCCGGGATGCCGTACGTCTTGTCCAGTCCCGGCACCCCCGACTGCGCGCGCACCGCGAGGTAACCCTGGTCGAGGTACCGCGCGACGTCGTCGAGCAGCTCCGGTACGTCGCCGCCGCTGGCGTGCCCGTACACCATGACACCGTCGCGGGCCGCGCCGCCGAGCAACTGGTACACCGGCAGCCCGGCGAGCTTGCCCTTGATGTCCCACAACGCGACGTCCACGGCGGCGATCGCCGTCATCGTCACCGGGCCGCGCCGCCAATACGCACCCTTGTACAGGTACTGCCAGACGTCCTCGATGCGGTGGGCGTCGCGGCCGATCAGCAACGGGCAGACGTGGTCGCGCAGGTAGGCGGCGACGGCGAGCTCACGGCCGTTCAGGGTCGCGTCGCCCCAGCCGACGACACCTTCGTCGGTGGTCACCTTGAGCGTCACGTAGTTGCGGCCCGGCGCGGTGACGAGCACTTCGGCGCCGACGATCTTGGTCATGCGGGCTGTCCTTCGGTGGTGGTGCGGTCGGCGGATCGGGGCCAGTCGGCGTACTCCTGGCCACCACGGCGGCCAGGTGCTGTCTCCGGCATCCAGCGCAGGGCGACGAGGCTGATCAGGATGAGCACCCCGACGTACACCGCGTCGAGGGCGTAACCCCCGCCGGAAGCGGCCAGCAACGCGGCGGCGACGACGGTGAACGGTCCGCTGGCGATCATCGAGCCGAACTGCCAGACGATCGAGACCCCGCTGTAGCGCGCGCGAACCGGGAACAGCTCGGGGAAGTAAGAGGCCTGCGGCGCGTACGCCCCGCCGTGCCCGAACGCGAGCCCCGCCACCAGCAGGAGCGTGATGAGCACGCTGTTCCCCGTCTGCACGGCCAGGAAGCTAGGCACCACGAGCACGAGGTTGAGCACGGTGGCGGCGAGGTAGACCGGCCGGCGGCCGACGCGGTCGGTCAGCGCGCCCCACACCGGCAGCAGCACCAGTTCGGCCACGATCGCGATGATCACGCCGTCGAGCACGATGCCGCTGTCGATGCCCTGGCTCTTGGCGTAGGACACCAGGAACACCGTGTAGAACGGGAAGACCGCGGCCTCGACGAACTTCGTCAGGGTGCCCGCGACGACCTCGCGCCGGTTGTCGCGCAGCAGGATCTTCACCGGTGCGCGGTGCGACCGCTCGCTCTCCCGGACCGCGCGGAAGGTGTCCGACTCCTGCACCCGCAGCCGGACGTACAGGCCGACGAGCACGACGATCGCGCTGAGCAGGAACGGGATCCGCCAGCCCCAGGCGACGAAGTCGCGTTCGGGCAGCTGCGCGTCCAGCAGCGCGAAGAGCGCGCTCGGGATCAGGTAGGCCGCGGGCGAGCCGAGCTGCACGAAGCTGGTGTAGAACCCGCGCCGTCCGGCCGGCGCCGCCTCGGCGGTCAGCAACACGGCACCACCCTGTTCACCACCGACGCCGAAGCCCTGGATCAGCCGGACGAGCACCAGGATGACCGGCGACCAGAAGCCGATCTGGTGGTACCCCGGCATCAGCCCGACGGCGAAGGTGCCGAGCCCGGTCAGCAGCAGGGTGTAGACCAGGGTGCGCCGGCGGCCGACGCGATCCCCGAGGTGGCCCCACACGATGCCGCCGAGCGGGCGGGCGAAGAAGCCGACCGCGTAGGTCGAGAACGCCGCGAGCGTGCCCAGCAGCGGACTCACCGACGGGAAGAAGACCTTGTTGAACACCAGCGCCGACGCGGTGCCGTAGATGAAGAAGTCGTAGTACTCGGCCACGGTGCCGATCACCGAGGCGGCGACCGTGCGCCACAGGGACGCGGGGGTGAGATCGGTCGGCATCGACCCTCCTCGAGCTAGCGCTTCCACCATGGAAGCACTACCATACAAGTGCTGCCATGCGGCGACTGTCAAGTCCTTCCCGACCGGTAAGGTGAGCGAATGGC
This sequence comes from Amycolatopsis sp. NPDC051903, assembly GCF_044452505.1. Lineage (NCBI taxonomy): Bacteria > Bacillati > Actinomycetota > Actinomycetes > Pseudonocardiales > Pseudonocardiaceae > Amycolatopsis > Amycolatopsis sp. NPDC051903. Next base: position 14,715 of record NZ_JBITBT010000054.1, on the reverse strand, counting down.
CAGAGCAGCAGCGAAACCGTCCGCGCGGGTGGTCGTGCACCGTGAGCTGAGGAACCGGATCATCACGCTGAAGCTGCCACCCGGTGCCCCGCTGTCGGAGAACGAGCTCGCCACCGAGCTGTCGGTCAGCCGCACGCCGGTGCGCGAGGCGCTGTTGCTGCTCGCCGAGGAGGAACTGGTCCAGGTCTTCCCCCAGCTGGGCACCTTCGTGTCCCGCGTCGACCTGAAGCGCGTGGCCGACGCCCAGTTCGTCCGGGAGGCCATCGAGGTCGCCTCCCTCACCGACGCCGTCCAGCGGCTGGAGGTCGAGACGCTCGCCTCGCTGCGGCAGGCGCTCGAAGCCCAGCGCGAAGCCGAGCACGACACCGAACGCTTCTTCCGGCTCGACGAGGAGTTCCACCAGCTGCTGCTCGCCGCCGGCGGGCACGCGAACGCGTGGCGCACGGTCGTGTCGGCCAAGGCCCACCTCGATCGCGCCCGGCGGCTGGGGATGCGGATGGTCAGCCCCGTGTCGTCGCTGATCGAGCAGCACACCGCGATCGTCGACCACCTGGCCGCCGGCGACCTCGACGCGAGCGTCGAGGCGATGCGCGCGCACCTGCGACTGGTCTTCTCCGACGTCGAGCGGATCCGCAGCCACTCCCCCGAACTGTTCGCCACCGACAGCAACCAGCGCCCGGTCCGCAAGACCATCACCGCCTGGGCCTGAGGCCACCGTGAGAGCAACCAGGGCGGGGTATCCGCGCTGCCGCTGCTCCGACGACCACGCGCTGAGCCAGACCACCGGGTCGAGCTTGACCATCGATGTGGCCCGTGTCCACACTGGACTCTTCTCCGTCAGTCCACTTCGGCCTGATGGGTGCCGGGAGTCGGGAGGACGGACTCGGAGAGCTTGAGGACGGTGTGCACTGCGCGGTCGTCGTTGGCGGCGCGCCAGGCGATCCGCCGTTCGACGGGCGCGATCGGGTCGGAAAGGCGGAGCATGCGCAAGTGGGGGTCGGTGATGCTCTCGACGACGGACGGCAGCGTCAGCGAACACCCGACGTCCGCCGAGACGAGCGCCGTGGCGGTCCACGAGTTCGAGACGTACTGCGCGATGGTGACGCCGAGGTTCGCGGTGGCGGTGAGTTCCCGCAGCCGGTCGAGCAGCAGCGTGCCCGTCTCGGGAGAGAGGGAGACGAAGGACTCGCCGTCGAAGTCGCGGATCGACACCCGCTCGCGATCCGCGAGCCGGTGGGTTTCCGGCACGGCGACGACGAGTTCCTCGACCGCCAGCACGCGCGACTCGATCCCGGTGGGGATGTGGTCCCACCAACCGAGCGCGATGTCGACCCGCCCGTCGGTCAGCAGTTTCATCGACGCCTGCGCGAAGCGCTGGCTGAGGAAGTCGAGCTGAATACCCGGATGCGCCTGTTTGACGCCGCGGGCGAGCTTGCCGACCATCACGTTCCAGGATGCGGTCGCGAACGCGAGGCACACCCGCCCGACCTCGCCGGTCCGCGCGAAGCGCGCCGTCAGCTTCACGCGCTCCATCGCGTCGAGGGCCTCTCTGGCGGGCTCGACCAGCGCGCGGCCGACCGAGGTGAGCGTCACGCTGCGGGTGTTCCGCTTGAACAGCGTGGCGCCCAGTTCGCGTTCCAGCTGCTTCACGGTGCGGCTCACGGGAGGCTGGGCGAGGTGAAGACGCTCTGCCGCCCGGCCGAAGTGCAGTTCTTCAGCCACCGTGAGAAAGATGCGCAGCTGGGTGGGATCCATCACCTGAGTGTCTCACCCCGCGAGGTGCGAAACGGACGCCCGGACACCGGTGTCACCGGTTCCTGCGGCTGAGGAACGGCTCCATGTAGCGGCTGGGCTCGTCCGTCGTGAACGCGTCGCCGAATGCGTCGACGCTGCGATCGATGCCGGCTTCGGGGCTCGCGTCGCGCCAGTAGCGCAGCAGCGACTTCTGCGCGCGGACCGCGCGCGGGCCGGCCGCGACGATCGGCTGGACCGTGCGCTCGACCAGCTCGTCGAGTTCTTCCGGCTCGCTCACGAACTGGAGGAAGCCCCAGCGCAAGGCCTGGCCGGCGTCGACGTTCTCCCCGGTGAGCAAGAGCCAGTTCGTCGCGCCGGGGCCGATGAGCGCCGGCAGCAGCACGGCGTGGATCACCGAGGGGATGCCGACGCGGACTTCGGGCATGCCGAAGACGGCGTCGTTCGAGCCGAGGCGGATGTCGCACGCGGCAGCGACCTCGAGGCCACCTCCGAGGCAGAACCCCCGGATGCGGGCGATCGTGGGGACGGGGACGGAGGCCAGGGCGTCGCACAAACCGCGCAGGCGGGTGATGAACTCGCGTGCGGACTGCGGCTCGAGCGCGGCCATTTCGTGGATGTCCGCACCGCCGATGAACGCGCGTTCGCCGTCGCCGCGGAAGACGAGCGCGCGAGCGTCGGCTTGCGCGGCGACCCAGCGCACGGCGTCGGTGACGCTGAGGGTCACCGCGGAGGAGAGGATGTTGCGGCTCTTGGCGTCGCGGATCGTCACGGTGTAGACGTGGCGCTCGTCTCGCGTCACGTGCGCGTGCGCGAAGGTCGGGATGAAGCTGGTCATCAAGGTCCTTCCGGGGGTGAGCAGGCGTCGGGGTGGCGCTTGAGCAGGTACTTCTGGAGGCCGTCCAGCACGAGTTCGCCTCGCTGGTTGTGGATGGTCGACGCCAGCGTGACGACGCCGGTGGTGCGCCCCTTCTCCAGGTGGGCGACCTTCAGGTGCGGGTACAGGGTGTCGCCGGCGTAGACCGGCTTCAGAAATCGGCTGGACTGCTCGATGAACCCCTTCATCGAGTCCTCCACGCAGCTCGGGAACCAGCCTGCGCCCGCGGCGCTCTGGATCAGGATCTGGAACCCGTGCGCGCCCCGGTCGGGCATGCCGTGCTCGCGGCAGTATTCGACGTCGTAGTGGCTGGGGTGGTTGTCGGCGCTGGCCAGCTGGAACGCGCCGAAGATCGCGTCGGTCATGGTGCGCGACGGGATCGGGAATTCCTCGCCGAGCACGAAGTCGTCGAACCAGTACTGCGTGAAGTGCCTCATTCCACTCCCCGGGCGTCGCGGGCCGCGGGCGCCAATCCGTCCTCGACGTCGACGCCTTGCGCGACGACACCTCGTTCGACGAGGCTCCGCACTTCCTCCGGCGACAGGCCCAGCTCGCCGAGGACGTCCTCGGTGTGCTGCCCCAGCAGCGGAGCGGGCCGGGTGATGTCGCGCGGCTGCCCGTCGAACTTGACCGGCAGGCCGACGGTCTGGACAGGGCCGAGCACCGGGTCTGCGTACCGGACGAGCAGTTCGCGGGCGTCGACCTGGGGGTGCCCGAGTGCCTGCGCGAGTGTGTTGATCGGCGAACACGGGACGCCGCTGGAGCGCAACAGGGTCAGCCAGGCTTCGGTCGTGCGCCGGCGAATCACGTCCGCGACGAGACGTACGGTGACCTCGCGATGGGCGACCCGCGAGGCGGTGGTCGCGAACCTGGGATCTTCGAGGAGGTCGTCGAGCGACGCGGCGGCGCACAACCGTCGCCACTGCGCGTCGTTGCCGACGCCGACCATGAGGTCGCCGTCCGAGGTCTCGAACGCCTGGTACGGGCACAGGGCGGGGTGTCCCGTCCCCATCCGCCTCGGAGCCTCGCCCGATGCCCAGTAGTTCTGGGCGAGGTAGCCCATCTGCGAGATCGCGGTGTCCAGCAGCGAGACCTCGACGTAGCTGCCCGTGCCGGTGCGTTCCCGCTCGATCACCGCGGCCAGCACCCCGCTGAGCGCGTAGGAGCCGGTGCCGAGGTCGACGGGCGAAAACGGTGCACGCGCGTAGCGGCCCTCGGGTTCGCCCATCGTGCTGATCATGCCGCTGAACGCTTGCAGCATCACGTCGTAGCCCGGCTCGTCGCCCAGGGGCCCGGTGCGTCCGTAGCCGGAGATCTCGACGTAGATCAGCCGCGGGTTGAGCTCGCGGAGGGTGTCGTGGTCGACGGCGAGCTTGGCCGCCGTGCCGGCGCCGAACCCCTGGATGACGATGTCCGCGCCGGCGACGAGCCGGTGCACCAGCCGCTGCCCCTCGGGCGACTTCAGATCGACGGTGAGGCTGCGCTTGTTGTGGTTGACCGCGAGGAACGTCGCCGACTGGTTCCCGTGCCGCGGCGGCCACGCGCGGGTGTCGTCGCCACCGCCGATCGGCTCGACCTTCAGGACGTCGGCCCCGAGCGCGCCCAGGAACTGGCCGCACAGCGGCCCCGCCAGGACCTTGCTCAGGTCGACGACTCGCAAGCCGCTCAAGGGTTTCATGGCACTCCCATCACTGCAGTGGATCGCTCGAAAGCCGGCTGGGGCCCGATCGCGGTGGTCAGTCCTCGCGCAGAGGGCTGCGCCCGGTCTCCTTGAGCAGGAAGACAGCCGTCAGCAGGGAGACGGCCGCGAGGACGCTGACGTACAGCGCGGACGACTGCGGCCGGCCGGTGACGCTCAGCAGCCAGGTCGCGACGAACGGGGTCGTGCCGCCGATGATCGTGGCGAGGTTGTAGCCGATGCCCAGGCCGGTCGCGCGCAGCGTGGCCGGGAACAGCTCGGTGAGCGTCACCCACTGCGCCGACAAACTCACCGAGCACACCTGGCCCAGCACGACGAGCGCGAGCACGGCCCACCCGGGCGAGACGGTCATCAGCAGGTACATCGGCAGGAGCAACACGATGAACCCGAGGTTCGTGGCGATCTGGACGGGCCGGCGGCCGAAGCGATCCGACAGGCGCGACCAGCACGGCAGCGTGGCCGCGGTGAGACCGAGCGCGAGGACGATCGCCCACGACGCCCCGGTGCCGCTCATCAGCCCCTGTGTCTGGAGGTAGGAGGCCGAATAGGTGAAGATCAGGTAGTAACCCGCCTGGATCGACAACGTCAGCAGTGCGGTGACCGTGATGCCGCGCCCCTCGCGGCGAAACGCCTCCCGGATGGGGGCGCGCTGGACGATCCCCTCGGTCTTCAGGTGCTCGAACGCCCGCGACTCGTCCATCAGCTTCCGGATGATCACGGCGGCGACGCCCATCGGCAGCGACAGCAGGAACGGGATGCGCCAGGCCCAGTCGAACAGGGCGTGCGCGTCCACCACCAACCGCAGGATCGACACGAGCAGCGAGGCGGTGAACATCCCGCCGATGACACCGACGTTGACGAAGTTCGTGAAGAACCCGCGGCGTCCGTCGGGCGCCTCCTCGATCAGGTAGGAGGCTGCGCTCACGCTCTCCCCGCCGGCGGACAGCCCTTGGATCACACGAAGCAGCACCAGCAGCGCAGGCGCGGCAACGCCGATCGCCGCGGCGCTCGGCAGGAGACCGATCAGGAAGCTGGCGGCCGCCATGCCCACCACGGCGATCGTGAGCGCGAAACGGCGGCCGCGCCGATCCGCGATCGCGCCCAGGATCACGCCGCCGAGCGGACGCACGACGAAGGAGATCCCGAACGCCGCGAAAGTCGAGAGCAGACCCACTGCCGCGCTCTCCGACGGGAAGAACAACTGCGCCATCACGGTGGCCAGGAACGCGTAGGCGATGAAGTCGTACCACTCGATGAACGTTCCGATGCCGGCACCGAGGACGGCCGTGCGGGCACGTCGCGTCGCCTGCTTGCTCGCGGCTCCGGAGGCGCCCGGGCCCGGCTTGACGGCGGTCGACGGCGGACCGCCGGAACGAGCTGTGTTCATGAGATCCTCTTTGATCTTCGACGGGAAGACATCGTGCGTGGCTGCAGCGGGCTTGAGCGTTGCAGCGGCCGGTATTCCACGTCCAATACCTGATGACGGCATGACTATTGCGAATTTTGTATAACTCGCGCACCGTTCCGGACCGGCTGGCAGTCCAGGCGCGGGCGCTCACCGCAGGGTCTCGGGCTCACCGAGATCGCCTACTATGTCTGCTGTGGACAGACGTGCTCGGCGACACGCAGGATCAACCTGATGAGGAGGCGTCGGATCTCCGCTGGCGTGAATCGGATCAGGCTGGTCCGGCGGCGGTTCCCCCTTTACGGCAAGGGATCCGGCGACGGGGAGCCATTCAGCGATCCTGAACCCGTTTTACGGGGCGGCCGAGGACATCAAGGAATCTGCTTCACACGATCGACGATCTTGTTCACGACCCTGCCGAAAACCGCGTTGAGCGTGGGCTGCTGGTAGTCCTCGTGCTTGAACGCCCACATGGTGACCACGTGGCGGCCGACTTTGAACACCAGGTGCGGGCTGCCGCCGGTGGGCACCCAGCAAGTGTCGCCGTCTCCGAGCTTGGCGTTCGTTTCCTCTGGGGGCGGGCCATCCGGGCCGTCGGTGTGCGGGCGGCATGACACGTGGTCGGAGTAGGTTGCACCCTCGACGTTGTCGTACGTGTCGATCTGAACCGTCAACCCGTCCTGGTTGACCAGATTGCCCGTGTTGGCGTGATTCATGCGGTAGCAACTGCTCCACACGTAGTTCCACGGTCCCCTGCCGGGATCCTGAGGATCGGCAGTGAGCTGCACCGGCCCGATGGAGGACTGTTCTTGAACCCGGCCGGACGCGGTGTCGTCGGTGAACGACAGCCCCCAGTCTTCCGGCTTGTACACGTCACATGCGGTCGGCGTGTTCCACGGAGCCCCGTACGCGTATTTGGAATGCCCCACCTTGTCGGGGCCGGCGGCCAGCTTGCCGGCAACCTGATCGGTCAGGAACTTGAGGGCGTCGGTGGGGTTCTTGGTGATGCCCGGGGTGTCCTCGGCGGTGCCGTAGTCACTGGCGTGCATGTCCAACGTGGCCCAGTACTGGTCACCGCCCCAGAAGAAGTACACCTGGTACTCATCCGGGTAGACGGGAGTCCCCATCGTCACGTAGATCTGCACGTCGCCACGGGTCTCGTGACTGACGGTGTGGGACTGGACGCTCTGCTGCGCCTCAGAGTTGGTCGCGAGGCGCCAGACGGTATCCCGGTCGCTCGACAGGTCGGTGCTCTCGTACTGCTTCTGGTCGATGCTCAACGAGAGGTTGTACTTGTCGTCCTTGCCCGCCATCAGGCACTCGGATGCGGGCTCCGGTGAGATGTGGGTCCCCGACGGATCGTAGGTGACAGCGCCGGGGGCCGGCGGACCGTCGTCGCCGGTGAACTTCTTCTGCGTGAAGGTTTTCTCGGGGTTGATCACGAATCCTGCTTGCCGCATCAGGAACGGGTTCATGATCGCGCAGGCGTCGTAGACGGGCTGACCGGCGTACGTCATCGCCTTGGCCGGAGCCGTGGTCAGGTTCTGAAGAGCGATCCCGGTCTCGGCCTGTTTCGCCTCAGGCGAGCTGTCCGGGCGAGCCTGACCGGCAATCGAGGAGCTGCACCCGGCCACTGCCAGCGCCCCTGACGCGGCGAGACAGGCCCACATCCTGGCCTTCTCGGAAGCCTTCACCACAGACCCACCCCGTTGATTTTCGACACATTTCGAATTGCGAATCCTGCCACCTCTTTCGAGAGTCCGCAGGGATCCGTCACCTGGGGATTTCCGGTGCAGAGGCGGGAAATCACCGTGTGCATCGTCTTGTCGCGCAGGCCTCCGCTCGATGGTGTGATAACTCCTTCGCGGAGGTTGGGGGGTGCCGTTGGCGCCGCGCTGCCGGCCCTCGTCGACGACGTGATGACAACCGCGCCGGCCGGCAACGTCCGGGTTCGCGTCAAGTCGGTCCCTGGTGAAACTGCGGAGTGCCTCCAGTGTGGCGTGGCGTAGTGCGCGCAGGAGTTAAACCACTCGATCGTGCCCTCATGAACACCACCTGCGCGGGGGTCGGCCTCGAGGTGGGCACCGAAGATCCGTACCGCGGAAGGTCTTGGTCGAACTGGTACAGCACCGCCTTGACGTTGCCCGGAAGCGCGCCGATCGTGATCGTCGTGGTTTGGTGCACTGGTAGCGCCATGGTGGGCGCGGCACGGGAAGGCCTGCGTATGTCACGTCACTTGCCTGAGCTCAGCCTGCGGCCCGTCGCCGAGGCCGACCTCGACATGTTCCGGCGCTTCCTGGTCGAGCCCGGCCTGATCGGCCTGGACTGGACCGGGTTCCGCGACCCGCAGGCCGTCCGGCGCCGGTTCGACACCGACAGCTATCTCGGCGAGGACAACGGCCGGCTGATCGTGGACGTGGCTGTGGAAACCGAACCGGGCAAGGAATCCGCCGGCCTGGTGTCCTACCGGAAGCGCCACCACGGCGCCCAGGGGTTCTGCTGGGAGATCGGCATTGCACTGCTGCCGCAGTGGCGCGGCCGGGGCATCGGCTGGCGCGCCCAGACGATGTTCTGCTCCTACCTGTTCGAGCACACACCCGTGCAGCGCATCGAGGCGGCAACGCATGCGGAGAACACCGCGGAACAGCGCTCGCTGGAAAAGGCCGGGTTCACGCTCGAAGGCGTCCTGCGCGCGGCCGAATTCCGCGCAGGCCAGTGGCGCGACGGCTACCTCTACAGCCGCCTCCGCACCGACCCCGACCCCCTCACGGACTAGCCACGCCCGCCACTCCTGCCTGCGACGCAGTCGGCTGCGCGGACCACGACCGACGAAGTGCCGACCGCGCCGAACGGATCGTGGAAGAGTGCGGGTCCGGCGAGGTGCACCCCGACGAGGCCACCGGTCAAGTGCTGGCCTGCACGGGCAGCGCCGAGTCGACCGTGACCTTCCCCGGCTTCACCTACGCACAGAACGACGAGGTCGAAGCGCTCGCGAGGAACCTGGGCGCGGACCGGCTGTCGGAAGCGGATCAAGACCGGATCCAGCAGCGCATCGACGACATCGTCGCAACCGTGCCGAGCTCGGCCCGCCCGCACCACGACGAGGGCGTGTCACTCGGCCCGCTGTGGGGCGCCGGACTCGCTTGGGCTGGCGGCGCCGTGCTCATTGTCGGCCTTGTCGGAGCGGTCGTGCTCGTTCGCCGATCTTGAACCACGGCCGTGGCGGGTGAGAGGCGGTAGCGAGATGGGTCAGAAGGTCGGGGCCCGGCCGGCCCGCTCGAGCAACCGATGGTCTGTCCGAGCAGCCGCAGGCGAAGGGTGTGGACCTGGTGGTGCTGGACCACGGCATCGACACCTCCGCCGCGGTCGTCCCAGATGCGGGACATCAGAAGCGATCGAGACGGCAACCCGACAACGCCGGCTCGACGGTGCCCTCGACCACCTCCCGCGCCACAAGGCGGCCCACGGCCGGGGCGAGCGTGACCGCCGCGTGCATCACCGCCAGGTAGAGACCGGGGACCTCGGCGACCGGACCGACGATCGGCTCACCGTCGACCGGCATCGGGCGTGCTCCGAGGCGGGTGCTGAGCAGCTCGACGCTCCCGGTACCGCGGAAAGTGGACCGGATGGCGGCCAAGGTCCGTTCGGGGGAGTCCGCGGCGGCGATCAGCCGGTCCGCTGCGACCTGCCGGAGATCGAAGTCCTGAGTGTTGACCACGGTGCGGACCAGACGGGCCGGCGCGCGAAGCCGGAAGAGCGGGCACGGCGACGGCTCGACGGGGACACTCACGCCGAGGGACGCGCCCAGCGCGGCCGTGGCAACACCGGCCGCCAGCACCACAGTCGTACCGGAGAGGGTTCCGACGGCCGTCTCGACCCCGGCAACCCGGCCCGCCGCATCCCGGCGGATCGCCGTGACCGCGGTGTCCAGATGTACCTGGGCGCCCTGGGCGCGGGCGCCGGCGACCAGCCGCTCGGTCACGCCCACCGAGTCGACGGCGCCGTCGCCGGGTGCCCAGATGGCCCACTCCGGGGGCTGCCGAAGGTGGGGCTCGAGCGCCATCACGGTGGCGGCGTCCACGATCTCCTGCCCGGGCCCGGCCTCCGGCTCGCCGCACTCCGCGCGCCAGCTCAGTGAACCGGACCAGACCACCGGGAGCCCCGGCAACTCGGCCTCGACCCGGCGGTACTCCTCGGTCGCGGTGGTCCGTATCCCGGCCGCCGGACCGGTACGCACGCCGGACGCCGCGACCCAAGCGAACGAGTCCGCCGTCACGGCGGCGCCCGGCCGCCCGGCGTCGACCAACGTCACCGCGGCGCCGGCCCGGGCGGCGTGATAAGCCACCGACGCGCCGACGATGCCGGCTCCGACGACGACCACGCGCCCACCCACCGCTGCACTCACCACGGTGCCGACCCTACTGTCCCTGACAGCTCCGCCCATGCGGCCCAATGGGGTCGACACCCGGCGGCCGACGACTGCCCGTAATCGGGATCGCCTTGCAGGGACTGGTGATGTCCTCGTGGACGGAGCAGGCCAGTTCTCGGTGTCCGATGAACATTTCGGTGACTTCGACGGGCCACTGGGGCTTGTCCACGACGTCGAACTCGGCGCAGTACTCCAAAGGACTGGCCTTGGGGTGGGCACGGGGATGGTGGGCGACGTCGCCGTACCCGGCGACGACGAGGCCGAACATGGCGGCGCTGCCGGTGCGGAACAGCGTCCCAGCGTGCCCGTGGTGCACGAAGCGGTCCTGATTCTCGCGGTACCGGAGCTGGGGATACTCCTGATCGAGGCGCACGCGCTCGGGGACACCGAGTGCGCGGACGTCTCCACCACACCCCATCCGAGGCCGACCGGTCTGGTGGCCTGGAAATCGTGATCGGCTAGGGCGACGAGGCCCGTCGGCTTCCGCTGTCCGGCGTCGAGCCGGGGCCAGCAGTGGGAAAGCTCGCGCAGACGTACGAGCTACCGCCTCAGGCGCAAGGAGAACGTGACCGGGGAAGGCAAGTTCCACGGCCGCCATCACCCCACCTCCGCCGAGCTGGCTGCCCAGTGGGGCGATCCCCTCTTCAGCGCCAACGCGATCCAGCCGCGCGCCGACTACCAGATCCTCATCGACCACTACCGCAGCGAAGGACCACTTCCTCACATCACCCAGACTCTGCGCCGGGGTGGCGTCGAGCGCTCGAACCGTTCGTCAACACGACCGCACGGCGACTCACCCGATGTCTGAAGTGCGGTTGTGAGGCCCACTACCGCTTTCGAGTGCACCCTCGACAAAACCGCCTCAGCACCCACGTTCCGAGCCTGCAACAGGCGCGCAGCTTTGCCGACGCTTGGCGCACGATTCCGGGCCCCCTGCGTACCCGAGCCTCACTTCCTTGACAGGCGGGCGATCACGCACCACTACTGGTCGTGTACTGACTCACCCGGTCGGCGCCAAGGGATCCGCCTCAAAGCGCGCCAGCCGGGCTGACGAGCTGTGCCACTCGCGTGAAACCTTTCAAGCTGGGACCTAACCAGTGTTCCCCGGGAATGTCAACGTCGGGCAATTCCGAGGTTGCGGCAAGGTTCGCGGTGCCCCATGATTCCGTTGCCCGGGACGCGAACCCCACGTCCCGGATTTCTGCGAGCGCAAAGCGGTCTCGCAGCGAAGAATCCGGCGTTTATCCTCCGTACGCTGAACCGATTCCGCGGCCCGAAGGCGATGGTTGACGCTTGACAACCATCGCGCGGAACCCGGAAACTAGAGTGACCAGAGTTGAAACGTTTAAATTCTCGAGTCCTCAACGGAGAGGCCAGTGACTGCGTACGGCACCACCGCAGGGGTACCGCACCGGCCGGAGGCGCGCCGGCCCGCTGTCGCGGATGCCTGGTCGCAAGCTGCGCAGGGCGGCGGCATCGAGTCCGCTGAACCCGGTCTTCCACCCCCATCCGCGTGTCGTCGATGGGCGATCAACGTCCGCACCCCGGTGCGCGTGCGCTACGCGGCGCGGCAGACGACGCACTGCCGGCGCTGCTCACATCGGCGGTCGAGCCCATCACTACAGGCGACGGCGTAGCCGCCGCGCTCGTCCCACAGCTGCCGGGCCGGCCGCACCTGGCAGGCCTGCAAGCTGCGGTGTCCGCTCGCCGGTGCGACCACGCGCGCGGGCGACGACCAGTCCGTCCACCCCGAACGCCTGCACATGCTTCGGCCGTACGGCAGCGCAACGCTCCACGATCCCTTCGCCAAAAAGCAAGAACCGTTCCCCACCTGTCCCGGGAGGACCGATGGAAGACAGCAACCCCGGCTTCGACCGCAGAGATTTCCTCAAGATCAGCGGCGGCGTCGGCATGGCGCTGGCCCTCTCAGGCTGGACCGGCGCCGCCTCCGCCGACGCTTCCCCGACCAGTGCCGCCGACACGTTCATCAAGGCGCAGCACGCGTTCCTGGACAGCCCGGAAGGTAAGTACCGGCCGGGTACGCGGTGGTGGCTGGCCGAAGGCCTGCACACCGACGCGACCATCAAGGCCGACATGAAGATGCTCCACGACATGGGCATCGGCTCAGTCGAGATCGTCTGCATGCCCGAGCCCAACGTGGACAGCAACCTCAGCGACACGGTCTTCGTCACCAACACCACGGGGAAGACGCCTCAGCAGATCTACAGCTGGGGGTCGGATGAGTGGAAGAACGACACGAAGCTCATCATCCAGGAAGCCAACAAGTACGGCATGGGCTTCTCCATGACCAGCGGCACACACTGGGCCAACGCGAACCTGCCCATCGAAAACCTGAAGTTCGACGACGACGGCGCCGGAAAGGCACTGGGCTACGCCATCCACACCACCACCGGCGGCACGACGTTCAGCGGCACCCTGAGGCGCTCGGCGATGACGGTGGCCGGAACAGTCCGGCAGGACCTGATCTCCGTGGTCGCTGTGCAACGGGCCGAGAGCAACACCGGCTCGGTCACCGCCGACGGCAGCATCTCCGGAACCATGAGCTACACCGACGACGCGGTCGTGCTGACCGGCAACGTCACCCTCGACGGCGCCCCGGTCACGCAGACGACGATGAAAGACCCCACCGGCAAAGCGAATTACTCCCTGACCTGGACCCCGCCGGCGGGCACCGGGACCTGGGACATCTACGCGTTCTGGATGCAGGCGACCGGCCAAGCCCCGACCCCCTCGTCCACCACGAACGTCACCATCAACTACATCGACCCGGCCGGCATGCAAGACTTCATCGACTACTACAAGAACCACATCTTCAGCGACCCCGAACTGAAAAACGCCATCATCGCCAACGGCCGCGGCGAAATGTACATGGACTCCCTGGAAATCGACACCACCAACTCCAACGGCGGCGAATTCTGGGGCACCACCCTCATGAGCGAATTCCAGAAACGCCGCGGCTACAGCCTCGAACCGCACCTGCCCTACGTTCTCAGGAAGGACGGCAGGGCCGGCCTGTCCTCATTCCTGGTGATCGGCGCCGATCAGGTGACGGTGACCAAGGTCCGCAACGACTTCTTCCAGACGATCACCGACATGTACACCGACAACGTTCTCAAGCCGCTGCGGACTTACCTGAACGACGACATGAACATGAAGCTGCGGGCTGAGATTTCCTACAACGTGGGGTATGAGATCACCACCCCAGCCCAAGGGGTGGACTACGTGGAGACCGAATCGCTTGATTTCGGGAACCAGCTGGATTCGCAGCGGACGTTGGCGGGTGCGGCCCACGCTCATGGGTTGCGTTACTCCAGTGAGACCGGAGCGATCAGCGGCGAAAACTACACCTGGCCACAGGACCGGTTCATGCAGATCATCAACACCCAGTTCGCCTCCGGCGTCAGCCACACCGTGTTCCACGGCTACTCGAGCATCTCGGGCGCCGACTCCCACGACCCGTCGAACCCCTGGGACGGCACCTACTGGCCAGGCCACGAAGGCATGTACGCCCGGTACTCCGAGCGTTGGGGCCCACGTCAGCCGGAGTCCACGCAGTACACCGACTACATGCCGATGATCGCCCGCACCCAGGCCGTGCTGCAACAGGGCAAGCCGCAAATGGACCTGGCGGTGGTGCGCACCGACTACGCCTTCAACAGCGACCACCCCCACCCCGACTTCATGCGGCACCGGAGGGCCAACTACTTCAAGGATCTGCAACTGCAGGACAACGGCTACACCTACGACTACTTCGCACCGGAAATCCTCGAGGGCCGGAGCGTCAAATACAGCAAGACCGACGGCCTGATCCCCGAAAACGTGGGATACCAGGCCGTCGTCATCTACCAGGATTCCATCCGGCTGAAGAGTGCCCAGGCCATCTACGCTCTTGCCCGGCAAGGTCTGCCCGTTGTTGTCGTCAACGGTTTGACCGAGACGGTGAGCGCGACCCGGAACTACCTGAACACCAAGGCCGCAGTTCACACCCTCGGCAACGAAGGCACCGACGCCGACCTGGCGAAAGTGATGGCACGCCTGAAAAAGCTCTCGAACGTGAAAGAGATCGACGCGGACGTTCCCCAGAGCGCGACCACCCCCGACCCGGCAGCCGAAGACTACGAACAGAAGTACTACTACGGCAAGACCGGGGTCTACGGCGCCCTGAAGCAACTCGGGGTACGCCCCCGGGCCGAATACGCCGCACCGAACCAGACCGTCCTCACGGCCATGCGCAAGACCAAGGACACGGTCTATCTGTGGGCGTACAACTACATGGAAAAGCGCGGCGACTACTTCAACAACCCGATCGACGCCGCGACCGCCACGACGACCATCAGCGTCGCCGCGGTCGGCAAGCCCTACCGCATCAACACCTGGTCGGGCCGCGTCGAACCGCTCGCCCAGTACCAGACCTCCGGCGGCCGGACCTCGCTCGAGGTGACCCTCGCCCCCGGAGAAACCACGGTCATCGCAATCGACCTCAACACCAAGACCGCCGCCCCCCTGCGAAGCACCACCGCACCCCAAAGCGT
>NZ_JBITBT010000053.1:0-57115 GCF_044452505.1 Amycolatopsis sp. NPDC051903 | reverse complement strand
AAGTCCTCGAGTGCCGCTCCAGCCCTCGTAGCACGGTCGCCGAAGACCGATTCGAGTGTGCGCGCCATCTGGTCCGGCGTCAGCCCACCGGTCGTTTGCGCCGCCTCGCCGACCCGACTCGCGGCCTGCCGCAGCTCGTCCGCGCTGAACTCCCGCAGCCACACAGCCCGCTTGCGTACGTTCTCCACGTTGCGCAGAGCGTCGCTCGTGCTGATCCGCTCGTCCCCGTCCTCTCCTCGCCACCGGGTTTTGATCCGCTCGGCCGTCTTCGCCGGCACCCGGCGAGATCCGGCCGTCGCCGGCGACTCCAGAGGGTCGTCGTCGATCACGGGGTTGCGCATCATGTGCAGCGCGAGCGCCGCCGGCTTACGCGCCCGGTTGACGTTGATCCCGTCCATCCGGCCGATCAGCTCACCGAGCGAGCCTCCGGCGTTGAGTTCGTTCTCGACGACACGGTGCAGCGCCGGATAGGCCTTGCACCCGGCGATCGCCGTGCCGGTGAAGTCCCCGAGCTGAGCCTTGAGGGCATCGGCCAACTCGGCACGCGAGATCTCGATCCGCGGTATCGCGCTCGGCACCGACGCGCTCGCAGTCGGGTACTCGGCGTTGCCGTTGTAGACCGCGGTGCCCACCGCCGCGGCGCGCTGCAACCCGGCCATGGTCTGCTCGGCCTCTTCGCCCGCGCCGAGCCCCTCCCACATCGCCTCGGCGGCCCGCGCCGCCCACTCCTCGTCGAGGGCTTTCACCTCAAACATCAGCGAGCTGGTGCCCTCGTCGATCGGCATCCACCCGACCACGACCTCACCCTCAGCCAACTTCTCGCGCCACACCTGTGACTCGGTCGACTGCGGAAGCGAGATGTGCTGCAACTGCTGGGCAATCCCGTCAGCCCGCCCGGCCCCAACGGGAGCCGCGACCGCGGCCAGTACCGCGGTGGGCGGGCACCCTGATTCCTTCGACAGCGTCTGCAACCGCTCCAGCAGAGTTTCGGTCCCCTGCCCCACCGGCTGGTCCAGATCAGCGTTGCTCAAGCGCAGCTCCGACCCCCACGCCTGCTCGCTCGCGCGGACCCAGCGCTCACGCTGCTCGTCGGCCGTCAGCTCCCGCACCGGGACCTGCTCGGCGCGATCGTGCAGCCGCGCGGCGTGTTCCGCGTAGTCGTGAGCCAACCGCCCCTCGCGCCGTCGATGCTCGCGCAGCGTCCGCGCGAGCATCGACGCCAGCTGCACGAGCGGCACCAGCTCCTCGACCGGCAGCCGCAAGTGCGGTACGTCGTCAGGTGTGTGCGTGGTCATCGGATCCCCTCCTGGAAGTCGTGCCTACTGCTGCCGTGGACGCCGCTGGTCGCCCAAGCGTCGTTGCTGCTCCCGCAGCCGTCGCGCCACCTCACTCGGCTCGACCGTGCGCCGCTGCGCCCGCCGCTCTGCCAGCGCGGCATCACCGGGCCGACGCCCGACCGGCGGGAAGCCGGGTCGTGCTGCTTGTTCGACATGCCGGCCTGCGGTGTGCGCCGCCGCAGACTGGTGGGCCCGCTGGTTCGCGGCCTGCCATGCCGCGATCTCCAGCAGCAGCCCCGCCAGCGCCGCCACGAGCGCCGCCGCGGCGTAGCGCTCCGTGCCGCGGCCGGAAAGCATGCCCGCGCCACCGAGGATCCACGCTGCCTGCCGCATCTGCTGCGCCGCGCGTCCCAGCTGCTCAGGGCTCCGGCTGCCTGGAGTCCGGGCGGCCCGGTCGTAGGCCCGCGCCGCGTCGCTCAGCGGCCCGTCGCGGTTCGGCTCAGTCGCTCTCGCGTAGGCGTTGAGCAAGTCGGCCGTGGTGTGGCTGATCCCGTCCGCTGGCTCAGTGCCATCACGCAATGCCTGACGCGCTTCCTTCACCGCGCGGGTGGCGTTCTCTGTGGCCTGGATGCGCCCGTAGCTGGTGTCGCCGTCGGGCGCAGCGGTCGGCTTCGGCGCGCTCGCCCACCGGCCCAGAAGCTGCGGCCAGGACAGGTCCGGCGCCAGCCTGCTGCCGGAGTAGTAAACGCTGACGCCATCGCTGGTGGTCTCGCGGCTGCTCGCCACCGCGTACCCACGGATGACGCCGTCCGCGTCGGTATTCGTCCGCACGAGACACCCCTGGCGCTGCAGCTCGGCGAGGAACTCCTCCGGGCCGCTGACCGCTGACGCGGCCTGCGTCACGACCTCGCGCAGCTGGTACCGCGCGGGCACCTCGTTCCCCAGGCGAAGGGCCTTCTCCGCCTCTCCGCGCGTGGCGCGCGCGGCTGCGGTCTTATCGGCGTCCGCCGTCACGTGCAGCCCAAGCCGGTCCTCGATGTCCCGGCAGGCGCTGCGCAGTTCTTTGCGGGAGAACTTCGGGTGGAACCGCTTGCCGGTGTCCTGCCGCACGAGCATCGCGACCAAGTGGATCGACTCGTCATCGTGGCGGACCGCAACCCACCGGCACCCGCCGGCATCGCCCCGTTTCGCGATCCCGGTGCGGTCCATGATCTCCTCCGCAATCTCCCGCCACTGGGCATCGGACAGGACCGGATCGTCAGGGTGCGCGCGCACCGGCGTGTGCCAGACGAGCCCCTTCTTGCCGAACAACCGGTGCGACACCGGGGGAGTGCTGACCGGGAGCCCGTTCTGCCGGGCCGGGGCCTCCATGTGGTCGATGAGCTCACGCAGATCGAAGTCGAACTCACCTGGTGCTCCCGGCTTCCCGTCTACGAGTACGAACGGCAGCTTCTCCGGCTGCAGGCCCGCGGGGTCACCGTCCCACGCTGCCACGATCCGCGGGTTCTCGTGCTTGAGTCCTGACCGCTCTGGGCCGAACAGGTAGCGCATCAGGCCGGCGACTCGCCACCCGCGCATCTCCTTCGCGATCACCGGGTCTGCTCCTTCAGCTCACCCAGCGAAGCGTCGGCGCGACCGGCGATCCGTCGGACGAGTCCCAGCACCGTGCCGGCCTCTTCGCCGATCTCACCGGTGCTGTTCGCGACCCGCGCCACGTCGTTGAGGTTCCCGGCGATATTGCCCAGCAGCCACCGCACCTGCCGCAGCTCCTCCGCCACGTCGAGCAGCCCCTCCCAGTCCGGCCGCCGCTGACCGTTTCGAACCTCAGCCTCAGCCACAGCAGTCCGCGCGATCCACGCACCTGGCCGCAGGCCGGCCGCCGTAGCCGCACGAGTGACCGCCGCCCACTCCACATCGGTGTAGTAGCTGTTGGCGTGGTTGGTGCGCTTTTCCGGGGCGTGGTCCCGGTTCCCAGCACCTGCCTTCCGCCCAGCCACCCGCCCATCCCTCCACGCTCGTCCTCGGCGCGTCAGCGCCCTCGCACACGCCAGTGTGCCATCGCGGCCGCCCGGCCGCCGCAAAAACCATTGGTTTTTGCACATCTTGCTCCGCAAGAAGTGCGGTTCGGCCGTGCGTCACGGTGCGTAGCGGCCGCTGCGGCGGCCGACGGCAATGCAGCGCGGACAGCAAGGGGGCTCGGTGTGCGAAGTGCCGGTCGCTTTTGACGGGTGAACCCAGGGAAAGTGTGCGCCTAGGAGTAGCGGATCGACTACACTGGTGGTATGAGCACTGACCCAGTCAAGGCCGCACTCGACAACCTGCTTTCGGCTCGGCGGCCGGCCCTCAAAGCGCTCGCTGAGGCGACCGGTCGCAGCGACAAGCTCCGCAAAGAGATCGCGGCGGCGAAGAAGAAGCTGGCGGAGAACGAGGACGAGATTCGAGCAGCACATGCGGCCGCTATCGCGGCAGGATGGAGCACTTCGGAACTTCGGGCGGCTGGGTTTTCCGCTCCGCGCAAAGCAGCGAAAACTAGCTCCGAAGTGAGCGAGAACAAGGCGAGCGATGACGAGGCCGGGGCTGCACATGCGGCCGCTGCTGGCGGCGAGCGTGCACCCCAGACGGACGCCGCAACTTCTTCCTCCGCTGCCGATGACGCGCCCTCAGCTGGCGGGGTTGACGCGGCATGACTGTGAACGAGGGGCACGATCAGGCTGAAGTCGAGCCGCTGGACGTCCGCGTGATTCTGGCCGGCCTTCAGGGCCAGTTGGATGACCTGGTCGCGGCGGTCAACGCGCAGCAGGCCGATCTGGATCGGCAGCGACGCGAGATCCGTGAGTTGCGTCGGTACGTCGAGCGAGAGGCCTGATCGGCCATGGCGACGCGTCGACTGACGCTCGAGGAACGCGCGTCGAAGCGCGCCGAGCGGGTGACGGAGGTTCGGCAGCTCCTCGACGACGCTGCCGCGTCGGCCACCACTGCGGCTGGGTGGCGGTCGTACCTGGACACTGTCGCCGGACTCCCGGGCTTCAGTGCGGCGAACGCACTGCTCGTCTACGCCCAGCAGCCCGGAGCGACCGATCTGCGAGACTACGACGGCTGGGCCGCGGCCGGGCGCCAGGTGCGACGTGGTGAGCGTGGAGTCAAACTGCTGCACGCTGGCTCCGATGCGTCCTCTCCTCGCGTCGTTTCCCTGTTCGACGTCGCGCAGACCGGACCGGAAGCGCCGACCCCGACATCCGCTCCCGCGATCGCGGAGCGGGTCGCCGCGGATCGCCTCTGGGACCGACTCTCGGCCGTTGCCGAGGCGCGCGGATGGTCAGTGCGGCTGGGTCCTCTGACCGACGGGACCGGGCGGACGGACGCCCTTCGGCGCGAGATCCGCGTCCGGGACTCTCTCGACGACATCGACGCGGTCCGCACGCTTGCACATGAGGTCGCCCACGTCGTGCTCGACCATCACACCGCCGGGTTGGGGCCTTCGCGCACGGAACTGGAGGCCGCGTCGATGGCCTACGTAACGCTGCGCGCCGCCGGTGTGTCGGCCCCCGCGGCGGAGTTCGACATGTCGAGTATCGGCGGTGCGGCCGGCGTTCCGGCGCTGCGGGAGACTGCAGCACGAGTGATCCAGGGGTTGGCGCAGGCACGCCATCCTGCCCCGGCTGTACCGAACGATGCCGCGCTGGCGACGCGGGTCGAGCGCGGCCGCGTCGCGGCCGCGCGAGTGCGGGAGCGGGCCGAACTGGGTGCGGCACGGTCGACGGGTGTGTCGGCGGCTCGAGGCGGTGAGGAGCAGGGCAGCTTGGTCCTGTCGCCGACGGAGCGGGCACGGCTGGTCCAGGCAAACACGGACGCCATGGCCTTCTTCACCGAACAGCTCGCCGGGACACCTCGCGCACACGACTACGTCGTGCAGCGCTTGGGCGTTGCTGAGGTGCCCGGGTTCCAGCTCGGCTACGCCCCGGCCGGCTGGACGAGCATGGTCGATCATCTGCGCGGTTTGGGCCACCCCGACGATGTTCTCCTCGCGGCTGGTCTCGCGCAGCGAAGCAGCCGCGAGACGTTGATCGACCGGTTCCGGGATCGTGTCCTCGTCGCGGTGCGCGATGGCCACGGCGACATCGCCGGATTCATTGGCCGACCGCCGTCGGATCGGGTGCCGGAGGGCGTGCCCAAGTACCTAAACACCCCGGCGACGGACCTGTTCGACAAGTCTCGTCTGCTGTTCGGATTGCCCGAGCAGCGCGAGCGACTTGCGTCCGGTGCCAGGCCTCTGCTGATCGAGGGTGTCTTCGACGTCCTGGCGATTGCCGCGCGCGGCGACGCTCGTGTGGCGCCGGTCGCGGCTCTGGGCACGTCGGTCACCCCGGCGCATCTCGCCGCCCTGGCCGACACCACGGACGAACCGATCGTGGTGCAGCTCGATGGTGATGCAGCCGGACAGGCCGCGACGGAACGGGTTGCGCACCTCGTGCACGCCAACCCTGACTTGCGGGCGGAGATCGCCTCGGCGTTGCCGGATGACCACGACCCGGCTTCGTGGCTCGCGACCGGTGGTGAGCTTGCGCGGGTGGTCGAGGACGCCGAGTCGGTCCCGCGGTGGCTCATGGATCGCGCGATCGCCCGGCTTGAGGCCACAGAGCACTCGGATGAGGTCGAAAAGCAGGTCGCGACGCTGCGGAGCGTTGCCGGGATCCTGGCGCCGTTGTCGCTTTCGGAAGCGGCGTCACTCGCCGCGGACGCGGCGACACGGCTCGGGCTTCCGGCGGACACCGTGGCCGGCGCAGTGTGGGACGCCCGTGAGCGGGCGAAGGAAGCGCCCCGGCACCTGTACGAGCGGGCTGCACGACGGGCGCGCTCGGGCGAACGGGAGACGGCCGAGCGCGCCAAGACCACAGCGGCACCGCGCAGTTCCGCTGATCTCCCCGCCGTGGCACATGACCGGTGGAGCCGGCCGCCGCACGTGAACACTGCACGCCACCTGCATCGCTGACCAGGCCGCGGCCTGTCACCGCGGTAGTGGCCACCGTCGGCTCTGAAGCGGCAACCCGGTGAGGGCTGGGTTGGGCTTGGTCAGGCGTCGGGGACGACCCGTAGGCGCGAATTGGCCGGCCGGATTCCGCGTGCGGCACGGTCGGCGCGGGCGAACTCGTACTGAATCTGCGCGATGCGGCCGACGATGGGCAGCTCGTCTGGGTCGAGGGTCGGGAACGCGGGGAGCCCGCGGCCGTGCAGGTCCTCTTCGTTGTCGCCGGCGTCGCTCGTCGTGGGGTACTGGATCTGGTCGAGGACCTCTTGTGGGTCTATCTGCCATGCCTCGGCGAGCCATTGCGACAGGCACACGCCGATGGCGGTGAGGTTCGCGAGCAGCATGAGTGAGTCGCCGTCGTGGGTCTCGAGGTACTCGTCGTAGGTGGCGAGCAATCGTTCGACCTTGCCGAGCGGGAGCTCTTTCGTCTCCTCTTCCTCGTGCTGGATGACAAGGCGCTGGCGGATCAGGCTGAGCGCAGTGAACCGGTCGGCGATGGCGTCGGTCGCGGGCACGTACCCAAGTGTGCCGGGGCCCTGGCGTCGCCACGATCGGGCGACCGTAGCGGCGGGCGCCCACCCGCACGCGGAGCCTGCCGAGCGCGAAAAATGGGAGGGCCCGTCACCGGATTTCCGATGACGGACCCTCATCAGGCTCGGGGCTGGCGCGCGAGCCTCAGCGGTGTTTCTTGACGCTGTCGAGGGCGTTGGTCGGGGTGGGCCGTGGGGTGTTGGTTGGTTGGTGCCGGAAGGGTTGGCGGCAGGTGGTGCAGACGATGTCGGCGCCGGCGAGTGTGGCGGCGGCCGCGTAGATCTTGCGGGGGCACGCGCACTGCGCGAGCAGTTTCGCGCCGGATTCGGTCGTGCGGCGCGGCGCCGGCTCGGGCTTGGGAAGTGGGTGAGCGTCCAGCACGGCCCGGATCGTCTCGATCTCGTCGCGGTAGGTGTCGGCGGTCTCCGGGGTGAGGGTGAGCTCGGCAAACCCGCGTGCCTGAGTCGAGTCACCCTCGGCGGAGAGGCCGATCTCGGCGGCGAGCTCGCGGAAGGTGCGGTTGTGGTATCGGCCGCCGCGGCTGGTCACGGTGAGCTCGCGTGCGTCGGCGAGTTCGCGTACGGCTTCGCGCAGGATCGACGTCGTGACGGCGGCCGCGGTGGCCGGGAACGGCTCGTTCGGGTACCGGGCGTTGATCGCCGCGGGGGTGGCCGGCAGCTCGGCGTGCCGCTCCCGCGCGGCCTGCCACAGTCGCGCCACCGCCTGGTCCAGCTCGTCGCGCCCGGCGTACCGGCCGCCAGCGGAGCCGCTCCTGCTGCTCATCGTCTTCCCTTCGAAATGCCCGGACAGGCTGCTGACGGTATTCGATCGCCACCTGTGATCGCGTCCGACGGTGGCCGGTAGTCCGTTCCTTCGATACTCGCTACGGGTGCTGGCCGAGCCAGCTGCCGGCCTCTTCGGACTCGCGCTGGGCGAGTTCTGTTTCGAGGTCGGCGATTGCCGCGTCGCGGTCGGCGCGGGCTTCGGCCTCGGTAATGTCGCCGAAGGCGAACATCGGCATGCTGCGGGCGGCGGCGATGGTGGCGCGCAGCTGCTGCGCGGTGCGGGGCATGATCAGGTTCCTCCTGGTTCGATTGGCAGTCGCCTGTGGCGGTGGTCGCCCGCCAGCTCCCGACCTCGCTAGAGTCGGGGCTGGTCGGGCCAGCTAGACCCTGGCCCGACCGCCACTCCTGATCAGCGGCTTTCGGTGGCGCCGCACCCGGACTTGCAGCAGACCCAGACGGTGGGGTCCACATTGGACTTCACGAAGTAGTGGCCGTCGCCGTTCGCGGGGTCGCAGTTCATGCCTGATCACCTCCCTCTGGCTTCCTCGGGCGCCGGCGCTGCTTCCGGCGCCTGTGGCCACAGCTGCACGGGCATGTCCAGCTGCAGGTTCGGTCCGCCAGCCACACCGCCACGAACAGCCGCTTGTTGCCCGACACCGTGAGGTAGGTGTCTGGGCCGGTGATCGGCCGTTCGGCGCGAATTTCGGTACACCACCGGTGCTCGCCTTGCTCGCAGTTGCCGCTCCGGCCCCACTGGCAGCGGCAGCGGAACCAATCCCGGGGGCCGCCGTTCCACTTGCGGTGGTACTCGGTCCAGACGTTCCTGCGGATCCAGCGGGCCGCCTCGTCACTCATGACCGGCAGCGACTGGGCCGCGGAAGTGTCCTCTGTCGGCTCGGTGCCCGCGCCTGCGAGCGTGAACAGCACCTGCTGGCCCTCGACCTCGCCCCAGTTCCCGAGCGTCGCCATCAGCGCCGGCGTCGCCCGTCGACGGCTCACGGCTGGCTCGTGGTCACGCGCTTGCCCTTGCCGTTGCTGACGAGCCACTGAGCGTCGGTCCACCCGACCTCGTCGTCGTCGTTGTTCGCCGCGGCGCGGATCATCGGCCCGCCTCCGACTCCGGCTCGGCGGGCGTGACCAGGCGGTTCGGCATCCCCTCGTTCTTCGCGGAGCGCCCGAGCGTGCCATCGCTCAGCTGGGCCGTAGTCGGGCCGGCCTTGACGGTCTGCTGGAGTCCGCGGCGGATGCTGCCGTTGCTCGGAGTGCCGGTTTTCCTGCTCATCAGCGCACCTCCACCAGGTCGGTGCGGGCGTGCAGAGCCTCGGGGGTTTGGTGGTGCCGGCCGGACGGGTCGTGGTACAGGCCGTCCGCACCGCGGGACCACACCCGCTCCAGGTCGTCGCGAACCCGGGGAGCGCTCGGCGCCGGGCCGAGCCCGGCCAGCCAGGTCCGTAGCGGCTTCACTGTGGTGGACAATGGAACCTCCTCGATTGCGGGGATCCCGGCCGGGACGGTGAAACTGTGGAAGGTGGAAACGCCCCGGCCGGGGCTTGATTTCTCCTGGTCAGAGCCCGTTTCTGGTGAGGCCCTGCCGGGGCCGGGCAGCGGACGCCCGGCCCCAGACCTGAGTGCCGGACTACTGCCCGGCGGCGCGGCGGGCGCCTTCCTCGGCGAGGAACTGCCACGCCAGCTGCTCGGCCAGCTCCGGGCGCTCGGACTTGCGAAGCTTGTCCAGGAACGTCGGCAAGGCCACCGCGAACGTCCGGAGGAACACCTCCGCGAACTGGGCCTCGGTCAGGGACTTGTCCGCGTTCGCGCTGCGCACCAGGGCGAGCACGTGCCCGGAGAGCAGGTCGATCACGTCCGTGGCGGTCGCGTTCTCCGGCAGCAGGATCGGGGCATCCCCGTACACGCGGGCAGCGAGGTCGCGGTTGTAGTGGCGGGCGTGGAGATCGTTGGCCTGCTCGGCCGCCGCGATGGCTTCCTCACGCGTGTTGAGTCCCCACGTGAGCCGGGTGTCGTTCGAGTTGTCGATCACGCCGTGCCACTGGCGCGCGGCGTCGGTGAACACGCTGTAGGGCCGCTCCGGGTCGAAGTCGATGCCGGTCATTCTCGGTTGCCTCCCTCGTTGCTGATACCTCCACCCTACCTAGTTTGACGCGTACGCGTCAAGACATTTTCCCTGGTCAATCGGGTGATCCCGGCTTTCGAACCGCCCGTTATCGTGCGGCGATCGCAAGTGCAGCGGTGATGGTGCCGGGCAGTGTGGTGCAGACCGGGACGTCGTGAAGGTGTGCCACGTAGGCGAGGTAGCGGTTGCGTTCGGGGTTCGGGCAGTCCGGTGGGCAGCCGAGCACGGCCTTGCCGGTTGTGACGTCGAGACCGAACTCGACGTTGGTGGTGAAGCCCGGCATGGTGCGCAGGTCGCGCGGGATCCAGAACAGGATCGCGGTGGCCGTGGCCCTGGCCGCCGTCTCCCACCCGACCTGGTCGTCGTAGTGCTCGGCCCGCACACCGCCGCGGGACTCCGGGGTCAGCACGGTCAGCGGCCCGTCCCCGTTCCACTGCGCCGCGAGTTCGGCGAGCGCGGCCGGCCGCCAGGACGGCACCTTGCCGCCGGCCCTCGGCGTCGGCCCGGCGAGGAACACCGACGGCCCGTCTTCGGGGAGCGGTTCGCGGGCGTGCACGACGGTCAGCGCCGCGCTCATCGGGCGCCGCCGGCGCGCTCGAGTTCCTGCTGCGGGGTCCAGGGCAGCGGCAGGCCGTCGTCGACGGTGCGGGGGACGACGTGGACGTGCAGGTGCGGCACCGATTGTGTGGCGGCGCGGCCCTTGGACGTGATCAGGTTCGCCGCGTCGAGCTCAGCCATCAGCTCAGCCGCGCGCGCCATGGTCTGGGCGGTCACCTGCGGGTCCTCGCCAGCATCGGCCACGTGGACGCGGGGCAGGACCAGCACGTGGCCCTCGTTGACGCCGCCGCGGCGCGGGCGGATGGCGATGGCGTCGTCCCAGGACCGGACAACGGTGGCCGGGGCCTGCCCGGCGGCGATGGCGCAGAACGCGCAGGACGGGGCGGTCTGGGGCGAAACATCAGCGTTCGAGGTCCCCATGGTGGGGTGTGTCCTTCCGGTTCGACAGCGGGGGGAGTGCCCTCAGGGGCACGGTGCCGCCCCGTGGCAGTGCTGGCCCGGGGCGGCAAGGGGCCGGTCAGCGCGTGCTGACCAGCTTTGCGGCTTCCTCGTTCAGGTGCTCGTCGACGGCGCCGGGGATGGTGCTGGCGATGCGGACCACGCACGAGTTTCCGTCGTGCGCGAGCTCGAACCGAAACGTCAGCTCGACCCCGTTCAGCGTGGTGGCGTACAGGTCGTCCTCGGGGTCGTCCGCTGCAATCTCGGCACTCTCGATCGCGTCCCACAGCCAGACCGTCTCGATCAAGGTCAGGCCGTAGGCCTCCTGGAAGTGCCGGGTGAACTCGGTGGTCGGCAGGTAGAGGTATCGCGTCGCCATCGTCGGGCACTCCTTCGCGTCATCGGTGCGGGTCGAAACGGTGCTCATCGGGTTCGTCCCCCTTCCCTCGCTGGTACCTCAACTCTACCCATCTTGACGCGTACGCGTCAAGATGTTTTCCCTGGTCAACCGCACTTGTCGTGTTGTTAGTCCCCTCGGTGGGTTCCGGGAGGTGCCGGCGCCAGTCGGGCGCCCACAGCAAGGGTGCAGGTCCCGAACCGCGTCGGGGTTCGGGGGCCTGCGCCTGCTGAGGTGGGCGTGAGGCTACGACGTCGCATGGTCGGGAGCGGGCTCGTCCTGGCCCTCGTCGGGCTCGGCCCGCTCGATGCCGTGAAAGGAGGCGTGCGCCCGGTCGTAGGCGTTGCGCCACGGCACCCGCCCTCGCTGCTCGTGGCAGCGGCATGCGCACTCGCGCACGCCGTAGACCAGCGGTGCAACCCAGCCGTTGCACCGGTGGGTGCCGTCGTTGCAGCTCGCGGTCTGGTGCGTGCTGGCGGGCTGGTCGTGCTGTGCGTCCTCGGTGCTACGTGCGATCAACGCGTCGGCGTGCTCGGCCGGGGTCGCGTCGGCGGTGAGTTCGTCGGTGAGCAGGCCGTTCAGCCAGCTCTGTGCCGGTTCGCCGTACTCGCCTGCGCGGACGCGGGTGAGGAACTCCTCGTCGTCGTCGATGGCGTGGCGGGCGCGGTCGAGCGCGGTGGTCGTGTTCATCTGGCTGGTTCTACCTTCCGGGATGTGTGCTGGCTGGGGCCTCGATCTGGAACAGGAAACCCTGTACCGCAACGGGTTCTGCGGTGAGCGGTCCGTCGACGGCGAGCAGGTTCGGCCAGTGCTGGATGAGGCCTCCGCCGCGCGGCATCCAGTACAGGCCGTTCGGGGCCGAGCGGACCCACACGGTGCCCGAGGCACCGGTCACCGTGCGGGTCTCGCTGTTGGGCGGCTCCGGGTCGCCGTGTGTCCATTGCCGGGTGCGCATGGCACGGGCGTCCCTTCGCCGGTCAGTACTGGTGGATGTCGCCGGGGCCGTAGTGGATGCGGTCGCAGGTGAGGCCGAGGACGTCTCGACCGGGCACGCCGTAGAGGTCCGCGCCCCACATCTGCACCGCCGGGTCTTCCTCGACCATCGCGCGCGCGACCAGCGGGTTTTCCGCGACCACGAGCGTCTCGCCACCGATCTCCCACGTGCTCGGGCTGGTGCGGCGGCGGTAGCCGATCAGCCACACCCGGCGGGTGGCCGCCCACACGTTGAGCGCCGCGCGGTACGCGGCATCGCCGAGTTCCTCGCGCACCTGCTGCTGAGCTGCGGTGATCCCGATCCGCTGCGCCAGCTCGGTCAGCCTCTCCACGTTCGCCGTGGCGTGACCCTGCCCAGTGTTTCGCGTGTCGGTTGTGGTGCTCATTCTCGGTTTCCTCCCTCGTTGCTGATACCTCCACTCTATCTAGATTGACGCGTACGCGTCAAGACATTTCCGCTGGTCAACCTCCTGATGATCTCTCCAAAGACGAAGGAGTGCGAGCCACTCCGTCAAGGCTTTACCGGAGAGACGGGGCCGCGACGACGGAGGTGGGACTGCTATTAGCTGACTTCGTCGCCCTTGACGACGGCAAGGAACGCGGCCCAGCCAGAGTCGGCGAGGACGAGGACAGGGCTCGCTGAGCCGAGCTTCGAGTCCCTGATGCCGGCCCAGCCCGGCACGCTGACGGCGTCGACCTCGACGCACTCGCCTTGGCCGCCGCTGTAGCTGGACTTGCTCCAGCCGATCGTCGTCCCCGCGAGGGTCGCCCGCGCGACCTCGACGTCCATCACGTGGTCGTCCATCAGGTGATCTCCCTCTGTTGCCGTCAGCGACTGGATCCACACGTCGAGCTTGTCGACCTTGGCGCTGGCGGGACAGTTGATCAACTTAGCCGATCAGGTTGTCGAACTCGCCCTCGTTGACGCTGCGGAAGAAGTTGGCGATCTCGTGCGGGTAGAACGTCAGGACCGGGCTCGCTGAGCCGAGCTTCGAGTCCCGGATACCGATCACGCCGGGCACGCTGTCGTTCACCTCGACGCAACCGCCGTTGTCGCCGCTGTGGCGCGATTTGCGCCAGCGGGTCGGGTCGTAGTCGGGTGCGGTGCTCACGGGTAGATCTCCTTTGCCAGCCTGCGGATGTGCGCGATGCTCGGCTCGGGTTCGAGCGCGAGCTCACGCAGGATGACCAGGTCGGCTTTGAAGCCGTTGACCTGGTCCTCGTTCTCGTAGTAGATGCCGTTCTCGCGGTTTTCGACGTACACCGTGCCCGGGTCGTCGAGGAACTCGTCGGGGTAGGTCAGGATGCTGAACGTGCCCTCGATGCTCGGGTGCGCGCCGACTGCGACCGGAAGAACCCGCAACTGCACGTTCGGCAGCTGCTCGGCCTCGTCGGCCAGGTGCAGCAGCTGCGCCTTGTGCACGTCCGGTGAGCCGATCGGGCGCCGCAGCGCGTCCTCGTCGAGCACGCGATCCAGCTGTAGCGGGCCATCGTCCTCGCGGTGGCGCAGGATCGCTTGCCGGGCCACTCGCAGCGCAGCACGGCGGTTCACCTCGTTCTCGGAGAGATCTGGGCGGGCGCCGCGGATGATCGCCTGTGCGGTCTCCTCGGTTTGCAGCAGGCCGGGTGGGACCTTCGCGTCGTAGCCCTCGACGCCGGCGGCGATGCTCTCCAGCCCCAGGTAGAAGTTGAACCACCCTGGCGCCGCGGAGCTGAACAGCTCGGCGGTCCACCAGTCTTTCCCGCGCTTGGCCTGTGCCAAGAGTTTGGTGAAGAACTCTTTGCGCTCCGGGTGTCCGTACCAGTCCAGCATCAGAGCCATGTCGCCGACGCTGGGCTGGTACAGGCCGGTCTCGAGGTGACCGGGCCACGCAGGCGCCTTCATGAACCGGGCGGCGACCTCCGCGCGCTTGATCCCCGCGGCGTCGCGCATCTTCTTCAGCTCGGCACCGATGCGGCGCTTGAGCGCGCTCGGGCTGGACTCAACCACCGGCGTCACCTCCTCGGCCACGGGACACAACTGAACCCAGGACTCACCCGAAAAGACCACGCCGAACACTAGCGCGCTCGTGCACTAGTGCACTAGATTTCGTCGTGGCTACCTGACTAGTTCGCGCTACCACGGTAGCCCCTGGCGGCACGGCGAGCGGCGTAAGGGGCCAACGCCTCCGCGGACCGTGTCGCCAGGTTTCCTCCCCCATGTTGGCGGTGGCCTCGCGTTGGTCGATCCCCCCTTGCGGGCCCGCGAGGTCACCGCCGCATCCATTCGTCGGCCCTGGAGGGGGCGGCCGCCGTGGCTGAGCTCAAGACCATGCCGATGACCAGCGCGGATGGCGCCTGCGAGCACCTGATTGACGTGACCGCGGGCCTTCCCCAGGCCGCGGAATTCACGACTCTGTGCCGCGCCGAGATTCGGCCGGCGGCCATGACCGTGGCGCCGGGACGACCATGCGCCGCGTGCTGGCAGCACGTCGTGGCGGCACGGGCACGCGCGACGGCACCGCTGTACGTGCTGATCCCGCAGCAGGGCCGGGGCCACGGCGGGCGTCACCGGCGGCCTGCCCGCCCGGGGTGGCTCCACACTCGCCTGACCAGCGCACTCGGCGGTGTCCGGTGACCCACGAGCAGGTCGAACCCGCGTACGCGGCACGCGCTGGCGTGCTCGCCGGCCTCGTCGACCAGCCGCGCCGTGACTTGCTCGAATCCGCGTTCCGCCTTCGGGCTCGGGCGCTCGAGCTTCGCGCGTGCGGGCAGGAGGGGGCAGTCCTGGCGGCGGAGTTCGCCGAGTCCTCTGCGCGCGACGTTCTGACCACCCGCGTTGCTCCGGCTGGTACGCACCGGTGACGGAGCCCGACGTCGACGCCATGATCCGCGCTCTGCTGTGCCAAGGTCGCTGGCGCTTCGTCCCGCAGCTGACCTACCAGGGTTCGATCAACGCGCTGATGCGGGTCGAGGGCTCGACCACCGACCTGATCACTCTCCCGGAAGAGGGCTGGTCGGCGGTGGTGCGGCTCAGGGGCGGGCCCGACAGCCGGGGTTCGTTCCGGCGCACCGGGATCCACACGTGGCGGCACATGGTGCCGCTGGAGGTGGCGCTGCGCTGGGCCCTGCGCGACCAGCACGACGACGCTGCGCTGGTCTTCTGGCTCGATCGCACCCTCCAGCGCGTCGGCGACGGCCCGCATCACGGGAGCCTGTCGTGAGCCATCTCGAACCTCGTGACGACCAGGTGCTCACACCCCAACAGGTGCGCGAGCAGCTCGCGGCCTGGTTCGTGGACGCGCCGCACGAGGACGTCGACAAGGTCATCGAGGGCATGACCAGGCGTCGGCGTGAACTCGAGCAATCCGGCCAGTGGCCTCCCCCGTGGCCACCGGAACCCTGACCATCTGGCGACACCCGCACCACGGCCCCCGGGCCTTCCCCAGCCGGGGGCCGTGGTGTGCCTGAGTCAGGGCTCGCGTTCGCTGGCCTGACCGCGTAGCACGGCCAACTGGGCGACTCGGTCGGTTCGGCGGTGTGGCGTGGCGAAACTGTCGGTCCGGGCTGGGACGATACGTAGCCGATCGAACACCACGGGTTCACAGCGGGAGGGCGCATTGGGAACGACGCTGGCCACCTACGAACAGAAAGTCGCGCATGTGCAGGTCGTGGCACAGCGTGGCGCAGAGGCCCGCAAGATGGTCGAAGACGCCGGGCAGAAGCCGGGGCGGCTGAAGGCGCACGCCGTGTTCAAGGCGATGGCGGCCGAACGGCAATCTGCCGCGGCGCCCTACGCCAAGTGCCTGGCGTTCACCGACACACCCGCCGACCGTTTGAGTCAGGGTGACGCGCTCAGCCCGGCCTGGGCAAAGCACGTCCGCCGAGTGTTCGTCTCGTCGTTCGTCGCCGGAAAACCGAAGCCGCTGCCGCCGAAGTAGTGACCGTGGGCGGGATGTCTGCTGAAGGTGACGGGACCGCGGCTTTGGCGGCTTCGCTGCGGCGGTACTTGGAACCGGTGCGGTTGAGTGGGCTGAGCGCGCCGCAGGCGACGCGACTGTTGACCGAGCAGACGGCGTGCTGGGCTGAGGAGCAAGGCTGGGCTGTCGCACGCGAGGTTCAGGGCCGGATCACGCGGCCATCGAAAAACGGCCCGAGGCGTTCCCGGCTCGATCTGGTCTGTACGCGGCCGGCGGAATTGCCTGCGGTGGCGATCGAGATCGACCAGTTCGGGAAGGTCTGGTCACTGCAGAAGTTGCTGGCTGAGGTCGACGCCGGGTGTGTGGCGTTGTGGCTGCGCTGGCGCGGGCGCACGGAAATCGAGATTCCCGAAACGGTCGGGCTGGTCGACATCCACGACACCGCGTCCTACCAGCCGCGTTCTCGGGCGTCCCGCCACCGGGCCACCCTCGGTTCCCCAGCGGCGCAGCAGCTCCACTGTGCGATGGCAGAGCGAGCGTGGAGCCCGACACAACAACAGGACCTGCAGTTGTTGCCGTCCCCGGACGAGATCGAAGCCGCACGTACCCCTGCCGGAGGCTTCACCCGGGCGCAACTCGCGGCCTGGGGTGTGGCGTGGCCTCCGCCAAAAGGATGGAAGAAGGACCTGATCGATCGCTGGCACGCAGCCCGGTAAGGGGTCGCTTTGCGACACGGTGCCCACGAGCGCACCGCCGTCGTCGCAGATCGCGCGGCGGGCGGTCCGGGACTCGATCCGGCCGAGGTCGAGGTACCTGCAAGAAGCCGCTACAAAAGATCTTGTAACACGCACCGTCTGAGGTCAGACACTGGAACCAGCGGTCCTAGCCAACCCGGACCGCGCGCAAGGCCCGCCGGCAGGACCTCTCTCCCCCTCGTCTTGCCGGCGGACCCTTACCGTCGGCCAAGAAGCGCTACTGGAGGCCCTGAGGACATGGTTGACCAGTACAGCGCAAGCCCGGCGAATCGAACGCCCAATGGCTGACGCGGCTTGAGGCCTACTTGGTTGTTCACCTCGACCGGGTCACCGGCGTGGCCTCAGGCGCTGACGAGGAAGAAAAGCGAATCCGGGCTGCTATTGCCGCCCTGAAACGCGGTGAGGCGCCCCGGAGGTGACGCGAGGCGGCCGGAGATATCGGCTGCTTGACTCGTGAGTAGGTAGCCGGGCGGTCGGGTGTGGGCCGACGTTGGGAGCATGGGCGCGTCCCACCGCCACCCGAGTGCCCCTGTGTGCCTTCCCCGGCCTACACGGTGAGCCGTGCAGCCGCAGCGAGCATGTGCCGGCAGTACAGCGGTTCGCCCACGGTCGGCAGCGGCAGCCACTTCGCGAAGCCGCGCGCCAGCGGGGTGTCCTCGATCAGCGTGGTCGTCCACGCGTACCCGGCGCCGTGCTGTGCCCCGCGCAGCGCCCGTACTCGCCGATCCCCCCGCACCCAGTGCGGTCCGTCGGTGGACCAGTCCAGCCGGGAGAAGGCGGCCAGCGCGAGCACACGACCGTAGCCGCGGCCGCGGTGCTCGGCGTCGACCTGGACGTGTTCCAGCACCCCGGTCCGGTCCTGCGGGCACACGGCGAACGTAGCTGTGCCGATCGCGTGGCCGTCCAGGCGCAGCTCGATCCGGCCGGGTCCGGCATCCTCGGCTGGCGGCACGGCCACCAGCTCCAGCCCCACCCCTTTGGCCTCCCCCGCCTCGACTTGTTCGTAAGCGGGGTCGATGAGGGCCCACTGGTGGTCGTCGACGTGGCCCTCGTCCCGGCAGCGCAGGCAGATGAGCGAGTGCAGGTGCAGCGCCACGATCCACGAGAACGTGCCCGAGCCGGGCACGGGGTGCCGGCGCGGGCAGTGGTTCGGCGCATGGACCGTGAGCGACCCGTTCGGGTTCAGCTCATGCCGCAGCGCCGGCCTCACGGGAAGCTCCGAGCTGCCGAACTCGCCTTTCGGTCGCTGCGCCTCGAACATACGGGCGAGTCTATGACTCCTTCAGCGACTCTCCGATCAGGCCAAAGGAGACCTCTCCCGTGACGCCAAATCCCATGGCCCGGCGCAGGCCAGCGCTCGGGTCGACGACCTCCAGCCGGGGCTTCATTTCCGCCGCGAACCTCGGCACGTCAGCGGCGAGTCTGTCGAGGTAGCCGGGGAAAGACTCGGGCGGCCGGCCACGGCTCAGGATCGCCTTCGCGACCGCGTTCTCCATCGCCGGGCCGTGCACCTCGAGGAGCTTCAGCAGGAAGTCGTCCGGGTGGATGGCCACGATGCCGTGGTGGTCCATCACGCGCTTGGGGAAGTGCTTCAGGTTCGAGGTCACCAGGACATCGGCGTGACCATGCACCGCAGCGGCCAGCACATGCCGGTCGCCCGGGTGGTTGCCCATCTCCGGTTCCAGGGGCTCGAAGCCGTCGATCATGGCCGCCGGAAACGCCCGACGCATCTGGTCTACTCGCTTCGTGATCCTCTCCGGCGTCACGTTCCGCCGACGCCGCGGGACATCCCGGACGACAGCCGCGAGCACTCGTTCGGACCACAGCGGCTCGTACAGGTCACTGTGAGCTACCCACAGGAGCACGTTGCTCAGCCGAGACCCGAAAATTACGTTCGAGTCGAGGAACGCCGTCGTGGTGGTCACGACCAATAGTGTGACGGGTCCCTGTGACACCCCGAAGCACCTTTCGGGAGTGTCGCAGGGTCACTCCTCGTTGAGCGTCAAGCCGTCCGTCTCGTCGTCCAGGCCGTCGTCGGCGGATTCCATGGCCATCTCCACGAGCAGGGCCTCGCGCTGTCGACGCACCCGCGCGTCGTAGGCCAGGAGGTCCGTCAACTCGACCCGGCGGTGTCGGCCGACTGTGTGGAACGGGATCTCGTCGCGTTCCAGAAGACGGACCAAGGTCGGGCGGGCGATGCCGAGCAGGTCAGCGGCCTGCTGCGTGGTCAGCTCCGCGTTCGCGGACTGCAACGTGACGCCCATGCCCTTGGCCATCGTGAGGGCGGCTCGGCGCAGGACGTCGTACAGCGGGGCCGGCAGCTCGACCTTGGCGCCGTCCGGGCTGATGAGCAGCGCCGGGTGCAGGGCGTCGTGTTCGGCCAGGACCTCCGCGACGTGCTCGAACTCGGCGCGGTGGCTGACGTCCGGCGGCTGGACCGTCCGGTCTTTCAGTGCAGACATCTCACTCCTCCTTCGCTGGGTCGGGTCGTCGCTGACGGGTTGCGCCGGTCGAGGGCTTCCCGATTGCGCCGGTCGAAGTTCGTCCTGGATTCCGTCGTGGCGTCGTTCGTCGCGTCGCTCGCGCTGTCGTTCCTGTCGTCAGACGTCGTCATCTTTTGACATCTTTTGCCACTTTGCCATCTGACGTCAGGTTAAACGAACTATTCGAACTCTTCCAGTCTCTTCAGGTATCTTCCTGCGCACACCTTCGTGGACGTCGCTTCTATGTCGTCGCTGATGTGCGCACCAATCCGGGCGCCAAACGCACGGTGCGTCCGTGAGCGGCGAACTCAGGCGGCTCTACGGCTGCGCTGCAGGTCAGCGGGGGTCGACGATGGACTCGTGCCCGTGCCGGATTTGCCGCTGCGGCTCGCTGTCGCCGAGCCGGCCGCGGTGCTGCCCACCGGTCCGTACGAGTACTCCCCCAAGCTGGACGGGTGGCGTGCGGCGGTGCACGTGCCCGGCGGCGTGCTCCAGTCCCGCACCGGCGGCGACCTCACCGCCCGGTTCCCGGGGGTCGTCGAGTCGGCGGCCGCGCTGGGTGGCCGGGTGGTGCTCGACGGCGAGCTGTGCGCCTACCGCGCGGGCCGGCTGGACTTCGCGGCGCTCGGCTTCGGCCCGGCCCGGCGCCACGTCGAGGGCGTCACCGTCGTGTTCATGGCGTTCGACCTGCTCGGCCTCCGGGGCCGGGACCTGCGGCCGTGGCCGCTGGCCCGTCGACGGGCACGGCTGGCCGAGGTGATCGGCGCGGGCAACGCCGGCGTGCAGCTGATGCCCTCGACCCTCGACGTCGAGCAGGCCCGCGGCTGGATCAGCGCCGATCAGGCCGCTGTCGGCGTCGAGGGGGCCCTCGCGAAGATGCTCAACAGCCGGTACCCGGTGCGGGGCGGCCGGGCCGGTTGGTTCAAGGTCCGCCACTACGACGACGTCGACGCCCTGGTGCTCGGCGTGACCGGATCCCCCACCCGCCCGACGGCGCTCGTGCTCGGCCAGGCCGACCGCCGCGGCCGGGTGCGCGCGGTGGGGCTGTCGACGACGCTGTCCCGCCCGGCGCTCGTGTCGCTGGCCGGGCGGCTCCGCCTCGCCGGCGGCGGCCCACAGCGCGCGTCCGGGGTGATCGCCGGTCTGCCCGGCACGGACGATTTCGTGTTCTGGCCGGTCGAGCCCGGTGTGGTCGTCGAGGCGCGCGCGGACCGTGCTTTTGAACTCGGCCGCTACCGTCACAGGCTGGCAGTCGTGCGTGCTAAGCCTGATCCGTGAACGAGCCACAGGAGACGCGGCGCGGCCGCGCGTGGAGCATCGCCCCCGACGTCGCCGAGCAGATCGGGCCGGAGCAGCTGCGCCGCATGAACGACCCGGAGTGGGACTCCCTGCTCATGTGCTCCTTCTGCGGGGAGGAAGTCCCGTCGGACGTGCCCGCGGCCGCGATCGTGCTGGAGATCTCCGGCTCGTCGGTGGCGGCCGCCCTGTGGGCGCACGAGACATGCCACCCCTCGCAGATCCTGCGCCTGACCAGCGACGAAGCGCGGGTCCGGTTCCCCGCGCTGCACGAGCCCGGCGGAAGCGACGTCGAGGTCGCCGGCTCGGTCGCGGTCATCGACGACGAGGGCACCGAACTCCTGCACCCGATGCTGACGATCTCCTACACCACCGAGGTCCGCGACCGCGGGCATGCCGAGAGCACCGACCTGGTGACCACGGCCCTGCTGCGGCAAGGCTGGAACCTGATCACCACGCTCGAGGAGGGGTTCGCCGACGGGCCGCGCGGGTGGAGCGTGTACGCCACGCCGCGCCCGGGCGGGCTGACCGAGGTGTGCCTGATGGGCCCGTCCGGGCCGGAGACCGCGGCCACCATCGAGCTGCCCGAGTTGTGGTTCACCGCGGCCGCCGAACGCGGGCACGTCG
The DNA here is from genome assembly GCF_044452505.1 of Amycolatopsis sp. NPDC051903. Lineage (NCBI taxonomy): Bacteria > Bacillati > Actinomycetota > Actinomycetes > Pseudonocardiales > Pseudonocardiaceae > Amycolatopsis > Amycolatopsis sp. NPDC051903. The sequence continues at coordinate 35,919 of NZ_JBITBT010000053.1, read as the reverse complement.
GCGTGCTGCAAGGCCCCCGCCTCGGCTGGGAGGCCGGCACCGGAGCGCTCGAACGCGCGATCCGCGACGGGCGCCTCACCGGCGGTGTCGTGCCGGTCGTGGTGACCGGCTAGAACTGGGTGCCGTTCACCGTGCTGGTGTCGGCTCGCCGCGCTAGCGGGCTGGAGCGAGCTCGGGGTAAGTGCGCTGGTAGTCGGCGAGGTACTCGTGCAGGTGGGTCCGGCCGTGTTCGGTGAGCACGACCATCGGTGTAGTGGTTCCGGCCCGGTAGTTTCGGGCGTTGGCGTAGATCTCGACCTGTTCGATCAGCGGTCCCGTGGGGTGCTGGGCGAGCCGGTCGATGGTCTTCTCGGAGCGAGTCAGGTCTCTGACCTGCCAGCGCAGCAGCCCGTTCGGGATGTCCCCGACCCAGTCGGGGACATCCTCGCCCCGGCGCTGGAATTCTTCGGTGGCGACTTCGCGCAGGTAGCAGCGGCCGGTGTCTTCGATGTCGGACAGGGCGAGCAGCAACCGCAGGTCGGTGTCGCGCACCAGGTGCTTCGGGCGAGCCTGCCGGTGGTCGGCCAGTCCGGTGTGTGCGCCCTCGGCCGGGGTGCGGCAGCGGGCAGCTCGGGCGCGAGGTCAGGGAAGAGTTCCGCGTAGCAGGCGCGGTGGATCTCGAATTGCCGGCGCCCCAATGCGGAGGCACGGACGCGATGTTGCCGCAGCATCCTCCGATATTGATCTGGCCAGTCCGCGGCGAAGGTGTCGATGAAAGATCCGTCGCGGCGCTGCTGCAAGCGCAGCAGCGTGTTCCCCGCCGGCGGCGTGGACATCCGCTTCGCGGACATCCGCTTGATGTCGGCCTCCGCGGTCTGGTCGAACTCGAAGATCGTCGACAGGTACAGCCGCTGCCGAGCGTTGAGTCCAGCCCACGCCTGCTGCGCCTTTCCGCTGGTCATGAGAGGTGCTCTGCGGGGTTGGGCAGGTCAAGGGACAGCTGCTCGGCGGGGGCGTCGACGTAGGCCCACTCGATGCGTGTCACCGGGTCGCTGGGCTGGATGCCCTGCGCGTCAACGAAAAACCGGCGTATGAACTCCTCCGGGGGCATGCCGGGGAAGCCCTCGCGCGCCACGTCCTCGGCGGTGATTTGTTCCAGCGGCTCGCGTCGGACGCTGACCACCTCCACGTCGGTGATCCGGATCAGTGGCTCACCACGTTTGCGGCCCATCACCTTGCGGCACAAGGTGATCCGTTCGCCGACCCGGAGGTTCTGCAAGCCCTTGCGGCGGGTGACGGTCTTGGTGTGGCAGCGCACGGCGTCCTCGGTGAATGCCACCGACATCAGGCGTGGCATGACGGATTCTCCTTCCTAGCCCCTTGGCCCGTCCGGCTGTCCTCAGCGGGAGCGGTTGGTTCCGCTCTACGGCCCTTCCCACCCACAGGACTGGCACTTGAACTCGTAATCGCGCAGGTCTGGGTCGTTCTTGCTCGGTCCGTGGTCAATGACCGTGCACTTGCCGCCGCACACTGGGCACATTCGGTTCTCCTCCTGGTCGGTTCGTCAGTTTCCGCAGGTCACGCACACCCACGTGCGGGTGGCTTTGTCGAACTGCTTGTAACAACCGGACGTAGTCGTCACCGGTCCTGCTTGCCAGATCCGCTACGGCCGGTGCGAGGTTCGTCCTCGCCGCGGGCCCGGCTCAGCTCGGTCCGCAGCTCGGCAAGCCGTGCCTCGTAGCCGGTTTTCGCCTCGTCGGCGGCCGTTCGGGCCGCGTCGCGCTCCGCGAGCGTGGCGGCCAGCTGGGCCCGGTCGGCGCTGGCCTGCCCCTGCACCTGTTCGAGGGTGCTGCGGACCTGGCGCAGTTCGGTCCGAACCTCGTCTGTTCGGGCGTCGGCGGCCTGTAGTGCCTGGTCATAGGTGCGGGCAGTGTCGGCGGCTGCGGACTTCGTTGTCTCGAGCTCGGCGCGTAGCGCGGCTCGTTCCGTCGTGGTCGTGTCCAGTTCCGCCTTGGCCTCGAGCAGCTCGGTCTTCACTTCGTCCAGGCGCTCACGGGCCCGCTGCTCGGCCTGTTCGTGCGCTCGGTTCGCGGCGGTGAGCGAGGCCTGCGCGGCCTCCAGTTTCGCGGTCAGCGCGGCCAGCTCGGCGGTCTGTTCGCCGATCCGCGTGCGTGCTGCGTCCCGTTCGGCCGTGACGGTCTGGCCGGTTTGGACTTCGCGTGCCAGCTCGGCTTCCAGTCGCTGCACCTGGCCGGCGGCTTCGCTGGCTCGCTGGGCTGCTTCGTCGGCGCGTTCGCGCTGGTCATTGAGCTGCCCACGCAGCTGCCCCACCTCCTCGGTCAGGGAGTCCCGCGCGGTGGTCAGCTCGTGCACCTCCTCCTGGAGACGCTGGGCGTCGGCCTGGGCCTCGGCTCGGGCGGTCTCGGCGGCCGAGCGTGCCTGCGCTTCGGTGTCCCTGGCGGCTTCGGCTTCTTCCTGCGCGTCCAGGGCCAGCTCGGCGGCTTCCTCGGCGGCCTTGCGGCCGGCGGCCTCGTCTTTGGCGGTCTGCTCGGCGGCGCGGGCGCGGCTGTTGGCGACGTCGCGCTCGGCGGCGATCGCGTCGACCTCGGCGCGGGCCTTGCGCTGGATGGCGGCGATCTCGTCGACGGTTTGCTGCTGGTCAGCGACCACGCGGGCGGCCTGCTCCAGCCGCTCCATCAGGCCCGGTATGGCGGCGACACGTCCCCGGACGTCGTCCAGCAGCTCGCCGTAGGTGCGGCGGGCCTCGGTGAAGGGTGCGGCGGCCGGGCCGGTCGCGGCGTCGTCCTGCGCTGCTGTGCTCGCTGACGGCGCCGGCGGGCCGCTGCCGGGCTCAGGGACCTGGATGCGGCCTTTCTTCGCGAGGCTCTTGTTCACGCGGGTGTGCCGCAACCCGTCGACCCACTGGTCGCACGTCGTCTTCTTCCGCCCCGGCCCCTCGGTCTGCGGGACCTCGTTCGGGCAGCCGCGGAACCAGCACTGTCCGTGGGCCGGCTCAGGCCAGGTCGCCGGGTCGTTGCTCACGCTCTCCGTCATGCCTCCAGTGTCCCACAAATCGTATCGTATTGTCAATTCGTAAAACGTTTATCGTATTAACGTTTATACGTTACGAAACAAAAAGATGTGCCGGTGATCATCCGCCGCACCTTCAGCGGGTATTTGCGCTGGTCACATCCCGGCCGGGATGGCGGCCGCCGTCCGCGTTCGGTGTGACCCAGGGACCCGGACTCTCTCGTCGATCGTGGCGGGATGATGGACGAGTCCCTGTCCGGATTCAGTTCGGAGGGCGGTGACCGCGATGGGCCGACTGGACTGGGCCGAGGTGATCGAACAGGCCCGTGTGGTGGTGGCCTCGTACGCCGAGCGCGTCACGCTGCGGCAGTGCTTCTACCGTCTGGTGGCGGCCGGGGCTGTGCCGAACACGGTGGCCGCCTACAAGCGGCTCTCGGCCCTCACGGCGGCGGCGCGGCGCGCCGACACGTTCCCTGATCTGGCTGACCACGGCCGCGAGATCGCCCGGCCGCTGGCCTTCGTAGACGCCGACGACGCACTGGGCTGGCTGCGCCGGGCGTATCGGCGGGACCGCACCGCCGGGCAGTCCACCGCCATCTACCTGGGCGTGGAGAAGGACGCGCTCGTGTCGCAGCTGGCCGCCTGGTACGCCGATCTGGGGCTGCCGGTGATCGCGCTGCGCGGCTACGGCTCGCAGACCATCGCCGACCTTGTTCGGCGCGACGCGCAACAGGGCGGCCGGCCTGCCGTGCTGCTCTACGCCGGGGACTACGACCCGTCCGGGGAGGACATCGAGCGGGACTTCCTGGCGCGTACCCGCTGCTGGACGCACGCCGAGCGGGTGGCACTGACCCCCGCCCAGGTCACCGAGTTCGGCCTCCCGCCGCTGCCGGGCAAGGCCACCGACTCCCGTGCCGCAGCCTTCGCCGCAGCCCATGGCCACCTGATTCAGGTCGAGGTCGACGCGTTGGACCCCACCGACCTGCACGCCCTCTTCGATGACGCCATCGCCCGCTGGTGGAACCCGCAGGCCTACGACGAGGTGCTCGCGGCGGAAGCCCGCGATCGCCACCGGCTGGACAGCTCGTAGATCACCTGACCAGCAGGTTTCCGGCTTAGCGAGGTTTTACGTTCGGATGTTCCTCGGGCGCCTATCCCGGCAGGCGCAAAGAGACGAGCCAGCGCTCAGTCGATGCATCGGAATTCTTCTAGTGAAAAGTATTGCGATAACTGAAACGTGTGACGTACTGTGCAAAGCATGGCGAAGAAAGACATCATTGATGAGCTGGTGGACATCCGGCACCCGATGCCGCGCATGGACGAGGTGGTCGAGGGAGAAGAGGAATTCTTCTCCGACTGGTGCAGCGAGGTCGACCGGGAGCGGACTGCCTACGAGCGGGATCTGCGGGATCACGAAGAGCACGAGGAGGGCGACTGGGATCCGTTGCTGTCCGAGATCTTCGCCGCGCGGCGGGAGATGCGGGCCGCAGAAGAGCGGATGCGGACGCTGGTCGCCTACGGGCGGGAGTTCATCAAGCCCCACCCGTATCAGCTCAAGCAGTTGGCCGAGGCGACCGGAATGTCGATCTCGGGCACCCGCAGCTGCTACACCGTCGACGAGGTCGCCGCCGTGGCTCGCCGCATCGGCCGGCAGCCCCGCTTCCGCACCGACGACACCGGGGAGTGAGCATTGTGAGCTGCCACGACGCCACCACCGCGGCCGCGATCGCCGCGGGATGTGCCTGCACCCCGGCTTGGCCCGAGCTGGCTGTCACCCGTGACGACGGAACCGCCGAGACCGTGCTGGCGTCGGCCACCCCGGGGCCGCTGGCGCGGCTGTATTACGCGCACTGCACCCGCTGCGGCGTGCAGTATCCCGGCCCGTTCCGGCTCCCGCCCCGGGCCACATGCCACACCGGGCGAAGCGGCGCTGCACGCGCGTGGCAGAACCGCTGCCCCGCACAGGACAACGGACGAGAGCAGAAAGACTCCCTCGCCACCTTGATCCGGCGGGCACTGGCTGAGGGCAACCGATGACCGGCCGAGGCCGGTCACGGCCGGCGGTTGAACTTCTCGAAGTAGGCCGGTTCGCCGTCGGGGGCGACTGTCAGGCTGAACACGTCGAACACCGTGTTGCCCTCGGCGTCGCGCCCGTGGGCCCAGCCGGGGCCAGTGGACCAGGTGAGCGGGCCGGGATTGTCGGGGTGCTGAGCGCGGAACCCGTCGAGATCCGCGATCGCCTTCTCGGTGGACTCGTACGCCGTCGCGAGGATGCCGGGCTGGGCCGAGGTGGTGCGGTCGTGCACCACGTACACGGCTCGCTTACTGCTGGTCATGAACGCCATACTGCCAGTCGCAACCTGCTCACCGCGTCGGGCGGGGAGGCTGACGCCGAGTTAGCCGCAGGCGTTACCGGGCCCGGTTTCCAACTGCCGCACGGCCTCGTCCCACGCCACGGTTGGCTCTCCCGAAGCCAACACGTCGCGAGTGCGGTTCGACCAGTAGGCGTCTTCATCGTTCTCGAAGTGCTCGGCCTCGCCGTCGGCACCGACGTGTCCTGCAGGCATGTCCTCAATGTACGGCGGCATGGTGCGGTGTGCGTCGAGGGCCGCAGCGTCAGGATTTCCGCGCGGCGCGGCGCTTCTCCCGGTCGTCACGGTCCCATTGGTCGCGGATGTGCTTCAGCTTCGGCATCCGCTCCTGCGCACCCCATGCTGCGCGGGCCGCGACGGATTCCACCAGGCCCTCATGCTCGATGACCGGCTCTTTCAGGTCGGACACGACGCTGGAAATGCTCGCTGCCTGCACGACGGGCGCCCACTGCGCCAGCAGCTGCATGGCCGCCGGCAGGGTGTCGACCTTGAGGAACGGTGAGCCGTTCTGCGCGCCCCACACCGACAGGAGGTACTCGGGGTGCCCTGCGCGGGTCCGACGCTGGTAGAGGCTGATTTCGACACCGACGGTCTCGCCCGAACCCAAGCACAGGAACGGCTCCCAGCCCTGGGCGTTCAATCCTTCCTCGACGTCAAAGCTGTCGTCGTCATTCGCGAACACCAGGTAGGGCTCCCACGTCCCGTCGGTGCTGAGCTGCAGGTCCTGATCGTCGACGGCCATTGCGGGTGGTTCCTCCAGCGTGAGGGTTCCTCACCCACCGGTTCGTGGGCCGTGGCCACGATAGAACGGCGCTCCGGCGTGCCCGAACGGGCGAATCAGCACCGCGCGACCAACCGCCGGTCGCGCCGGCCGTACGCCGGTTCATTGCCCCTGTGCCCGAGACTGAAGGGTTCCGTTACCAGCGGCCCCGGCGCCGCCGCGGTGGCGAGGAGGGCGGAGGCAGCGGATCGGTGGCCTTGGGATACCGGAGCGTGTCGAGGATGGCCGGGTCGGCGCGCCATTCGCGACGGATCTCGAGAAAGGCAGCCCGTAGAGCGACGCGGTCCGAGATACCCCTGCCAGGGGAGGGTGGAGCCGGCACGCGGTAGGTCCAGCCTTTCGAGGTCTGGCATCGCTCCGGGTCCATCGTCCACATGCGGCGGCCGGTCGCGGCGAGCAATTCGGCGACGGTGGACGTCCCAGTCGCGTCGAGCGCGGCAAGCACCACCCGGGCGGCTGCTTCGGCGTCTTCTACCGGATCATGGCCGCTGGACACGGTCCGGTACCCGCCGAACAGCCCTGCAGCCGGGAACAAGCGCCGCGCCAGTTCGACAAGGGTGTGGCACTGCGGACAGTGGCCGGCACCAGCCGGCCACACCGACCGGGCGATGCTGAGCGTGCAGCAGTACCGCAACGTCGGCCACGGAAGGCCGTGGGCATCGAACCCGGCACGCAGGAATCTCATGTCCAGGCCAGCGCCGTGAGCGAAAACCGGGCGATCGGCGATGAGACCGGTGACCGTAGCCCAGGCATCAGCCAGGTACGGCGAGGATTCGTAGATCTCCCGGGTTAGGCGCGGACCACGCTTGACCAGCTCGGATCGGTGTCCCCAGGGCACCGACCACCACGGGTGGCCGACCACCTTAAACCAGAAAGACCGTCTGACGGAGATCTCCCCGTCCTCGACAACAACCACGCCGAGCTGCAATGGCAGCCGCTCACGCCGGCCCACGAACTCCAGATCGAGGGCCACGAACGAAGCACCGTCGGTGATCACGGCCTGAACCGAAGAATTGGCATTACACAGCTGACTGACCAGCGGGTTCCGTGCGTAGCGCTGGTTTTCGAATCACAGTTCCGATGTCCCTCAAGAACGCCATCTTCCACGTGATCACCGTACGTGCTCAGCGGGACCGTCGACGTCGGCAGCTGCTGGGACTGCTGCGCCGGTATCCCGCCGCGACGGCACGGGCTCGCTCGTAACGCTGCTGCGGGGTGAGCGCATCGCTGGCGGCGAGCACCTGCGGGTCGGCCGGCTGCGCCCCGGTGGCGCCGGTCGCGGCCGCCAGCTCAGCGCGGGCTTCCTCGATGCGCGCGCCGTGCCCGGTCATGATCTGCTCGTGCCGCGCCGCGGCCGCGCGGCGGCGGTTCGTCTCGGCCTCCTCGAAGTACCTGCGTGCCTGGTCACGGGCCTGCTCGCTCGCGGCCGCGGCATCTGGTCTGGGCGTCGGCCCGGCATTGAGCCGCTGGTCGCGGCGGAGCTCGGTGGCGACCCGGCGGCCGAACTGCGCGACGGTGTCCGGGGTCAGCTGGCCGTCGGCGGTGAGCCCGGCGTGCTGCAGCAGCCGGACGCCAGCGCGGCCGTGCCGGTGCGCGACGGCCCGGCGGATCGCGACCTGGCGACCACGGTCCTGGTAGTAGCCGCGCAGGATCCGCCCGTCGGCGTCCCGCCAGGCATCCAACCGGCTGGTGATCCAGTTCGTCACCGCGGCGTAGTACCGCCACGACCGGCGCTGACCAGCCGCGACGTTGCGCAGGACGGCGTCCGGGCCACGCCGGTGCGGGGTCAGGCTGGACGTGCCGAACGCCGAGGGCAGGTGGTCCATCGCGTGGACGACGTCCAGGTTCGACCACCCCTCGGTGTATAACGGCCTACACGCGGCGCGGACGGCGAATCGGCTCAACTGGGCGAAAATCGGCAGCCTACGCCGCAGCCAGTCGGCCGCACACAGCATCTGGAAGTCCGTGGTCGGGACCGTAGAAGCCCAGCTCAGGGCCCGCTTCTGGTCTGAGCGCGCCCGGAGGGCGCTCTTTTGGTCATTTCCACCCCAGGGATCGCCGAGCGGAGCTCCGCAGTCATCCACAGCGGCGGCCTCGCGCGCGAAAGAACCCCCTTTGGTGACTTTCCCTCTGGGAAAGTCACCAGTAGGCCACCCCTTTTCATCCCCAACAGAAGCAGGTTCGGCCTGGTCAGCGACGGTTTCCGCATCGCTGATCCGGTCCAGGTACGTCAGGTAGAGCTGGCGCAGCTCGGGATCCTGTGAGAGCGCCAGGCGGTGCAGCTGCTCGGCGACGGCCAACGCCTCGACGCGCCGCTGGTGGGTGGCCTCGATCTCCGGGTCGGTCAGCTCGGCCTCGTCGAGGCCGTACTCGGCGGCCAGCGTCTGGGCCTTGGCCTCCAGCGCGACCCGTTCAGGCTCGTAGGAGGTGCTCAGCGCCTTCAGCAGCAGACTGCGGACCTTGCCCACGGTCCGCGCGCGCCGGCGCGCAGCGTCCGCTTCGGCGGCCCGCGCGGCGGCTTCGGCGGACTCGGCTGCGATGGCCTGGGCGGCCCAGGCGATCCCCTCGTCCGGCGACAGCGGGATCCGCAGCGCGTAGACCGCGCGGCGGTTGCCCTCGAGGAACGTCTCCGTCCCGTCTGGGAGAACCATGCTGCGCAGCGCCATCGGCCTGGTCAGCGGCGTTGAGCCGGTCTCGACGACGACAATCCAGCCGCGCAGCTTCAGTTCCTGCAGCCAGCGCCCGATCGTCGTCTCCGACAGCCCGGTCCGCCGGCACAGCTCGTCCCAGCCCGGCCATGTCTCCAGCGTCTCCCAGTTCGCCGCCAGGGCAAGCACGCGGGCGATCGCGAGCAGATGGGCCTGGCCGTCGACGCGGATGGCCTGGACCCACTCGGCCCGCTTCAGCGCGGCGAGGTAGCCGCGCTGTCCCTTCGGGTAGCGCAGCGGTGCGGTGAACTTCGGCGCCGCGGCGATCTCCCCCGCCGCTGGCTTCCCGCCATGCGCGGCCCAACACGGCCCGCAGACGATCGCGAAAAGCCTGGTCAGGCGGCGATGACCAGGAGAAACATGACAGGTAACACACGGTCCGTCGAAAGACACACCAGGCGGCTGCTGGCGTGTTCGGGACCCAGGACATATCCTGGGCACGCGAAAGACCCCTTTCGTAGGTGGGCATGCGAAGGCCCCTTTGTCCTGGGATGGACTGAAACCCGGTTAGGAACCGGGAGCTGATCTGCCAGCCGGGGTGGTGCCCGGCGACGGTTGACCAGTGCAAACGGCGATCTGTGTGGAGCAGTTCGCCCGCAACGTTCGGCGAGGCGGTTCCGTGGGTAAGCGGAATCGCCTCGCTGCGTTTAGGTGACCATCACGGCCCCCGGAAGTGGTTTACAGCGCGGCACGACGTCACGCGCTCTCGGCGAGTTCAGGCTGGGTGGGGTTGGCAAGCTCCCTGGTCACCCACTGCTCGAACAAGTCGACCGGCCGTACCTTCCGCGCTTTGCAGTACGCGATCAGGTCCTGTTTCAGGTCCGACTTCACCGGGATCTTGATCTCAGCGTCTCGGCCTGTCCGGGGTCGGCCTCGCCCTCGTCCGTTTGCCATGCGCACGTTCTATCGTCTGGAAGCGGTTCTTCTCGGCCGACACGCCGCCGCTGATCGGCTTTTTCCGGCCCTGATATTTGTCCCGCGGGAGTTCCTCTCCGCAGGGGGCCTGTCGGGATACTGGTAGCGCCTGGGCGGTCAGCGCTGGTGAGGGTCTGGTTTCTCCTTGAAGTACGTGGAATCGCTGGTGCGTTCGCCCTTCAGCCATGCCGTGGTCTCGGCCATTGAGTCGGCGAGCTCGGACGGGTTGATCACTGCGTGGACGAGGTCGCTGAACTCCTTGCGGGCCTGTCGATCGACGGCGGACAGGCCGCGCTTTTCCTTGCGTGCCCAGTACTGCTGCTCGGCTTCCAGCCGCGGCAGGAGCTCGTCGCGGGTGAATTTGGTCAGGTCGTCGCGGGTGAGCCGCTGGAACCGTGCCATCTGACTGGCCTTCCCCTCTTCTCAGTCGTCGTAGATGTTGGCGCCGGCCAGCTGGTGGCGACCGGGGTGCCCTTCAGCCAGGGTGCAGGTCAGGTAGTCGCCGGGCTCGGCGTCCTCGGACATCGAGTCGGCGGTGAACCGGCACCGAGATGCGTCGACGTCGACCGGGCGCGCGGTGGTGTCATTCACGCCGGTAACCGCCGTGGTGGGGTCCGACAGCCGCGCCAGCAGATCGCCAGGATTCCCGGCCGGGGTGAAGGCGCCGGGAATCTCGCCCAGCTCGGCCCGCCATGCGTCCAGGTGCGACGCGAAGAAGGCGGTGTCGGGGACCAGGCCCCAGCCGTACTCGAACCCCTCGGGCTTTTCCGGCTTCGCGTCCGGGTCCTCGGCCAGTGCGGCCAGGTGCGCGGCGAGCTGCTTGTGGAAGGCGGTGACGTCGCCGGCGAACCGCTCGTGCGCGGCCTGCTTGCTTGTGCCCAGGGCACGGCCGATCTGCGTCCAGCTCAGGCCCCTCTCGTGGCTGGCGATCACCGCGGCACGGAGCAGGTCCTCAGCGCGGGCGCGGGCCCAGGACGCGGCTTCGATCAACACCGTCGGCGGCACACCGTCCGGCCGGTGCGCCTCGGGCACGATCGCCCGGTACGCGGCTTCCAGCGTGGACCAGGCAGCTTCGGCCATCGCGACGCGGGCATGGTCGGCGGCAGTGTAGGAGTCGAACGGCCGTGTGGACTCGGCAGCCACCGACTCGCCCGAGCCCAGCGGCATCGCGTCGTTCTCGCTCATTCAACATCCTCCGGCTCTCGTATGGGCGTCAAGGTTACCTTGACGCCGCTCCACTCGGAAGCCAGGCCGTCAGGGTTAGCTTGACGATCTCGGGCTCTCACGCCCGTGACAGCCGCCTGGCAACGTCTATTGCTGTCGTCAAATGGTCCTTTGACGACACCCCGGTCTGGTCGGCCGTTTCATGGGAAAACCGGCGGCCGAATCCAATGCGATCCGATCCGAATTGACGACAGGGTTTGCCGACAGGTAGAACCTTCTCCGGCCGCGCCGGCGGCCGGAGAAGAGGGGGCTCATGGCGGAGTTGGTCTACACGCGGGTGTCCACCGACGAGCAGAGCACCCAGCGCCAGACCCACCTGCTCGCCGAAGCCGGCCTGGTCAACGGTGTGGACGGGGCGCGGCTGTTCGCTGACCCGGCGACCTCCTCGAAGATCCCCGCGCTCGAGCGGGCCGGCTTCCGGGAGCTGGCCGGCTACGCGCGGCCCGGCGACCGGCTGACCGTGTCGGAGCTGTACCGGCTCTGCCGCGACCTCGCCGACATCCTCGCGGTCCGGGAATGGTGCCGCACCCACGACGTGAAGCTGCGCGTGCTGTCCGGTGCCCTGTCGGGCATCGTCGACCTGGCCGCGACCGACGCAACCACAACCATGCTGGTCAACGTGCTGGTCTCGGTCGGGCAGTTTCAGCGTGACTTGCAGAACGAACTCACCCGCGACGGTCTGGCCGCCGCCTGGGCGAAGGGCGCCAAGTCCGGCCGGCGCCCTCAGATCGCTGAGCTGGGCGTCGCAGAGGAGGTGCGGCAGGCCTTCCGCGACGGTGCGAGCATCGCGGCGCTGGGCCGCGAGCATGGCGTGAGCCGGGTGGCGATCCGCACCGCGGTGGCCGACTTGCTGCCCGGCCCGGCCGGGCCGTCGGGGCCCGCCGGCGTCGACACGCCACAGCCGGTACGCATCGAGGTGCCGGGCAAGATCGCCATGCACCTGACCAGGCGCAACGAGCTGGACGACGCCGCACTGCAGGCCCTGCGGACAGGTCGTGAAGTGCGCCGTGGCCAGGGCTACAGCCTGCACGTCACCGCCCTGCCCGACGTCCACCACGCGCTCTTCCTCGCTGCGGCGACGCTGAGCGCCGACAGCGCATCTCCGGCGGAGCGCAAGGCCTTCCGGATCTACTCGGATCGCTTGGTCAGCGCCGGGGTGCCTGCGGTCACCAGCGTTGACCAGCGCACATGACGTTTCCGGGCCGGGTTTCCTTCGTGCTGAGGCTCCCAGTTAGGTTGCCTGGAGCCGCAGATGTGGTCCCAGGGATCGTGGCCACGCGAAGGGCCGTCACGAGCCTGTCATGTGCGCGTCTGAACCACAGGCGAGCACGCAGGCGGCGCACGTGAGGGGATGAGCGGGATGACGCAGCAGGCGAGAGGGTCGGCGTCGCTGCAGGTTCTTTACCGGTTGCATACGCAGGTGAAGGCTCTGGTCGTGGTGCTCGCCGTCGCCGACGACACGGTCCACCAGGCCGGCGTGCTGTTGGAACAGGTGGCCGCCACCGCCGCTATGGCGGAGCCGTTGCTGTCCGGGATCGACCCTGCTGTGCTCCTTGAGCTGCGCAGCGCGTTCACCCATGCTCGTGCGGGCAGGGTCGATGAACTGCGCAGCGACTTGCTGATCGCGAGCGGCCGGCTTGCCGTTCTGTTGCATGCAGACCGGCCGCGCCGCGCGGCCGCCGCCCACGAACCCACCGTGCGCTGGTCACTGGACTAAGGTCGCGACCGTCGCCGAGGTGGTCTTGATGCCCCGAGCCGGCGGGATACGGCGAAGATGCCCTGGTCAGAGGTAGTGGGCGTGGACATCCCCTCAGCTCGATACCGGTGTGGTCGTCCAAGGGCTTCGGGCTGCCTCCGAAGTCCTGGTCGAAGTCGCTACGAAATTTCCAACCTGACTCAGGTGTGATCTTGCCGAACAGTCATCGAGCCGACAGGCCCTCTACCTGCGGCAGCCAGATTGACGTGTAGGCGTCTACACGTCTCGACACTTCAACGTGGGCACTGAAAGCCGTCGCTCCGGTCTGACGCTCAGGCAGAAACACGGCTCGGCAGTTTGGCAGTTGCGCGTCTGTGCGTCATGATGTCGACGCGTCTTGACGCTCTGGCTGGTCAACGCGGTGACGCACCGCCGGTCTGGCGCCTGAGCGTAGTAGCGAACTGACGTACCGGAAGGGACGCGTCGATGAACCTTCGCGCGACGAATCGCCGAGTTGCCCGCGTCGTTGCCGCGGTGATGCAGAAGGGCGGCGTCGGCAAGACGACGTCGATCATCAACCTGGCCAGGGCCGCGATGCTGAAGGGCTTGCGTGTCCTGGTCTGCGACATGGATCCGCAGGGCAACACGACCGACGCGCTCGCGAAGGGCGAGCTGGCTGAGGACGAGGTCTCGATCGCCGACGCGCTGAATCCCTCGGAGAAGGACCGGGTTCCGATCACGGACGTCATCGTCAAGACGATCTGGGACGGCGTCGACCTCGCGCCGGTCACGTCGACGGAGGCGCTGGCGACCGTGGAGGAGCTCATTGCCGCGGCGAAGCACGGGCGGGAGTACCGGCTTCGGGAAGCACTTCAGCCGGTGCTGGGGGAGTACGACCTGATCCTGATCGACAACGCGCCGAGTCTCGGATTGCTCCTGGTCAATGCCCTTGCGGCGTCGGAAACCGACGAGCTCGCGCTTGTGGTGATGGAGGCTGACCGCTGGAGCACCCAGGGCCTGGTCAGGCTGCGCAGGACAGTCGAGGGCGTGCAGAAGTACTACAGCCGCGACCTTCGCTGGGCAGGAATCCTGATCTCGAAGTGGCGCGGCACCACCGATGAGCGGGAAAAGCTCGCCGACATCGCCGAACACTTCCCGGACGCCCCGGTGTGGGCATCGCAGGACGATGACTACCGGGATGCAGTCCCGCTCTGGAACAAGATCAAGACAGAGATCAACGCGGGCACGGGCATGGACGAGAGCTCCGACGTGCGGTTGCGCGTGACGGTCGCGGCGATCTACGACCGAGCGATCGACCGGCTGATGGCAGGCAGGGAGGCAGCGTGATGGCGGACCGGAAGAAGTCACCGCTGGGTGGCCGCGGGCCGGCCGGTGGAGGTGCGGCGCCCGAGCCGCCGGCTGAAGAGACGCCTGCACCGACGCAACTGGAGGCACCGACGCCGCCACCTCCGCCAACCGAGCTGCGGCGGCCGGCGCCGGTGACGCGGAACCCGCGACGGCTGCGCGTCGTCGGCAAGGTGACCGACGACGACCTGGTGAGCTTCAACTGCAAGATGTCGCGTGGCCTGCGACGGGCTGTTCGGCACTTCGCCGCGGACGCGGAGGTGGACATCCAGGACGTTGTCGCGGCGGCATTGGAGGAGTACCTGCAGGACCGCGGGATCGCCGTTCCCGGCGTTGACCAGCGACAGCCAGGTTGACGTATACGCGTCACGACGTGTCGACGTGGTTGCGGCGACCTCTTTCAGCATCTAACTTGAGTCAGGTTGGATGGAGGTTGCATGACCACGACGGCAGCAGGCGGCGACGTCGCCGACCGCGACGAGCAGGCGCAGATCGCCGCGCTGGCGACGCCGGCGCCGGGGGAACAATCCTGGGAGGCGATCGCGCGGATGCGCCGGCTGAGCAAGCTGATCGACGGGATCGTGCGGAGGGAAACTCCGCGGGCCATCGTCGAGTCGCGGGCGGCGGGCGTGACGACAGAACAGCTGGTCAACGCGTGGGACGTGACGTCGACGTGGATCTACAAGCTCGTGCCCGCCAGGGCACGGAAGTCCGAGTAAACGAAAAGTGCCCCGGGTCGGTGCAGGCACACCGGACCCGGAGCGGGTGGACAGAAGAAGGGGTTCAACATGTCCGTGACTGATGATAGGCCCTTGGCTACCAGCGGAAACCCGCAGACGGGCGGCCGCCGTTGGTTCGGCGCGCGACGGGCGCCTCAGCAGCCGGAACGGCCGGTGGTGTCGCTGGCCGAGCGTGTCGCGGCGGCCGAGCAGCGAGTGCAGACGCTCGGCACGAGCAACGCGCTGTTCGAGGCGCTGGGCGACGACGAGATCGACGCGAAGATCGCCGCCGCGAAGCGTCAGCGTGCGCTCGAGCTGGACCAGGAGGTCCGCGAGGGCGAAGCGGCGATCGAGGCACGTGAGACCGAAGCGCGCCGGCGGCGGTCGCTGGCAGAGAAGGCCGCGGCTGAGGAGGATCGCCGGCGGAACGAAGAGGCCGAGATCCTGCGCTGGAAGCAGCGTGCCGGGGACACCGCCGAGCAGCTGACGAGCAAGTCGGCGCAGCTGGCGGAAACGGCGAAACTGCTGGTCACGGGCAAGCGCGCGATCATCGGTGGGATTGTGGCGCTGCTGGTCTGGAGCGGGGTCAACGTTCAGCAGCAGCTGGTACCCGCCAACGACTTCGGCGACCCGCTGTTCTGGATCAGCTACGCCCTCGACGCAGCTCTGGGCGTGACCCTGGTGCTGCTCATGTTGACCTCGGCGACGACGGCGCGGGCCGGGATGAGCAAGCGGGGTGAGCTGGTCAAGGGCTGGAAGTGGTCGCGGTATCTGCAGGAGGCGACCATCCTCGGCGCGTCGCTCGCGTTGAACACCGGATCGCACCTGGCCCACGGGGAACTGCTGCTGGCGGCGAAGTCGGCAATCGCGCCGGTCATGGTGGGGATGCTGGTCTGGGCGTACAACCACATCACCACCCAGCTGTCGGAGACGCTGCTGAAGCTCGCCGATGACCTGGAGACGCACGAGACGATGATCCGGGACCTGGAGGCTGCCCGCGGCGAGATCGAGGCGCAGCGGCTGCGTGAGGAGGCGCAGCGGCTGCGTGAGGAGGCGCTGCAGGGCCAGCTCAGTGACCTGGCTGCGGCGCTGGAATCGGCCGACGCGGACGCTCGTGAGCTGCGGGCCGAGCGGGACAGCAGGGAAGAGGTAGTGCTCGACGAGCGGACGCTTCCACTGCTGCCGCACGCGCTGCGCGGGTTCGAGGGCATGTCCGCGGGGCTGCTCACGCCGTCGATCGTCGAGGACGGCGGCGGGGTGCCGGCAGGCAGCCAGCTCGCGTCCAAGCTGGGGCTGAACAAGCCGCTTGCGCTTGACGTGCGTGACCTCATGAAAAAGATCGCCACGGGCAACGCGAAGTTCGTCGTCGCCAAGTCGGACGAGACGGTTCCGGTCGTGCCAATGCTGAGCCGCGCTCAGTAGCCGAAAACACCAGCGAGGCCCCCACGTCGAGCGACGTGGGGGCCTCGTCATGTCCGAGCTTGACCAGTGGTTTTCGGTCTGGACGGGGTCAGATGTCCTTGGCCGCGGAGAACGCGCAGACGGCGATGAAGATCGCGACGATTCCCGCTGCGATCCACCAGGTGCCCCAGCCGATCACGATGGCCAAGACGCCGATCGCGAGGAGTGCCACGCCAAAGCCGACCGCGCCGCTTTCGCTGTCGCGGCGGGAATGCTCTTGCGCCGTGGCGGCGGCCAACCGCCGGCGGCGTTCGAGGGTGTCTTCGTGGTCGAGCAGTTGGGTGGTCCGCTCGGTGATGCGGGCTTGCAGCCGCCGGTAGGTGTCGGAGTTCTTGGGTAGGGAAGCCAGTAGTTTCGTGTCCTGGTCGATCGTCTCGCGCAGCGTCTTCAGGTCCGGAACGTAGGGCTCGGTGATGGCTTTCCTCCACAGACAGGGGATGAGGCCGGCCCGTGTTCAACGACGGCCGTGCGAGTGATGTTCCCGCGCTGGTGAAGGCGGTTTATTTCCGCTGGTCATCCGGGGTGTGGGACAGATTTTCTATGGCTCCGCGGGGTGATCCGAGCGCTCGTTCGGCAACGGTGGCGGTGATGTCCTCGCTGGGGATGTCGGCCGGCTTGAGTGCGGTGAACTGGTCTCGGGCGTCGTCGCGGGAGGCGTGCAGGGAGACGTGGCGGCCGTCGGGCAGACCGTCGACGATCAGCACCCAGATGCTGGCGGCGGCGCGGTCGCGCATCATCCGGCAGCGCAGGTCCAGTGGTCCATCTGGCGTGCAGCCCAGCCGCTCGACCACAGCCAGGCTGTCGACCGCGAGCCCGAGCCGCACAAGCCGGCCGCGATGTCGATCTCGGAGGCTAAGAGGACTTCGACCAGCTCACCCAGCGGACGGTGCTGTTCCCAGCCCTCGCGCAGGATCTGATCGCGTTCGAGGTTCCACCTGCGGCCGGTGTTGCGGTCCAGGTTCGCTTCGGCGTCGAAATCCGGGTCGGTCGCGAGCTGCTCACGGACAACCACGTCGGCGTCGCGGCGCCGGACCACCGCCTGCAGCTCGGGCAGCAGCATCTGCTTGCACCGGGCCTGAAGTGCGCTTTCCCGCCGCTGCAACATGGCTGCCAGCGTGTCGAGTGGGACACCGTTGTGCAGGCCGTCGATCAGGCAATGCGTGTCCTCGGCCGACCACATCGTCCCGGCCCGGCGCGGCGCCACTTCAACGTCGCTGTCTTGGCTGTCGGTAGTCACATGGTTACGGTACCGAGCGGGACCGACACAATTCGCCACATCGCAGCACGGCGCGCGGCGGCCACCCAGGACGGCTCGCCTGGCACTGAGCGGCTAGGTCTCTGCCCGTTCTCTGGTCTTTGACCAGGCGAGACGTGGTAACGAGAACGGCAAACCGCCCAGCCGTACAGTGCGTTATACACTGCCTCACACCGGAGCGGCTCAGGAAGACGTTGCGATCCTCGTTACGGGCCCTCGGTGATCGTCGTCGAGCAGCGGGATCAGGCTGGTGCGGTCCCCGTCGTCCGCAGGGTCCGCAGCTGCGCCAGGGACAACTCCCGTGTCCGGTCCGACACGGGCGAGGACGTCCAGTTGTTCAGATGACGATTCGCGGTCACCTGGCTCGTGTCCGGGGTGACGTCGTGACCGTCGGAGGCCACGATCTTCTCGATCATCGCGGCGAACTTCCCGGGCCCACCGCCGCCGTAGCCGACGCTGTAGCCCTCGCCGGTCTTCTCGGGCAGGAAGTGCAGCTCACCGCGGTCGTTGCGCAGCCACATGACGCCGGCGTCCTGATCGATGATCAACCGCTCCAGCACCTGGCCCTCGGGCAGCGACAACGGGGAGAATGTCCAGTACGTCCAGTTCTCGATGTTCCCACTGACCGTGCGGTAGTGCTGTTTCACCACCGGCATCCAAGTGAGCGGATCGTAGAAGGTCTTCAGGCACAGGCAGCCGTCGCCGGCGACCGCCGACGGCGACTCGGGGTCGTCGAAGACGCAGGGATTCCACAGTCGCGGGGCCTCGTTGTTGGAGACCAGGGTCATGTGAAGCGGGGTCGGCTCGGTGTCCTGCAACCGGCCAATCCATTCCTGCGCGTACAGGCTGGACTCGCGCAGTTGCTGGGTGGCGTTGAGCGCAGATCCCCACAGCGTCGGTGTTTCGCTGTAGAGCACGAAATTGAACCATCCCCGCTGCGGGTCATAGGTCAGGTTCAATTCTCGCTCAGGCTGGTAGGTCATCAGTCGGGAATCCCTTCCGTGATCGGCTCCGCCAGCGTCCCATCCGCCCCCGACAAGAGCCTTCGGCAGCACCCGGGATAAAGGGGGACTCCAGCCAATTGGCGCAACCGCGATCAGCGAGGCCACCGCGGGCTTGCCCGCCGCCGGTGTCCGGCGCGGTCGACTCGAACCTGAATGCACACCTCGTCGCGTTCCTGCACTGGCTCGTCGGCAACACCGACGAACTACCCCCGAAGCCCGGTCGTCGTGTCACCAATGTCATCGGACAGCGCAGCTGGGCCCGCCGCGCCGACTCGCAGTAACGCAAATCGGGGCTGCGGCGACCTTGACCGTGTCGATGCAGGTCGGAGGGTGTGCGGTGATGGTTTTGAGGGTGCGGTCCACGCGGAGGACGCGGTTGCTGCTCGCGGCGATTCCCGTGGTCGGGATCAGCGTGGGTGGTGCCGAGGAGGTGCTGTTGCTGGTCCGGGAGTTCAACTGGTTCGGTGCGGTGCTCCTCGTCGCGTGCGTGGTGGCCGTGACCATGGGGTGGACCATCTTCCGGATACAGCTGCGCACCGAGCGGCGCATGACGGCCGGCATGGTCGAGAAGTACCGGCTGCTACGGCAATTCCTCGCCGAGCATGGCGAGGACCGTCTGCTGATCGCCCGCGAGGCGAACGTGGTGATCCTGCCCGCGACCGAGTGGCCGATGGGGTTCGCGCGGTTCGACCGGGATGAGCTGGCCGACGCGGTCGAGCGCCGGGACCCGGCCGCCATCGTGGTGGGCGAGCGGTTCCACCTCGATGACCAGCAGCCGATGGTGACGCATCGGGTCTTGGCGCTCGCCCCGTTCAGCACCGACAGCTCGGCCGTCCCCGCGCTCACGCAGCACACCACCTCGACGCGCACGCCACGTGCGTGGTGGCGCAGCTGGCAGCTGCTTCGCTCGATCAGCCGGACCGGGATCGACGTCCCGTCCGAGCACGAGCTCGACGAACTGATCGACCAGATCCGGTCCGCGGCCTAGGCCCGTGACAGGGGCTAGCAGCCGGAGCATGCGCCCTGAGCGGCGGCCCAGTGTCCTCCCCGGCGGCCGGTGTGGGCCCGGGCTACGGTGGTGGGCGTGCCCTCATCCGAGCAGCCGCTATCCGGTGATCACTTGCATGCGTGGATGTCCGCGCTGAACCTGCGGCTCTACGACCACGGACCGGGCCCGCGAGAGATGGTTGTCGGCGGCCGCGGCGAGGAACGGGTGCTCGACCGGCGGGAACGGCTGGTCGACTCCTACGCCCGGGACCTGCTCGTACACGTCGGGGGAGACCCGGACCGCCTGCTTGCCGTCGCGACCGAAGCGCGACGCAAGCACGGCGAGCGAGTCGCCCATGGTGGTTCGCAGCGCAAGATCGAGGCCGAGCTGATCGCGATCGAGCTGGCTGAGCATGCCGCGCGGATCGTCCGCGACGCCGGCGCCGACACCGATCCGAAAGCCCGCGAGCGGCTGGTTGCCGCGACCGAGCACCAGAACCTGCGCGACACCGGCGAGCTGTTCCTGGGCGACGCCAAGGTCCTCGTCGGCGATCCAACGGACCTCGCCGTACGGCTGGACGAAATCGATCGCGGCTGACCCCGTGGCGCCCGAGCTGCGCCAAGCACTCGCCGGCATCACCGCGCGGGCCATCAGTATTTCCATGTGGTTCCGGTACCGCGGTACTGCTCGACGGGGATCGGCTCGACCCCGATCCGCATCTGGTCGACGTAGAGGGTGCCATGCAGGTGGTCGACCTCGTGGGCGATCAGGCGGGCGACGCCGCGCTCAAACACGGTGATCTTCGTGTGGCCGTCGATGGTGGTGTGCTCGACGTGGATCACGTGTGAGCGCGGGACCTGGCCGCGGACGTCGAAGAAGGAAAGGCAGCCCTCGTACTGCTCGTCGATCTCGCCGGCGGACTCGATGATGGTGGGGTTGAACAGGGTGATTGCCTCGCCGTCCGGAGTCCGGACGATCGCCGCGGCCCGGTCGATCCCGATCTGCGGTGCGGCGATCCCCATGCCCTTGCCGAACGTGTGGGCCTGGGCGACGCGCTCGGCGGCCGAGTTCAGCGCGGTCACTACGCGGCGGGCGTCCTCGGCCTCGGCCGGCAGATCGAAGCGGCGAGCAACGCGGCGCAGCGCGGGATCGGTGGCCTGCACGATGCCGAGGGAGGCCATCACCTCGCTCGGCGCGGGCGGCGGCCCGTCGACGGCGGTGGCGCGGCCCCGGAAGTCCCATTCGAGCCGGTAGCGCGCATGCAGCGGCGGGTCCTCGCACGACCAGGAGAAGATGTGCCGGTCACCGGTGTCGTCGCGGGCGATGGCGGTGGCGAATGGCATGGCCTGCGCGGTCATCGAGGTGTGCAGTCCCCATACCGCGGCCGATAGGTCAGCTGGGAAGTCGAGGCACACCGACAACGTCCGGGTCGGCAGCCGCACGGCGCGCTGGAACCAGTTGCCCCAATGCACTTCGCTCACGGTGTACTCATACTCGATCCAGCAGGATTCCCCGGGGTACAAGGGAAAATGCCCGTGCTCACCGGCGAAGAGCAGCCAGACCTCTTTGAAGGCGTCGCGGTCGTGGTGGGCGGTCCAGTCCATCGGGTTGGCTCGGCCTTGGCCGTGCCAGGCGTGCAGGTCGATCTCGTCCCAGGCGAGCGGATTCTCGGAGTAGAGCTGGTTCGACCGTTCCGGGTCGCCGGGGAACCGGTCGACTGAGATGCGGATCAGGTAACGGGTGATTGGCTCGGAGCCCTGGTTGACCAGGTGGCGGCGCTGAGTGAGCCGGTAGACCCCGTCGTCGTAGCGCAAAGTCGCGTCGTCGTGATCGACCACCAGGCTCCCGATCCCGGCCGCTGTCGGGTCGGCCGCCGGCGGTGCTGAGGGCCGGCTTTTGGCCGGACGACGGGCTTCGAAGTCGCGGAACGCGGTGCGCAGTGCCCCGCCGGCACGCAGCGCAGCCTCGGCGTGCCCGGCGAAAGCCTCTGAGGGGCGTTCAGCGCCGGAGAGCACCTTGGACACGTAGGAGCGGTCGTAGCCCATCGCTTTGGCCAGCGCAGCGCGGGAGAACCCCCGCACATCGCGCCAGCGCTCGAGCTCGACGGCGAACACGTTCACCTCGGCCTCCGGCCCTCCGGTGCTGGTCGTGCCCGTCGTCATCGCCGCCTCCACCGTTTGGGGACCGTGAGTGTGCGTGAATGCACCGTGAGTTGGCCCTCAGCCTAGTTGCCCACCCCCGAGCCGCGGTGTTCTCGATCTCCCGGCGCCAGATGCGGCGCCATCCGATCAACCTCAGGGAGACGAGGAAACACCGTGTACCGCTCGACATTCCCCACCAGTCCGCGGCTGGAGGCCTACCTGCGGTCCGGCCGGATGATCTCCGAGCACGAGACCGCGCAGGACATGGTGACCCGCATCGTCGCCACAATCGAGGGCGCGGACGCCCGTTTCGATCCGGCCGGCGCGGCCGCGTTCGGTGAACGGCTCGGCTGGGCCCTGGACAACGAATGGATCGTGTTCTCCACCCCGATCATGACCAACGCCGGACGGCACAGCGATCGGCCGCTGGCCGCGTGCGCGGTGCCGCCGGTGGACCTGCGCGGCGACCTCGCCCAGGTCAAAACCGTGGTGGACGGCTACCACCGGGCCGGGATGGGCACCGGGTTCAACCTCGACGAACTCGACGACCCGGTCCGGGTGCTGCGCTACCTCAACGACATCGCCGTCGCCGGCGCCGCGTCCGGCAGTGAGGAACGACCGGTCGGGAACATGGCCGTCCTGTCCATGGATCACCCGGCCGCCGAGGAGTTCATCGCCTGCAAGCTCGGCGCGGATGCCCGCGGCGAGGCCTGGAAGTTCAACATCTCGCTGCACGTCACCGACGCACAGATGCGCGCCGCGCTGGGCTCCCCGGGTCGGGAGCGGGACCTGCTCATCGCCGCGGCGGAAGCCGCGCACGCCTGTGCCGATCCAGGATTGCTGTTCGCCGACCGGCTGAACGAGTCCAACCCTACGCCTGAGGTCGGTGAGTACGTCTCGACCGCGCCGTGTGCGGAGGTCGGCCTGGTCGCCGGGGAAACCTGCCAGTTCGGGTACCTCAACCTCGGTCGTTTCTACACCGGCGATGCCACCGTCCCGGTTGACCTCGGGGCTTTGGCCGATTCGACCCGCACGCTGGTTCGGGCGCTGGACGACGCGATCGAGGCGAGCTTGGCTCATTACCCGTCGCCAGTGTCGGCGCAGGTCATGGGTACCAAACGGAAGATCGGTGTCGGTGTGTGCGGCCTGGCCGACCTGCTGCTCGCGGCCGGGCTGCCCTACGACAGCGTTGAGGGCCGGCGGCTGGCGCAGGAGGTGTTGGCGCTGGTCAACTACACCTCCAAGCGCGCCTCCGTCGACCTCGCCCGCACCCGCGGCGGCTGCCCGGCCGTGTTCGGTGGCCGCTCCCGTTACGCCGACCCCGCGTTTTTGCGTCGTTTCGCCGCCCTCGAGGTGGACAGCGTGACCCGCGGCGACTGGGCTGCCCTCGCCGACGAGATCGCCACGACGGGGCTGCTGCGCAACTCCTCCACGATCGCTGTGCCGCCGACTGGGCGGTCCGCGCCGGTCGTGCGTGCGTCGACGGGGATCGAGCCGCTGTTTCGGCTCTCCGACGACGTCGTCGGCCGCCGGCGTGCCGATGTCGTGGCTGTGCTCAAGGCCGCGGGCCGGACTGATGTGCTTGGCTTCGTCGCCGTCCACGGCCGGCTGCCGGTCGATTCGACGCTGCCCGAGCGGTTGCGCGCGGTGCTCGCGACCGCAACCCAGATCAACCCGGCCGGACATCTGGCGATGGCGGCCGCGGTGCAGACCTGCGTGGACGAGGCCGTTTCCAAGACGGTGAACCTGCCCGCCTCGGCGCGTTCGATCGACGTGTACGACACGTACGCCACCGCGTTCGAGCTGGGCTGCAAGGGCATTACCGTGTACGTCGACGGATCACGCTCCGTCCAGCCGCAAGCCCTCGCCACCGCCAGCTGAGGAGACCCATGGCCGCCCCACAGTACGTGTTCGACACCAAGCACGACCGCTATCCCCTCGCCGTGCACGTCTTCCTCGTCCAGGAAGTCGATCGCGGAGGCGACCTGATGGAAGAGAAAGTGCTGCTGATGCGACGAGCCGGGTCCGGCTACGCGGACGGGCAGCTGGGGCTTCCGGCCGGCCACGTCGATCTGGGAGAGACCCCGACCGCGTGTGCGGTGCGCGAAGTCGCCGAGGAACTCGGCATCCAGCTGGATCCGGACGGCCTGCGGCCGGGCGGGACGATGTTCCGCAACTCGCAGGAACCGCGGGTGGACATTTTCTTCACCGCCCGGTCGTGGGAAGGCACACCGCAGATCCGCGAGCCGCACAAGTGCACCGAGCTGTTCTGGGCCGACCCGGAGGAGCTGCCCGCCGACGCCCTCGAGTTCATCGGGCAGGCGTGGAACGACGCGCAGAACGGGCAGGTCCTGCGCGAGTTCGGCTTCACTCCGATTCCCGCGTAGCGGCCACGAATGGGTTTGGTCTGGTCAGAGGACTCGGGTGGCATCGAGGCCGGCGGCGCCGAGCCGGCCTGAGGAGTTTCGCTGTTCTTTGATCACCGAGAAACCAGCATTACGACCAGACCCGCGGCGCCGGGGAGGAAGGATATCCAGATGACCAACCAGGGCCATCGCGGACCACGCGCGCCAAAGCCGGTGCATACGGGCGTGGTCTTCATGACGGCCACCATGCCGACCAAGAGGCCGACGGCACAGGCGGTCTGCAGTACGAGGTTGACCGTGTAGGCGGTCACAGGACAGCCTTCCTCAGGTTGGTGGTGACAGGTAGAGAATCTTCACTCGATACTGGTGGCCGAAATTGCATTCCGCGGTCCCTCCCAGAAGGTCGGTTTCCCTGGTCAGACGAATCGGCTCGACGTCACGAAGTAGGCACCGCTACTACCAAAGCAATGACGATGAAAACTCCGCCGAGCAGACCGCCAAAGCCCCAGGGAACCCATCGTGGCCGGCGAGGATGACTGCTGTTGCGGCCGGCGAAGGCCATGGTCACCGTCGCGGCGCCGGTCGTGACGGCGCCGAGCAGACCGAACGTGACGCTAAGCGCGTAGCTCGTCATGTAGTGCGCCCTCCTGTAGGTGGTGCGTTTCGGCTGGTCAGAGGACTCGGGTGGCGCCGAGGAAGTCGCCGGTGAGCCGGACCCCGGTGATGTGCACGGTCTGGCCGGACTGGGGCGCTTCGATCATCTGGCCGTTGCCGATGTAGATCGCGATGTGGTGGATGGTGCCGGGGGAGCTGCCCCAGAACATGAGGTCGCCAGGGACCAGCTGGTCTTTCGGCACGGGCCGGCTGATGGTGGCGGCGTACTGGGCGGCGGAGGTGCGCGGAAGCGTGATCTTGCCACCGGTGCCTTGGTAGAAGGCGTAGCGGGCCAGGCTGGAGCAGTCGAATCCGATGACGCCGACGTCGGGGGGCATGCCTCCGGAGGGGCCATTGAGGGTGCCGCCGCCCCAGGCGTAGGGGGTGCCGACCCATTTGCTCGCGGCGGCGAGCACCGCGGCGGCATCGCCACTTGCCGCCCCACCGATCTGGTTGCCGTTCTTGGAGTATTTGCCGATGAGGCTGCGGATGCGGGCGACGTAGTTCTGGGTTTCGGGGAAGGGCGGGATGCCGTTGGCGATCTTCACGGACCCGAACCCAGCGTTGTAGGAGGCCAGGGCGTTGTCGAGGACGTCGCCGTTGATGTTGGCGGCCTTGACCTGCGCGACCAGCTGGCACATGTAGCGGGACTGGCTGGCCACGGCGTCGGCGGGGTTGAATGGGTCGGCTTTGCCGTCACCGTCGCCGTCGGTGCCGTAGGTGGCCCACGTGCCGGGCATGAACTGGGTGAGGCCTTGGGCCCCGACGGGGCTGACGGCGTTCGGGTTCCAGCCGCTCTCGGCCTCGATCTGCGCGGCCAGCACCGGTGGGGTGACCTCGGGACAGGTCGTGCCGTACCTGTTGAGCAGGTCCGGTGCCCAGGGCGGCAGGCCGTCGGGGTTGAGCTCGACGGGCGCGCCGACGTTGATCTGCTGGGCGGCCGAGTCGGTGACGGTCCCCAGGATCGCGCCGAAGACCAGGATGATCACCGCGAAGCTCGAGCCGGCCAGGAT
Source organism: Amycolatopsis sp. NPDC051903 (assembly GCF_044452505.1). Lineage (NCBI taxonomy): Bacteria > Bacillati > Actinomycetota > Actinomycetes > Pseudonocardiales > Pseudonocardiaceae > Amycolatopsis > Amycolatopsis sp. NPDC051903. Next base: position 10,248 of record NZ_JBITBT010000053.1, on the reverse strand, counting down.
GACGGCCTTGCGCATGGCGTTCCCCCTCAGGCCAGGTTGACCGTGGTGACCCGCCACGCGCCGTTGACCTGCTGCAGCCCGCAGTAGATGACGAACGTGGTCATCGGCTGGTGCTGGCCGTTCGGCAGGGTCGCGGTCGGGGTGATCGTCGCGGCGGCGGACGCCTGGCCGTTCTGCGCGGGCGGGAGGTCGTCACCGACCGGCGTGGCCGTGGCGTTGATGCGGGCGTGCGCGGCCTTGAGCGCGTCCCATTGCTGGTCCTGCCCGGACCCGGCCCACTGCTGCTGCAGGGCCGGCGTGCCGTACTGCTGCGCGGCGCGGCGCCGTGCGTCGGCGGGGCCGTAGTCGACACTGGTGTCTCCCGCAACCGAGGCGATGCCAAGATCGCTGCAGACGTCCTGCGGACTAGCGTTGACCAGCGAGTTTGTCGAAGTCGACCTTGGAGTGTCGGGCCCTGAGGTTACGCTGAGAGAGTGATCCGGTGCAGACGGAGAGGAGGCACCGCACCCGGATACGAGGGCGACGCTGCCAAGCGCCACGAGCGCGGCAGTTAGTCGGAGGGGTGTTCGCCTTTCAGGAGCTTGAGCATTTCGGACTCGAGAAACAGCCATTGCCCGGTGACCTTCGTCCCGGGGAGCTTGCCGGCCCGCGCCAAGCGGGTCACATGCACCGGACTGATCCTCAGTAGCTCGGCCACCTGGCTGGTGTCCAGGGTGCGTGGCAGCTCGCTGCCCGACTCGTCCTTGTTCGCGCTCACCGCAGTGAACATAGCTCACCTCAAGCCCTCCCCGTGCGCAGGCCAACTACCTGCATCGGTGACGTCATGCGACGGATAGTACCAGGAAATCCTAAAAAGTCTTGAGATGACTTTAGAAGTGCTAAATTGTGCTATGCTGCGATGTGTGAGCCCGAGCATGCCGACTGACGTCGGCTCCGGGCGTGGGACTTGGAAGGGAGGCGGGCTGTGACACAGCCTCAGCAATCGCGGCCGGTGTGGGTGACCGGCGTGGTCGGCGGAGTGGGCGCACGAACGCTCACCCGTCTACTGGCCGGCGCGATACCGGCGCAGACGATTCACCTGACCCCGCAGCAGAGGTACTGCGACGTGTTGGTGACCTCCGTGCACGCCTCGGCCAACGACAAGCAGCTGCCTCGCGCGCTGAGCTTCATCGTCGGCCGGCCGCTGCTCGTAGTCATGCACACCGTCCCGGGGCCAATCCCCTCGTTGTCGAGGGCGAAGATCCGCTCGGCGACCGCACACGTGCACGACGTCGTGCACGTCCCGTTCTTCGCGGACTGGGTGAAGCTCCCCGAACAGCCGGGACGAGGGGAACTGCCGAAGAAGATGGCCGCGGTTCGCGCGGAAGTCCTGGCCGCGTTGCGTTCCTCGTGGGCGGCCGCCGAGGAAGTCGCGCGCATTCAGCGGCCGGCACCCACTCAGCCTCCGTCCGGGCCATTCGGACGGTTCGTCAACCTCACCACCCCTGAAGGGCAGTACTCATGAGTCACCTGCACTACCTGGTCGACACGTTCCTGGCCATCGACCCGCCGGACTCTGATCCGATCACGCCGAAGGGCAAGTTCGGCGAGGTCGGGACCTTCCTCATCGGCGTGCTCAAGTGGGGCGGCCTGGTCGTGGCGGTCGCGGCGATGGTCGTCGCCGGGATCATGATGGCCGGCGGCCGCCGGCACTCGAACCGAATCGCCGTCGACGGCGCGATGTCGGTCCCCTGGATCGTGGTCGGCGTCGCTTTGATCATGGGCGCCAGCAGCCTTGTCGGCTGGGTCATCAGCTAGGAGAGGGTGTTTACGCATGCGTGCACGGTGGTGGATCCCGGCGGTCGTGATGTTGCTCGTCGTCGTGGGAGTCGTCGCGTTCCTCGTCGGCCAGAGCAACCCTGACCAGGCACAACCTGCCCCCGTGGTGCCCCCTGTGGCGTCCTCGGCGCCGGCAACCCAACCCGCCAACGACTGCGGCCTGCGCTGGGACCATGCCCCCGATGGCACGCCTGTGCCCACCTCGCCCTGCTACGGGCCGCACCAGCAGGGCTACGGCCTCGCGTCGGGCTTCACGCAAAACGCGATGGGCGCCGTAATTGCGTCCGTCAACCTCGGCGCCCGACTGGCATCGGCTGCAGGTGAAGCTGTTTACACGCCGACGCTCCAGCGGCAAACCGTCGGCGATTACCAGGAAACCCTCAGCCAGCTGCAGACGCAGTCTTCTGACGCCACTCCTGGCGACGCCATTCCGCAGGAATGGTTTTGGCGGATCTCGGCGGGTAGTCCCGAGTCTGGGCTGGTCACGGTGGATCTGGCTGCGCGCACGAAGCAGGCTTCGGAGCTGGGCGGGTTCGGCGCACTGACCTACACACTGCAGTGGAATCAGGGTGATTGGAAGGTCACCCTTCCTCTGCCGAAAGCCCGGATCATTCAGTCGACGGCGGGCTACCAATCTCTGGGGGAGGTTCAGTAATGCCTGATTGTGGCTTGATCGACGTCAGCTGCCATGTTGGCGAGGCGGTCCAGAGCGGTTTCGCGAAAATTGTTAGCTCGATTTGCGAAGGTGCGGTCAGCCTGATCGCCAAGGCTTTGACGTGGTGGACCCAGGCAGACCAGTCTTCGCTGCTGACCTCGCCGGGGATCGGCCAGGTCCGGACGTTGTTCATGCCGGTGGTCGCGCTGATCCTGATGCTCTCGATCATCTGGCAGGGCATCCAGGTCATGGTGCAGCGGAAAGCGAACCCGATGATCAATATCGGGGTGGGACTGTGGGCGTATGCCGGGTGGACCACGCTGGGAGCCACAGTGGCGGTCTCGATCTACCAGGCCGGGGTTGAGTTGGCGCACACGGTGCTGGGGAACTCGATCGACGAGTTCTCGAAGAAGCTTGGCCAGGTCCTCAGCGACCAGGTGACCACCGGGAACGCGAACTCGACCGCGGGGACGTTGGGCATCGCCTTCTTCATGGGGCTGGTGTTCCTGGGCCTGGCCACCGCTCAGTGGATCTTCGGCATTGCGCGGTTGGCTGGGGTGGCGGTGCTGTTGGCGCTGATCCCGGTGGCCGCGTCGGGGCAGCTGACCGACAGCACGCGCCCGTGGATGAAGAAGATCGCATCGTGGTCGCTGGCGCTGTTGCTCTACCAGCCTGTGGCCGCTGCGATCTACGTCGTCGGGTTCGGGTTCGTGTCCAAGGCGCAGGACATCACGGCTCTGTTGGGCGGGGCCTGCACGATGGCGCTGTCCATTGTGGCGCTCCCGGCGATGATGAAGTTCTTCGACTGGGGTGGGCAGCGGTTCACCACGGCCGGTGGCGGTGGCGGCGGGATGGGCGCGATGGCCGCGGCCGGGACGGCCGGCATGGGGATGATGCAGTTCATGTCCGCCAACGGCCCGGGCTCGGGTGGCGGTGGCAGCTCCTCGAGCTCGATGCGGATCGCCCCGGCGAACAACGGCACCGACCCGCTGCGGCCGGGTGCGAGCAACACCTCGCCGGACGGCCCGGGATCGAACCAGCAGGACACCGGCGCGAGCCAGCCGAAGCCGCAGATGGCGATGGCCGGCGCCCCGCAGGGCGGGCAAGGCGGCGGAACCGGGCCGCAGCAGGCGGCTCAGCCGGTCGGATCCTCGGGCGGGCCCGCCGCGGCCGCCGGTGGTGGCGGTGCGGCAGGGCCGATCGCGGCGGCCGCGTCCGGTGCGGTGCAGACCACGAAGTCCGCGGTGAACACCACCGCGCAGCAGATGACGCAGGGACCCGGCGATCCGGGCTCGGGCCAGCAGGGGAGTTAGGCAATGTCGGATCGGTTGTACGGCGGCTGGCGCCCCGCCCGCGGCTACGGGTTGGGCAAGCTCAACGAGCGGCAGACCCTCGCTGTGCTGGGCGCCTTCGCGGCCTTGCTCGTGACTTTCATCCTCGCCTCCTCGCGTGTGCTGCCGTTCGCGGCGCTGGGTGTGGTGGCGCTGGCGGTGGCGTTGTTCCTGGTCACCGCCCTCGTTCCGGCTCCCCGCTACGGGGTGTCGCTCGGAGGTGTCGTCGTGGTGCTGTTCCAGTCGTGGCGGGCTCGCTCGCGGGGCTATGACCAGTGGGAATCCGGTGTCCTCACCGACTCGCCCCGCCGGCATGAGCTGCCGGGCGTGCTGGCGCCGGTGATGCCGATTTCGGCGGAGGACGGTCTGGGCCGCCCGTTCGGTGTCCTCGTCGACCGCCGGACCGGGCGCCTGACCATCGCGCTGCGCGTCGCGCCGGTCGGCACGGTGCTCTCGGACGCGGGCCGCACCGACCTGTGGGTGGGGCAGTTCGCCGAGTGGCTGGCCAGCTTGGGCTACCAGCCGACGGTGATGTGGGTCGCGATCACGGTCGAGACCACCCCGGCGCACGGCACCGAGATGGTCGACTACGTCGAGCAGAACATCGACCCGTCCTCGCCGCACACCGCTCAGCGGATCCTGCGCGAGATCGCCGCGGCCCACCGCGGCACGACCGCCGACGTCTACACCCGCGTGTCGATCACCTTCGACCCGTACCAGGCCACCCAGCCGCCGGCCGACACCGCCGAAGCGGTCGCCGAGGTCGCGCGGGTGCTGGTCGGGATCGAGCAGCAGCTGGGCCTCACCGGGGTGTCGGTGCTGGGCCGCCTGCAGGTGTGGGAGTGGACCCACCTGCTGCGCTCGGCCTTCGACCCGGATTCGCGTGCGGAGCTCTCCCGGCTCTCGGAGCGCCAAGAGCTGCTGGCGTGGGCGGATGCGGGGCCGGTGAAGATGCACGAAGCCAACGACTACTTGCAGCACGATTCGGGCTGGTCGGTCAGCTACGGCCTGTCGGCGCTGCCGCAGCAGAACGTCGCCTCCTCGGTGCTGGCGCCGCTGATGGTGCCTGGTCGCTACCACCGCCGCGTAACCATCACCTACCAGGCGATTCCCGCTGACCGCGCCGGTGAGGTCGTGCAGAAGGAAGCCGATGGGTCCGGGTTCCGCAAGGAACTGCGCCGCCGCCGGCAGATGAACGAGAGCGAAGCCGACCGCGCCGACGAGCAGCGCGCCCGCCAGGCCGCGGTCGAGCAGGCCCACGGCGCTGGTGTGGGCCTGTGGGGCTGCTATGTGACCACCACGGTCACCGATCCGCGTCGGCTGCCGGAGGCGGTCTCCGACGTCGAGAGCCGCGCGCGGGGCTCGAAGCTGCGGCTGCGGCGCTGCTGGGGTTGGCAGGCCGCCGGTTTCGCCGCGACGCTCGGGGCGGGTGTGTACCCGCCGGAGCTGTCGCGGCGGGGACGGGGCACGCGGTGAAGCTCCTGAGCAGGCGTCGCCCGTCGCGCTCGGCCGAGGAAGCCATGGCCGAGCACGAGCAGCAGTACGCGCGGTCGATGGGTGAGCTGCTCGACGCCAAGCGCACGCAGGGCGTGGACCCGATCGCCGAGCTGAAGAAGATGCCGGTCCCGCCGGTGCGGGGCTGGGCCGAGCCGGGCGGCGGCCGCGCCCAGCATGTTGGCACCGGCGCGAGCTGGCAGGGCACCACTACCCAGCTCGCGGGCCTGTATCCGTTCGTCGGTGGCCAGGGCGTCGACGTGCGCGGTGTCCCGATCGGCTACGACATGACCACGCACGAGCCGGTCGGGTTCCACCCGGCGCACTGGCTGATCGACGGGCTGATCTCCAACACCGGCATCTGGGTGCAGGCCCAGCCCGGGGTCGGGAAGTCCACCTTCGCCAAGCGGCTCGCACTGGGCCTGGTCGGCATGGGTTGGCAGTTCTTCAACCCGGCCGACCTCAAGGGCGAGTACACCCGGCTGGTCCACGCGCTGCACGGAGTGGTGCTGGAAGTCCGCCGCGGCCGCCACCGGATCAACCCGCTCGACCCGGGCCCGCTGCAGGCCGTGATCCGCTCGATGGCTGCGGGCCCGGAGCGGCAGGCGATGATCGACACGATCCACGCGCGCCAGATCGCGGTGCTGGAGGGGCTGCTCACGATCGTGATGCGCCGCCCGCCTGAGCCCACCGAATCGCTGCTGCTGACCTGCACCCTGCGGGAACTGTCCGACGCTGCCGAGGGCGGCGAGGTGGTCATCCCGCAGGTCCTGCACGGCCTGCGCAACCCCTCCGTCGCCACGCTGGAACGGCTGATGGTGTCCTCGTGGGAACGTTACGCGGACCTGTTCCGGAACATGATCGCCGCGCTGGAGAACCTCGCCGACGGTGCGCTGCGGGGTCTGTTCGACGGGCCCTCGTCCTACCGGCCCGACCCGGACTGCCCGGCGATCTCGCTGGACATCTCCGCGCTCGACGACGAAGCCGACGAGGTCGTCGCCGCGGCCATGCTGTGCGCCTGGTCGTGGGGCGGTGGCCTGGTCGAAACCCAGAAGATGCGCGCCGAGGCCGGCGGGCAGCGCCGCAACATCCTGTGGAACCAGGACGAAATGTGGCGTGCCCTGCGCACCGGGCACGGCCTGGTGGAAAAGAGCGACGCCATGACCCGGCTCAACCGGCAGAAGGGCGTCGCGAGCGTGTACCTCACGCACTCGATGTCCGACCTCGAGGCGTTGCCCACTGAGCAGGATCGGAAGAAGGCCAAGGGCATCGCCAGCCGCTGCCAGGTCCACATCTATGGCGGGATGCCGCTGGCCGAGGCCGAGATGTTGCCCACGAACCTGTCCGAGGCCGAGATCCACGAGCTGACCACGTGGCAGTCCTCGGGCACCTATCACCGCGGGCAGCAGCACCCCGGCCGCGGCCGGCTGCTGGTCAAGGCCGGTGAACGGACCGGTCTGCCGGTCACGATGACCCTGCACCCGGAAGAGCTCAAGCTCTACGACACCGACACCGCGTGGGCGGAAACCAACTGGTCGAAGCGAGGGGAGTGAGCAGTGGTCGAGGATCGCCGAGCCAGTCGGCCGGCCATGACGCAGTTCGGCCCGATCTGGCTGGTCGCCGGGCTCGTGGTGTTCGTGGCCTTCGCCTGGTGCGCCGCGTGGCTCGCGGCCCAGGCCGCGGCCGCGGGAACCGGATTCCACGTCCCCGGCTTCGGCGGGTCGTTGCTGGCGATGAAGCACGCCGGCTTGGCCGGGTTCATCGGCCCACAGGGCACCACGTGGCTGTTCTGGCTGGTGTTCGTGCTGCTGATGCTCGCCCTGGCGGTCGCGGTCGGCCTGATCGCGAACGCGGTCAACGCGCGCCGCAACCGGGATGGCCGCGACCGGATGGCCTCGGCACAGAACATTCCCGCGCTCAACGAGGACGCCGCCCGCGCGGCCGGCGTGCGGCTGCGCCCGAGCCTGGACCCGACGACGGAACGCTCGATCGACGTGCGCGAGGTCGCCCAGTACCTCGGTGACGTCGGCGGCACCGACGTCTACCGCAGCCTCGAGGACGTGCTGCTGGCGATCTTCGGGCCGCGGTCGAACAAGACCTCGGCGGTGATCGTGCCCGCCATCCTCTCCGCCGTCGGCCACTGCGTTGCCACGTCGAACAAACCCGACGTCTACGCCCTGACCCATCGCCAGCGCGCCGCGGTCGGGGAGGTGTTCGCGATGGACGTCGCCAAGGTCGCCTACGCCCCGCAGGACTGGTGGTACAACCCATTCGCGGTTGTGCGCGGACTCGATGAGGCCCGGATTGTCTCGGCCGCGATCATGCGTGAGGTCGGCGATCCGAACCGGATGAGCGACGAGACGAAGTTCTGGTGGCTTTCGGGCCGGGACCTGCTGGCCCGGCTCATCCTCGCCGCGGCGGGTTCGGGCCGCACGATGCGCGATGTGCGCTCGTGGGCCGCGGCGGCCAGCGACGAACCGATCGATCTGCTCGACGAGATGGACCCCAACCAGTACCCGGACGCGGCCAACGCTGCCGAACAGCTGCGCGCGACGTACCAGCGTCTGGCGCCGGAAACCCGCCAGAGCATTGAGGGCAACGTCCGCGGCGCGCTCTCGTCGTTCGAGTCCGAGCAGATGATCCGCTGGGTCACCCCGCCCGAGACCTGGGTAGGCGTGAAGCCGGCCGGGCCGATCCGGGAGCTGCGGGTGTGGGACATGGTCAGCCCGCCGGGCCGCAAGGACCGGGGCCAGCGCGGTCCGATCACGCTGTACCTGCTGTCCAAGGAGTCCGAGAGCACCGGTCGGCCGATCATGACGCTGCTGGTCGACCAGCTGCTCTCGGCCGCCCAGCAGGCCGCCACCGCCCAGGGCGGGCGCCTTGATCCGCCGATGACCCTCGCCCTGGACGAGGCGGCGAACGTGCTGCGGATCGATCTGCCCGCGCTCTACACCTACGCCGGCTCGATCGGTCTGCTGTTGCTGGCCGTGCTGCAGTCGCGTGAGCAGGGCCGCGAGGCCTTCGGCCGCGCCGGGTTCGAGTCGGTGTTCAACGCCGCGAACCAGGTGCTGGTGGGTGCCGGCATCCGTGACCCGGATTTCGCCGAGCACTTGTCTCGGCTGGTCGGACCGCACCTGGTGGGCCGCACGTCCATCACGTCTTCGCGCGGAGGCGGTTCGGAAAGCTACAGCGAGCACTGGGAACAGATCATGCGCCCTGACGAGATCGCGGCCATGCCCAAAACCCACGCGCTGCTCCTCACCCAGGAAGCCCGTCCGGCGTGGCTGCGGCTGCACCCCTGGTACAGCGAACCCGAAGCCGCGGAGATCACCGCGAACTCCGCTCACGCGACGCAGGAAATCACCAGGGCTGCGCTGGAACACCTGGGTCCGGACAACCCCCTGGTCACGGCCTTGCAGGGTGGCCAGGGCGCGGCTTCGCAGCAGGGAGCTGGCCGTGGCTGAGGACAACGCGCGGATCGCCGAGCTGGAGCGCCAGATCGAGGCCCTGACCCGCCAGGTTGCCGAGGCCAGCGCCACGGCCTCGCGGGCGGACTCGGCCGCCGCCATGGCGACCCGAGCGCTCGACGCGCTCGAATCCGACATGGAAAGCTTCGCCAGCCTCGGCCCCGGCGACGTCGAACCCGACGACAACCTCGACCTAGATGAGGGCGGCGAGGGCGACGCCGAAGGTGAGCGGAAGAAGAAGCCGCCCCGGAAACCGATGAGCAGCACCGAGCTCTACGAGTGGGTTGAGCGGTTCGTGCTGATCCAGCAGCCACGGCTCGCTGAAGGCCCGATGGCGGAGTCGAACGGGGTCCGCTGGTGTGCCCAGTGGTGGGAGCACCCGGCCGCCGTCGCGCGGCTTCGCGCCATGGGCGAAGCGTGGCGCGAAGTGCGGGACGCGCTCGCCAAGGCCGGCCGCGGCGTGATCGAAGCGACGTACTGGCGCGACTACTTCGACCCGATGTGGCGCGAGCTCACCTCGCAGGACGGCCCGTTCCACAAGTGCGACCAGAAGCGCCACTCCGTCGGCGTGAAGTTTCTCGAGCAGTGCCCGTTCCCGGACTACTGGGTCGAACCCACCGTGCCGCTGGGCCCCGAGCTGGCCGGCACGCCTGAGCAGACCAGCTGACCTCACCCTGCACACGCAACGAGGGCCGCACCGAATTGCCGGTGCGGCCCTCCTCTTGTCTCTTCGTCAGCGCCGTTGGACAGGACCACGATTGCTGGTTCGGCGGGCCTGCTGCTGACGCCACTGGGTGGCCTGCACCGCGCGCTGGCGTGCGGTGTCGGCGTCGCCGAGCGCCTCATCCGACAGCGTCAGGTCGGCCTCCTGTGCGACCACGGTGGGCTCCACCGTGGCCTCGCTCTCGAACTCGGCCGCCTGGCCGTCTGCGTCGGCGGCCTTCTTCATCTCGTACGGGTCGACGAAGTTCAGCTTGGTGAACCGGGCGCGGAGACGTTCGTCGACAGCGTCCCCGTACTGCCCGTACAGGCCCCGGGCGGCGACCTGGTCCCACGGGCTGTCGACGTCGAGCTGGTCGACGAACCGCACCACGTCGTCGACCCCGCGAACCTCACTGCGGCTGCGCGGAACCCATCCGGGCTCACCCGGTGCCGGCACCACGGTCCGGGGCGTCTCGCTCGGCGCCGGCCCGGTCTGGGGCGTCTCGGCCAGCTCGTCGCGCATCGCCCGCAGCGCGGCGTCGACCCGATCGTCCTGCCCGTCCCACCCTTCCGTGATGTCGGCGGCCCACTCACGAAGTCCCGCCCGGTCACGGATCAGCGTCACCTCCGGGTGAACGGAAACCTCGTCCGGCACGTTCTGGATGAGCGCCGGCTGCAACATGCCGAAGTCCTCGAGTGCCGCTCCAGCCCTCGTAGCACGGTCGCCGAAGACCGATTCGAGTGTGCGCGCCATCTGGTCCGGCGTCAGCCCACCGGTCGT